>NZ_JBIEKI010000002.1:0-403777 GCF_043497085.1 Halobacillus sp. B23F22_5 | reverse complement strand
GGTTTGCCTTCAAATCCTCCGCACGTTACCTCACGGTAACGCACTATTTGTCAGCTAATGCTTACCGGCTGAATCGGTGCATTCGGGACTCTCACCCTGTAGCGCATGTGCTGCCACTCGCAAAAAAGAGACTGTCTCATTAACCGAGACAGTCTCTTAACTTCATTTCTGAGTCTTATCATACCATTTTCTTGCTTCCTTGACTTCTGCTTCGGTAAGTTGGTGTCCATATTTCTCCCAAAAGACTTCCACCGTAGCTCCGGCATTTTCGAACATCTCTTTCAGATCCTTTGTTTCTTCAGCAGGACAAATGGGATCGTTCTCCCCGGCTCCAATGAACAGCTGCTTGCCTGTCAAATCTGGAAGCTCCACATTTCTCCTTGGAACCATCGCATGAAAGAGCATCGCCCCTTTCAAACTGTTCTCGATGTGGAACAATAAGCTGCCCGCGATATTTGCTCCATTGGAATAGCCAGCAGCAATCACATGCTCACGATCAAACCCATAGGCTTCAGCTGCTTCATTTAAAAACTCATCCAATTCTTTCGTCCGGTTAATCAAATCTTCTTCGTCAAATACACCTTCACGCAATCGTTTGAAAAAACGTGGCATACCATTTTCAGATACATTTCCGCGGACAGAGAGGATCGATGCATCAGGATCGATCATATTCGCAATCGGCAAAAGATCTTGCTCGTTTCCTCCTGTACCATGTAGCAACAATAATACATTTTTATTATCCGATTTTCCTTCCTGGAAAATATGCTTCATCTTCATTCGTAAAACCTCCTCTTTAAGCTAACTATATTTGTAGTTTGCTATTCGTTTATCTCAGTATCAAGATAATGGTATCTCACATTCAAGATAACGTCAACTAAGACCGCTCAGCCTGCAACTTTTCCAGTTTAGGAATGAGCCACTGCAATACAAAAGGAAGAATCAAGACAATCATCAGCAGACGAATCATCTGTAAAGAGCTTACAATAGAAGGATCTCCTCCCGCTTCATCAGCAGTTAAAGCCATTTCGATAAGTCCCCCGGGAGCGATGCTGAGAATAGCAGTCGGTAATGACATGCTTGTCCACTGGCTAAGTAAAAATCCAAATCCGAAAGACATCCCTATCAATAACAAAGCGAGAACAAAGTAATACAAACAATACCGACCAGCTTTCACAAGGTCAGTGATAGACACAGAATTACCTAAGTATACGCCTAAGCTGAGCTGAGCTAAAATAAACAACATGGTCGGTAATTCTAATAAAGGGAGACCAAATGCCCGGCTGACCCCTGTAATAAGCATGGGAATGATGACCAAAGACGCGGGCACCCGCTTTTGTAATAAAGAACCAAGAACGAACGCAGCGATGTAGATACCCAGGGTATACCACTCACCCGGTGGAGTAGAAGTAGAAACTGGTACACCTTGCCCGGCCTCCCTGGCAAAAAATTGAGTGGCAGCAAACGGGATGACAAATAATATGGTGACCAAACGAATGGTTTGGATGATGGTGACAAGCACCGTATTCCCTTTAAGAGATTCACTCAATGCAAGCATAGCAGACAGACCGCCTGGCACACTGCCCAGCATACTTGTCTTGGCATCTATTTTAATCACCTTTGATAAAAAATAGGCATTCAAAAGACTGATTGCTATCAAAAGAAGTGTAAAAATAGTATAAGGAAATAAATAAGGAGTTACATTTATAAATGTATTCGCAGTAAATGTACTGCCAATTTGAATACCTAAAAAGCCAAAACTGATATTTCTCATTTTTAATGACGCATCAGTAGGCTGTTTGGTGGTAATTTTATAGAGAAGTAAAAAGGTTACTGGACCGAGGATCCATGGTAGAGGAAGCTGCAGAAGATGGAATGCAGCCCCGCCGATGGCTGCAATCAAAAAGGATATGGATATTTTTATAAACCGAAATTCATTCATGATAAAATCCCCTTCCGGATTATTTTATCATATCATTCATAACTTTTAGGAAGACAATCAAAAAAGGAATCTTTATAGTGAAAAGATTCCTTTTTTGATTGGATATAATTATTCCCAGCGTTTGCAATCTGCTTCTAAATCATCAAGGGTAGCCGGCGGTTTCTGCAGCTTGACAGGGCAGCATTGATTGTATTTTTTGATATCACGATTAATCTTTTTTACTCGGTTTATCTTTGTTTTATCATCCAGCCTTTCATTAATTATTTCGCTTTGTAACGCTCGGATAGCCTCCCTGACCCTCTGCTGAATTCTTACCCATTCCGGTCGGTAATTAGCATTTTTGACAATACTTGTGAAAACATCCCCTTTCAGTGAATCAGCTGGCAAAGGTTTCCCTTTTCCCGGTAAATCATCAAAGCCTCCTTCAGCTTCATGCTTCCTGACAATTTCACTCATCCAATCACGATAGATCTTTTCATCCTTGTCCTCTTTCAATTTTCTCCCCTTCCTGGAATGACAATTTCTTGATGCTTATGCTTCCACCACTATATTCTAGATACCGGATTCGAAAACCTTTCCCTTTCCTCAAGTAATGGTTCAATTATCACTTTCGCCGCAAAAGAAGTAATCACTGCCCCAATCAATATCATTTAACCAACATTTTCCTAAATAGAACAATTATTACTTTAATTTAGACCGTTTCACCTAATATTTACTGACTTTGTTTATAACCCTATCACTTGGGTAATGAAACTTAGGCTGGTAAATGCTCTCCCCTGTTTAAAAAATTATTATTTTTGATTGAGTGAAAGGAGAAGGATATGAAACAGGTAACTTCAGTTTTTTGGATTACGCTTGCAATTACTTTATTTTCTGTAGTTTGGGGCTCTATTGCTCCTACTAATTTGGAGAAGATCACAAGCAACATCCAGTCGTACATTTCTGTTCATTTTGGCTGGTATTATTTATTGATCGTTACCCTATTTGTAGTTTTCTGTTTATACATGATCGTAAGTCCTTATGGCAAAATGAAGCTTGGAAAACCGGAAGACAAACCGGACTATAGCTATCCAACCTGGTTTGCCATGTTATTCAGCGCCGGAATGGGAATCGGGCTGGTTTTTTATGGGGCAGCAGCACCTATCCAGCAGTACATCACGAATCCTCCTGTTGCTGAACCAGGCACACCCGAAGCCCTGGCTGATGCAATGCGGATTACCTTTTTCCATTATGGCATCCATGCCTGGGGGATCTACGCCATAGTCGCTCTGGTGTTAGCTTATTTTAAATTCCGCCGCGGGGCACCTGGATTGGTCAGTGCCACACTGGAACCAATCTTTGGAAATAAAATGAAAGGTCATTGGGGAACCTTTATCGATGTCATTGCAGTATTTGCCACCATTGTAGGGGTTGCGACCACCCTTGGTTTCGGAGCCGCTCAAATCAATGGGGGTATAACCTATCTGACTGGCATCGACAAGGGCTTCGGGATTCAATTACTGATTATCGCAGTCGTTACAGTTTTATTCATGATTTCGGCTTACACCGGAATAAGTAAAGGTATCAAGTATTTAAGTAATGCTAACATGGGGCTAGCCTTCACCTTATTCTTAATCATGCTCATCCTGGGTCCGACCTTATATATCATGAATATGCTTGTGGACTCTCTTGGAGCATATCTCCAATCTTTACCTAAAGAAAGTCTCCGGGTTGCTCCAAACAATGAAGAACAACAGACCTGGATCAAAGACTGGACAGTTTTCTTCTGGGCATGGTGGATTGCATGGTCCCCATTTGTTGGTATATTCATTGCCAGGGTTTCTAAAGGACGCTCTATCCGTGAGTTTCTCTCTGGTGTTTTAATTGTTCCATCGCTGGTAAGTTTTTTATGGTTTTCAGCGTTTGGAAGTTCCGCAATAGTCAAGCAGGATGCAGGTGTCGACCTGGCTGGCCTTGCACCAGAACAGATGCTGTTCGGTGTATTTGATCAATATCCTTTAAGTGTACTGTTATCCATTATCGCAATGCTGTTGATCGCAACCTTTTTTATTACGTCAGCTGACTCAGCAACTTTCGTGCTCGGGATGCAGACGACGAATGGTTCTTTGAATCCTCCTAAAGCTGTCAAATTTGCCTGGGGGATTGCCCAGTCCGCAACAGCCGCTGTACTGCTTTATACAGGGGGACTGCAAGCATTACAAAACGCCTTAATATCAGCCGCTTTCCCATTTTCAATCATCATGCTCTTAATGGTCTACTCCCTGTATAAAGCCTTGAGAGCAGACAAAGCAGAACTGGAACGTAAAAAAGAGGAGCACGATGAAAAAACAAAGACAGGGTAACAGAAACATAACGAATGAGCCGACAAAAGGGTGTCGGCTCATTCTTCTTTTGCTTCGCTAGGGTTGAAGTATACTATCCATATTCCTGGCTCGTGGATGGGAAAAGCCAGGTACAACAAAGAAAGGACGCGTTTTGAACGCGTCCTAAATACTTATGAAAAGCAGCTTACATGATTTTACGCAGCCGATAGAATTCATACAAGTTCTTTATTGTAACCTTCAAAACGGAGTATACTGGAATAGCAATCAGCATACCGATGAATCCATACACAGCAAAAGCCACTAATAAAAGCAGGATTATTGTCAGTGGATGGACAGATAAGCGGTTTCCGAGTACCACCGGGGCAACCAGATTCCCTTCCAACTGTTGAACTACGCCCAATGTGATTAAAACATACACTACCATCATCGGCTCCTGGGTCAAGGCTACAACGATCGCTGGCAGAACTCCAATCATTGGACCGAAAAACGGAACAACGGCTGTTAGAATTACAAATATACCTAATACCAGAGCATAATCAAGCCCAATAATTAAATAACCTATATACATCAGTATCCCATCAACCACAGCCACAGTAATCTGACCTATGATATAAGCGGCTAAAGTCTGATCAATATTCCTTAATATCTTCTTCCCTTCCCCCTCATGCTTTTCTGGAATGAACCTTAACATAAAGGGTACAAAGCGATGATCGTCTTTTAAAAAATAAAATAAAACGAATGGCACCAGGATAAGTACAGTGGCAGCACCAGTCAACGTGCCAAGAACTTCAGTGATATTGTCTCCGAGCTGCTTGACCATGTCTCCTGAAAAGCTGGCGGCTTTCTGTCTGAGGCTGCTGATTGAAATCATACCCATATCATTTTGCTCTATGGTTTGTTCTGTCTTCTCAGCTGTTTTTTTCAAATCCTGGGGCAAATTTTTTGTAAGTTTAGAAACCTGTTTCTGGATCGTTCCAGCTAACAATAAAGAAGCAGCATAAATAATACCCGCTATCCCTGCATATACCATTAGAATCGCTAGCCCTTTTGGGATATATTTGATCTTAGCTATCATATGAACAAATGGTTTCAGGATGTAGTAAAGGAATCCTGCTATCAATATTGGGTAAAAGATGCTGCCAATCATTGTTTTAATTGGTTCAAAAACATTGAGGATTTTTAATAAAAATACAATGATCAATATCAAGATAATAGCTGTACTATATTTAAAAAAAGGTTGCTTTGCCCACATCCGTATCTCTCCTTAGTCATCCCTGCTTATTTCTGTTATCTTATCTCCCATACCACTTAAAGGTTGCTTTCTAACATTTAACATACAAAACTCTATTCCTATATTAACCATGCGAGACTTTTTTATGGGTGGATATAAATACAGATCGTGACGATGAAAAAGAAATACCGACACTGCTTAGGCTATTTTAGCTTATAACTGAATGCATACATTTTCTGTTAACGGGGTATGGGTTAACGTGTACAAATACAAAGGAGGATGATGGAGATTATGGATAAAAAGCTCATTGGAGGCGTATTCTCTCACGTGGGAGACGCAGAACGAGCAATCAGAGATTTACAGAATCACGGTTACAGCGGTAATGACATTTCTGTCTTTGCCCAGGATAAAAATAAGGTGAATGTGCTGGAAGATGAAACAGATACCACCGTTACATCAAATAAAGGCGGCCGGGGTAAAAATGCCGGTAAAGGGGCCGGAATCGGAGCTGCTTCTGGCGGTATTCTTGGCGGCATCGCCGGTTTAATAACAGGGCTTGGTCTTTTGGCTATTCCAGGGATCGGGCAAATTGCAGCGGCTGGCCCGATTGCAGCAGCACTATCTGGTGCAGGCATCGGTGCCGGCGGCGGAGGAATCGTCGGAGCCATGGTAGGAGCTGGTATGCCAGAGGCAGAAGCCAAACAGTATGAACAATATTTAAAAGATGGAAAAACCATTGTACTGGTAGAAGCGAACGAAAAGAATGAAGAAAAAGTCTATCGTACATTTCTGACTAACAAGACAGAAAATAAATCAATGTATCCAAATAATATAGTAAATAATGAAACAAGCCATAGCAGAGACCCACTTGAAAATGTTGATATGTCACAAAGTGGAGACTCAGGTCCAGAGAGAAAAACCAGCTGGATTAATGAAAACTCGAAGAATACGACAGGGACAAGAAGCCGCAACAGACGATAAAACAATAAGAATTGCTAATAACAATTATTGTTGTTTAATATGATAGGATATCAATAGCCCAGAGTTGATCTCTGGGCTACCTTTATATACATCATTCTATTAAATCCTCACGGAAGATTTAACCTCATTTCTGTTCACGAACACGACGTGTCCGGAGTGTATGTGGCAATACAATGGGATGTCGGTGAGTTTACCTTCACTACCTCCTTATAAACACATAATACAAAATAATTGAGATAAGTTATTTGTAGATTCTTCAATGCTATCTTAACTAAAGTTATTATACTCTAGTTTACATCATATTATTTGTGGCTAATAATAGTTCCTTTATATAATCTTCCCCTCTCCATTTACACATAATATGTTATTATTGGAAATATAAGGGTTTAAATATTTTAAAAGGGAGTTGGGTCAGTGAAACTTTCAGAGATTATTGTAGAGAACTTCAGGGGGATAGGTGAACCAGTAAGGATAAAGATTGATGATATTATAGTATTGATTGGTAATAACAATGTAGGGAAAACCACCATTTTAAGTGCATACGAAGCTTTTGCCACTTCTTCATCTAAATTGGATATAAAAGATTTCTACCAAGAAAAGACGGATAACATTCCGATTATAACTGGAATATTTGAGGACGTTACAACAGAAGAAATCGCACAAAAATGGATTTATAATGATGGAGAGTTAAATTACAAAAACTGCATTAAAGTTCAATACCGTTGGACAACCCCAGGTGGAACAAGAGATAAATATTCCTATGATCCAGGATTAGATAAATTCACTAAAAATGGTACCGGGGGATTTGACTCTATATTAACAAGTAAGATTCCTACCCCTTTAAAAATCTCACCTCTTGATAATCCGACTGAATTAGAAAGTAAGATTTTATCAATTTTAACAGAAGCGATAAAATCTAATTTAAAAAAGGACGATTCTAACTTATTAACACTACTTAATCAAATCGAGGAGTTAGGCAAGAGTGTTAAAGAAGAAATTGAAGACGATATATTACAGTCCACAAATAAGATAGCAGAGGATCTTGCTAAAATATTCCCTGAATTTGATCACGTTGAATTGGACGTCAAATCAAGTACAATAGCACCTGAGAAACTTATAAATTCAGGTAGTTTTATAAGAATAGGAAGTAAAGAAGCTTCAGCAGATAGCACTACACATAAGGTACCACTATCCCACCATGGGACGGGATTACAAAGAACGTTTCTTTGGTCTGCTTTAAAAATGTTAGCTGAGACTGGAAGGCATAAAGTAGGGAAAAGTGCAATTGATTCATCTAAACCTAAAATACTTCTGATAGAGGAACCAGAAGCCTTCTTACACCCATCTGCTATTAGAGAGGCACGTGAAGCACTCTATTCTATCGCTGAATTAGAAAATTGGCAGGTTATGGGGACAACACACTCTCCTATGTTCATAGATCTGACAAAAGACCATACTACTATAATTCGTATTGAAAAAGAAGTAAGTGCTAATAGAACAGTTAAAACTTTTTCAACCGAAGCAGCGGGTTTTACACAAGATGATCGAGAAAACTTAAAAATGATGAACTTCAGTAATCCATATATAAACGAATTCTTTTTTGCAAAACAGAACCTCCTAGTTGAAGGTGAAACTGAATATTCTGTCGTTAGATCTTTAATTAAAGATGGAAAAGTTGAGTCCTCCTTACACATTTTAAACTGTCTTGGAAAATCTAACATAGTCACAGTATCTAAAATTCTTAACCATTTTTCAGTACCCTACTCAATACTTCACGATTCCGATAACCCAACCACTCTAAAAAAAGGGAAAAAGGTAAGAAATGGTGCATGGACAAACAATGAAAAGATCATTGATGAAGTAACGAAAGGAAAACAGAGAGGTTTAGAGATAAAAACATTTATTTCTATCCCAAATTTTGAAGGAGAGTTCTTAGATGGCATAAAAGGGAGTTCCAAACCTTATGAAGCGTGGAAATATTTTAAAGAGGAGAATTTTAATACTATTAGATTCTTAGACCTAATTCAGTACATTTTAAAAGAAGGTTCTGTTACCTCATGTGATAATGAATACGTTGATATGACATCTATTATTAAAAAGGTGAACCAACATATTATTGACAACGATTTGCAAGAACATGATTTATGGGATATGGAATATTATTACGCTAATAAATAATAAATCCTCCCTCACTCTTACAAGGGTGTATAATGACGGTGTCTGACCCCCACCGTACTAAAGCATTAGCGTAGTGGCGCACCGTCATTTTATTTTTTTATTTTGCTAGTAACACCAGCTATCTGCCCGTGAAATACTACTTGTAACAATATAGTTAAAATTGCAAAAAAGGTGGGTTTATTTTTAAAAGATAATGATTCTTCATTAGCGTTAGAAAGCTCAAAAAATAAAGGTACAAATGAAATTATGAAAGTTAAAGTTCCTGAAAAAATCAGGATAACAAGATATAATATTCTAATTAAATTATCAATGTATCTATCATAGAACTCTTCTACAAATGTAAGATCTATAAGTCCAATCTCCTTAAATGTTGAAAAAATAAATTGAGGTTTTTTTCTTAGAAATAAAACAAAACAACCAGACAATGTTGTAGAAACTATTATAAAAAGAGCAAAATAAACTACAATTCCTGTTAACGAATATGCCTTTGCATCAATCACGTTATCAATTAAAAATGCTCCAAAAAACGGCGCAATTACATACGATAGTAACAAAACCTGTGTAATTATAATTGCAACGAACACCTTCCCAATAAAACCTAAAATAATTTGAACAACTCTTTTATTAAAGGTATTTAGTGTGGTTACAGCAATAAAAATAATAGCTAATATATGATACAATAATTTATTTTCAATCTCCACTCCAAATAAGTAAAATATTACTAAACTCAGAATATATAATAGGATAATAAACAACAGACTAATTATTCTGTTTAGTAATTCAATTAAAGCATCCTTTTTATTTCTTATTTTTTTTATTTCTTTAGATATCTTCGGTATCATTTCTTTATTCACTCATTTAATTTTCATTATTTTTTATAGGAAACTAAGAATGACAGTATATAAAAAGTGCCTCTAATCTACAAAAAATGTCAAGCGGTAGGAAACACCAAGTTCAATTTGTTTTTCTCCGGCTTCTACTCTTTTTTATCCTATTCTCTTTTATGTAGATTAATAGAAAATAGAAGTAACTTTATCACTTATATAGTAGTTAATTTATTCTCTCATGCTTATTAAAAAATGTTCGTGCTAAGTAATTCTCAATATAATTTTTTACAAAACTATCTTTTAACAAATCATGTACTCTATGTGAAGACTTTCTATATGAGAAGTTTTTTTCATCGTTATACCTTTTATGGTGGCTTCTCATCCAGTCTTCAATATAGCTTTCAGCTGTTTCATACTCTAAAGGATCTACACTATATGTTGCGTTCTTACCTCCTACAATACCATTAAAACTTTGAATACTTGTTTCTTTACTAAGAATTTCGCTTGCCTTTTTTAGTGCTCTTCCCTCATTTTCCTTGACATATTTTATAACATCAACCCTCTTCATTACCATAAAACATACCTCCTTGATTATCTCCAATCAACATCTTCCTACTCTTATTAAAGGATATAGTAGTTTCTCTTAACCTTTTAAAATTCTTTAATTTTATTTCCTATATCAAAAAAGAACTATCTTTAAATATTCTAGTGTTTATTTATGTATATTTTAACATTTTATTGAAATTGAGTCTTCCATTACCCTCACCCTTTTGCGGATTATGTATAGAAATTCTCCTTTCAAAACACTTTATTTTCATGGCTTAAAAAAGTTTCACTAGCCAAAAAGTCGAATTTCTTAAAATGCAAAAAAATAAATTTGCTTATGAAAATGTCTTCGAATAAGAAAATTCAAGATACAATGTATTACGCAAAATAAATCAAAAGTGTAACCCATAACCATCGAAAACCCTTGTCAAAAAAGTGCCTGACCTGCACCTGAGTAACGCATTAACGCACCGGGGGTCAGACACTTTCTCATTAGAAGAATACCACGAATTATATGAATTATCGGGAAAATTTAACACCAAGAAGAGATTATGTTCATTAACACAATAATTCTATAATTACTATTTAAGTGACTTGCTTTAAATAGTTTTAGAACTTCCTGTAATTAAAATACATAAAAATGCTCCTTATTTTGCCGATATATTAAGTATATGGAAGTTGTATAATGTTCCCCACGATCATGGAATTGTCCACCCGGACCTGTAGGGTCAATCTGCTGTCAAAATATTTCGACCAATCGTTCGTAAGAAAAAATTTCATAAAAAGTGCCTGACCCCCAATGCGTTTATACGCTAAAGATTAGGGTCAGGCACTTTTTTATTTAATCAACTTTTTATTTCTTCACTAACCACAAGACAAATTCTACATGTGTCGACTGAATGTTTCAAAGCTACGTTATTTCCGTTTTATTTCCAACGGTTACCTATAAGGGATTCCATCAATCAAACAAATAACGGAGATATCCATACCCTTCTTCTTCCATTTTCTCCTTAGGGACGAATTTTAGCGCTGCAGAATTAATACAATACCTTAGGCCGCCTTTATCTCTCGGACCATCTTCAAATACATGCCCCAGATGGGAATCTCCTTCATGGCTTCGCACCTCGGTGCGGATCATACCGTGAGAAGTATCGGTATTTTCGGCAACTTGCTGTTTTTCAATAGGTTTAGTGAAGCTTGGCCATCCGCAGCCGGCATCGTATTTATCCGTAGAACTAAATAAGGGTTCCCCGGATACGATATCTACATAAATGCCCTCTTCCTCGTGATCGTTGTATTCATTCTGGAAAGGCGGTTCTGTGCCATTTTCCTGGGTGACAAAATACTGCATATCAGTCAGACGGTGCTTCAGTTCATCCTTGTCCTTTTTATAACTCCAGTTTTCTTTGATGAAATCAGCTCGGCCTGAGCCTTTTTTATAAAGGTTATAATGAAACGACTGTTTTTTATAGTAGTCCTGATGCGCTTCTTCAGCAGGGTAGAACGGTTTAGCTGGCAGTATTTTGGTCACAACCGGGTCTTTGAATTTGCCACTTTCCTCTAAATTCCGCTTACTGTTTTCAGCTATTTGCTTTTGTTCGTTGTCATGGTAAAATATGGCAGTTGTATAATGTTCCCCACGATCATGGAATTGTCCACCCGGATCTGTAGGGTCTATCTGCTGCCAAAATATTTCGACCAGTCGTTCGTAAGAAAAAATTTCAGGGTTATAAGTGATCTCTACCGCTTCCACATGCCCCGTATCCTTCGTAAAAACATCTTCATAGGTAGGATTTTCTGTATGGCCGCCGGTATATCCGGAAACCACCTTCTCTATACCCGGTCGTTCATCAAACGGCTCGACCATGCACCAGAAACAGCCACCAGCAAAGGTCGCTTTATTCAAATTCTGTTCAGACATATTTAAAACCTCCCGAGAGAAAGTATGTTCATAACACGTATTTCCCTCATTCTTTCCTTTTTAAGAAAAAAAATCAAGTCACATGCACAGCTCAAATATATAATTTGGGCTGTGATGTGCCTTGATTGGCACTAGAAGGTTTATGAGAACGTATCTCACCGGGAGACTCCTCGCGTCTCCTGTTGCTTTCCCGATTGCTGCTTACTCTTGATTCCATTCGTTCCGGTGATCTCCTAGAGCTTTCTGGCTGTGTTTCTGTTTCTTCATCAGGCTCCCGCATGATTTTCCATAGATTGATCAATGTCGGTATGTTTTTCATCATCGGTCCATATTGCTGGATCATAGGTGCAGCACTCTGGGCCATTTTCAGTACTTGCTGTGCGTTACCAAGCATGGAAGCAAAATCAGTACCGCCACCCTGGACGGCACCACCCACACCACGCGCTGCAGCACCTGCTCCTCTTTTAGCTAAAAGTTTGGATAGGAACCCTTGCTTTTGTGGCACTCCCCCGAACTGATTGCCAACTCCGAATTGATTCCCAAACGAACCGATTTGAAAAGGCGACTGCCCCCCAAATCCTGGCGGTCTTCCTCCCATCGGAGGTCTTGCCGGTGGAAACATAACTATCCCTCCGTACTCATTCTCTTGTCATAGGATAGTATATGTGAACCGACTAAGTTTGCATGGGCTTAAGCCTTTGTTACTTGATGTGGCAGTTGCCAATCAATCGGCGACTCCCCTATTTCCTCCAGGAAACGATTAGCTTTGGAAAATGGACGACTGCCAAAAAACCCTCGATAAGCGGATAATGGACTAGGATGTGGAGATTGAATTACAAAGTGACGGCCGCGCTCGACAAACGAAGCCTTTTTCTGCGCATGCTTTCCCCACAGCATGAATACTACAGGCTTTTCTCTTTGATTCAACGCCTCAATTACTTCATTGGTGAATGTTTCCCACCCTGCTCCCTGATGGGAATGTGCCTGGTGAGCCCTGACAGTCAGCACATTGTTTAATAATAATACCCCTTGCTCGGCCCACGGTTTTAAGTATCCATGATTGGGAATTTCAAACCCTACATCCGTTTCCAGCTCTTTATAGATGTTTTTTAAAGATGGCGGAACATCAACCCCCGGCTTTACTGAAAAACTGAATCCATGTGCTTGATCTGGACCGTGATATGGATCTTGTCCTAAAATGACTACTTTTGTATCTTGATAAGGTGTCGTGTGCAAAGCTTGATAGATCTCATGCATATCCGGATAAACGGTATGATGGTGGTATTCCTTTTTCAGAAATTCGCGAAGCTCCTGATAGTATGGTTTTTCAAACTCCTGCTCCAGCAGTGGAGCCCAATCGTTATGTAATATCTTCATATCCTCACCCTTCCTTTGCAACTCTATAAAAATAATAACAAAACCTATCAAATGAACAAAAAAATTCTCCAGGTAAATGTAACCTGGAGAATGGATAAGCTTTTCCGCTTAAAAAGTGTTTATTCTGATACTAAATCTGCTGTAATGATCAAACCTATAAAACCACTTAGAATTAAACCAAACAAAACACTGCTGAGCATGTTATCTTCCCCCTATTGAAAATATTCATGTAGCTACTTTAAGTATAAGATGAATACCTTCATAACAAACTTGGGGAATGTGGCAATTCTTTGAATCTTGTTGGGACAAGGGGAAATAATTCAGCACAATATTTCCCGGGCAAGCGCAAAAACAGACGCCTTTCGCATAATAGCGATCCATTAATTGACGCTATATAGCGAAATTAGTTGATATTTGCAAGTAGTTTGCTGGTTTTTGAAAATCAATTCGACAACTTTCCCGCTTCCGATCAAATCCGCATCTGGATGACGCTTAATTTCGATTATTTCCTCAATGGGAAATATTTTATAACCATCGAATGTGATCTCAAATATATTATCTTCTGCATTGATTCGTTTTTCCTGGCCTTCGGTAATCATCTTCCATTCCATTGAAAATGGTGTAGACATGGCGATACCTCCGCTCTCATTTACTTTTATCCTATTTAATTAGAACGAAAATTACAAGCATCTTAATGGTAGCGGCGGTAATTTTTTTCAGGAAGTTCGAATAACCGTGCTTCAAAAGGAAAGGAAACTCCATGTTTGGTGAGTATCTTTTTATTAGATTCAAACAGATAGCCGGATTTTTCATGCTTGTTTAAGGATGCATCTACCAGATGGATAATCGTCTGCAGCGCTATCGTCATTTCAATGATGTCTGCCTGATCCTTTACATCCAGGTCTGGCAAATGAAAAATATCGGTGTTTCCTAACTGTTGTAAATAAGAGGTAGAAAGAAAACATGGTAATACTTCTTGTTGAAACTGTCCCCATAGGCCATGTAACTCTTCCACCTGAGCTGTCGTTGGTGCATTAATAACTTTCATGTGGAACGCCCTCTCTGCTTCTAACATGTGCAATTAATAATATAACATGAGAGAAACATAGTTTTAAAAAGTAATTAATGGAATACAAACTGTACCGTTGAGCCTTCTGGACTTGGTGAAATATGGAGCTTCGCTTTAATTTCCTCTTTCAATTGGGGAACATGGGAAATGATCCCAAGCATTCGGTTACCGTCCTGCAGATCCTTTAAGCATCCAATCGCTTGCTCTAAAGATAAATCATCAAGCGTGCCGAAGCCTTCATCAATGAACAGTGTATCCAGTTGGACTCCTCCTGCATGAGCCTGAACGACATCAGCCATTCCTAAGGCAAGGCTCAGTGCTGCTTTGAATCCCTCACCGCCTGAAAGTGTACGGACAGAACGCTGCAGCCCTGTGTGATGATCCATAACTTCCAAATCAAGTCCACTCTGGGCACCACGCTTTGCGACCTGGTCACTTCTGATCAGCTGGTAGCGATGATCAGTCATTTGATCAAAGCGGATGTTTGCCTGCATCAGAATCTCATCTAAGAATGCAGATAGAACGTACCGTTCAAAGGATAAACGCAAATGATTTTCTCCCCTGGCTAGATCCGCAAGTTCACCAATGTCGTAATAATCGTTCATTAATTGCTCTTGCTCTTTATATAAGGAATCTACCGCTATTTGAACGTCCTGGATCATTTTAAGATGGAGCCCTGCTTCGTTTTTACGCGAAGCAAGTGCTTCTCTCACTTTCTCTTCCTGATCCAGCTTTGCTTGTAATATTTCTATTTCAGGTTCTTCCTTGTCTCTCAAGTGCGCTTCCAGTTCCGCTGTCTGCTCTTCAATCGTGACCAGCTTCTGCTTGTACTGTTCCAGTTTATGTTTTAATTCTTCCCATTCTGACTTAGGAAGCTTAACCGCCTGGTAGGCTTCTAAACTGGCAAACTGGTGCTTGCTTAGCTGTTCATCTAATTTCTCCTGCCATTTTGCGACAGTCTGCCTACTTTCTTCGGTATAATTAGTAAGCTCAGAAACTTCAACTTCCAGTTTTTGCAACTCCTCTTTTGTCTCTTCATACCGTTTTTTTATCTGTTCCCAGTTTGTTACAGCTTGTTGATAATTACGTTCCATGCGGGCAATACTTTCTTTCATTTGACTTAAACTGTCCAGGGTGGTGTCCATTCCTTCACTCAACTGTTCGATCCATGTTTCTGTTTTCACCATACTGTTCTCAAGCTGATTGTATTGTTCCTGCTCTGCTTCCAGTTCTTTTTGATAGGCTTCCAGCTGATTATCCAACCGCTTCGCTTTATCGTGTGCCGTAGCTATTTCTTTCAGTTTGGCCTCTATCTCCGCTATTTTCTGTTGATACATATCGATCGTTTCTGCCTGTTTTTGCTGTACTTTCTTAATGGTTTCGGCTTGGAGGTCGGGAACGTGCTCAGCCACTTCTTCATGAACCGCTACGAGTAGCTGTTTTTGTGATTGTCCTTCTGCTTTCAGTTGTATATTTTGCTCTTCCTCTTTCTTAACAGCTTCTTCAGCCTGCCGATACTTTTCTTGTAACTGCTCGACAACCTCCAACGATGAATTTCCCTGGCTGGAGGCTCCAGCCGGTGAAGGATGGTGTTCAGAACCGCATACAGGGCAAGGAGCTCCTGCTTCCAGGGAATGAGCTAACAGGAAAGCGTGCTGCTGATTCAATTCGTTTTGCTTTTCATCCAGCTGGTTTTTAATATGCTCTGCTTCCGAAACCTTTCTATCGTAGTGCCGCTTGAAATCCCGATACCTGTCTCGCATATTCAAGATGTCATCGTTGACCTTTACTAATTTTTCGATTCTATTTTGAATGGTTTTTTGTTCTTGAAAATCCTGTTTCCATAGATAATAAGCTTTATTCCATTCACTTTCCTGCTTAAGCAGCCCCTGAAGCTCTGTACTTTCCCGTTTGTTCGCTTCTACTGCCTGCTTCAGCTTTTGAATAGCTTGAGCTTTTATTTCCAACTTCTTTCCGGTCTTTTCTTTCTCTTCGTGAAGGACTTTCAGTTTGTTAAGCTTTTCCAGTTCCTCTTTTTTCCGTTTGATATCTTCCTTTAACCGCTCTAGCTCTGGCTCTTTTTCTGATTCTTGTTCATAAGTTTTTTGGAGCTTTGTGAACTGTTCGCGACTTTCAGCAAGATAAGTCCGCTTTTGTTCTAACTGAGCTTTCAAGCGTTCATAGTCCTGCTGGCGGCTCTTCCACTGCTCCTCGACCGGTACCACTTCCATTGCATTTTCTGCTTGGGAAAGTTTGTCTTTCACTTTTTCCATGTCCGGCTGTTGCTGCATTAATGCCTGTTTTTCTTCCTGGTATTTTTTTAACCTCGAAAAATCTTCCTGCAACTGCTTTGCCTGGTAAAATGATTCCTGCGTCTTTTTTAACTTCACGTTTTGTTTCGTTAATTGCTCCTCTACATGCTGGTGTGAATGTTGCGCCTGCTTTTCCTTTTGTTCCAGTAATGTCAGAATCTCTTTCGGGTCTTCTAACGTATCAACAACTTCTTCTTCCTCCCAGGCTACTTTATTTGTCTCCTGTTTGATTTTCCATTGATACTGGCTGATTTCTTCTTTTAATTGCCTGGAGTGCTGTTTAAGCTCCTCGGTGACTCTTTCGTAAAAATGGGTATGGAAAATGCGTTGGAGAATCTCTTCCCGTTCTTTACTGTTCTCTGAAATAAGCTTTCGGAATTCTCCTTGTGGAATCATGATCATTTTACGAAATTGCTCATAATCAAGGCTGATCATCTCTTCCAGGGTTTCATTCACTTCTTTTATACGAGAAGCTACTAATATTTCTTTATCTCCATCAAGGATGTACAATTCAGCTTTCGAAGGACCCTCGGTGAATCCCTCACCTCTCGCTTTTTTCTTCGGCTGTTTCGGTGTTCGGATAACACGATAGGTTTTCCCTCTCAATTCAAAAACAAATTCAACACTTGTCTGTTCATCCGGCTCAGCAAAATGACTGCGCAACGTATCCTGATCGCGATCGCTGCCGCTTGCTTTTCCGTACAATGCAAAACACATGGCATCAAATATCGTCGTTTTCCCAGCCCCAGTTGGACCAGTTACTAGAAATATCGATTCTTCCCCAAGCCTGCTGAAATCGATATGCTGTCGTCCACGATAAGGTCCGAATGCGGTAACTGTTAACGTAATAGCTTTCATGTCATTTCACCCGCTCTTCAGTCATTAATTTATTGATGACTTGTTCAATGTGCCTGCTCCGCTTTTCAGGGATAGCATCCCCTTTCATTTCTTCATAAAAGGAAGCAAATAAATCCGTATGAGACATTTCCTGACGTTCTTTGATTTTTGTGAGATCCTGCAGTTTTTTTTGCGACGAGAGCATATTCCGTTCGAGCCGCAATATATTTGGATACTTCCTGCGTAATTTTCCCATCGGATCCACTAACTGACCGTCATCCAGCAATTTTACATGAAGATAATTTTCGGGATGATCCGGTAATTCCAGATTCAAAAAGTCGTCCAGGTAGCCTTCTACGACTTCAAGGTCACGTCGAGGCTTAAGGGGAACTTGTCTGATTGTAGTATCTTCACCGGTCAGCTCTACAACCGTGACACCCTTTCGGTGACTCGCTTCAGAAAAAGAATACTTTAAAATGGACCCACTGTAACGAATATGCTCCGATCTTACCCGTTGCGGCTGGTGCAAGTGCCCTAATGCCACGTAAGCGAAGTCCTCGAACAGTTCCGCATCGACATACGGACTTCCACCTATCATCGATAACCTTTCCTCCGATTCCGTTTCCATTCCTCCGGCTAAAAAGGAATGACCGACCCACACATGGCGTTCTGACATATCATGATTGGATTTAATATGGTCAATCATCCGTTCTGCAGCCTGATGATGAGATTGGACGCTATCATCGTCAAAAAACTGTCTTACTTCCGCCGGTTCCAAATAAGGAACGAGATGAAAATGGACAGGGCCATGTTCGTCTGTTAGCGTGACAGGTTGAAATTCACCTTTTAATTTTGTATCTAAATATAATTGCTGAGACCGGAATAACTGACTGCCAAACTCCAGTCTGTCCGGACTATCATGGTTTCCCGAAATCGCTAACACCGGAATTTTCTTATCGATGACCAATTCCGTCAGGACATCATTTAACAATTCAACCGCTTCTCTCGGAGGTATCGAACGATCATATAAGTCACCCGCGATTATAATCGCATCCGGCTGCTCGTCATCTACTACCTTCAAAAATTCTTGCAAAATATAGCGCTGGTCCTCCGTCATATGTACACTGTTGACGATTTTGCCAAGATGCCAGTCTGCGGTATGTAATAGTTTCATAGAATAACCTCACTTTCATGCTTAAATACCATACATCCTGTTCTAATTATAAATCTATTATACACGAACATGGGTTCCGTTACGAACAACAGGGAAATGTTACCTGTTATTAAAATGAAAAACCGCACAACCATCCGGCTGCACGATTTCATTTCAACTATTCTTGTTCATCCATTTGATAGGAGTCCCATAACCGATCAAATACGCGAAGTGCTTCAGGGAATGGAGCATTCCATTCCAGATAGTCACTAACTTCATGATATGACGTAGCTTGCTTAGGAAAACTATGATCCTCAAACATCCAGTCTGCCAATTGTTTTTCGTGATCCTGCTGCTTATTACCCCTGAACCGCATCATATAATGGTAAAATGAACGCATCCAAAGCTCCCCCTTACTTCTTACAAACTATTGTATTAAGTTTTATCATGGTTTTTCGTTAAAATCAATCAAATAGTGATAAATCTCACTTTCAGGCCTGCAGTATCCTGATATTATATAGGTGTGCAAGTGATGATCCTTTGTTTGTGTCTTGGCCTTGACTGTAAAAGCAGTCGAGGTCTTTTTTTTGAATAGTTATACCCTAACATTTTCTTCCCTGCACATCAGCATTCTATCGACCACTTGCTATAAACTTTACATTAAAACCCGCTGTCACTAAGACAGCGGGTTTAGGATTAGCTTCCGTATTCATCATCTTCAAACTCCTGTTCCATAAATTCACGATGATGCTTCAGTTTTTTGCGATACACCACGCGAGAAAGTACGATACTCACTTCATATAAGATAATCAAAGGAACAGCTACTACCAGCTGTAAAATGAAATCAGGAGGTGAAATCATGGTACCTATGATGATCAGAACAAAATACGCATACTTTCTGATTTTTACTAACATTACTGGGTTGATGACGCCCAGGCTTGTCAGGAACATCGTAATGATAGGTATCTCAAATAAGATGGCAAACGGGATGGTCACCCGGAACAAAAACTTGAAATAACGATCGACCGTGAAAATTTCATTGAACATTCCATCATTCAAGGAAAGCAAGAATGGAAGGATCAATTGGATAAAAATGACGTAACCAAAAGTCAATCCAGCTAAAAATAATAAAAATATAGCCGGAATATAAGAAAGAGAAACCTTTGTCTCTTTTGGCGTCAAAGCCGGTTTCACAAATAACCAGATTTGCAGGCTCAGAATGGGCAGCGTACCAATCAAAGCGACAATGCTTGCCATCGTGAAATATATCCAGATGATTTCCCCTGGACTCGTCACATGTAAATCGAACGCCAGATCCCTGACAAAGAACTGATAAATATCTTTAATAAAAATGAATCCAGTAATAAAAAAGGCCACAAAAGAGACAAGTGTCCAAATGATCCGCTTTCTCAGCTCCGTTAAATGGTCTGTTAAATTCATTTCGACATCTTCTATTTGTTTCTTTTTTTTCAACCTAAACACCTCCCGCTGAACCGTTCCAGTTAAAGCTCAAACGCTATGTACATATGCCCCTTTGACTAAGCCGTCACGTGCTGGCCTGACCTGCATCTTGCAAGGGCAATCAAGTATAAGCTGATTTAATATAAATTTATAATTTCCTATCCCAACAAGTAAAGAAGATGCAAGGTCGCCCCTTACACCTTCCTCGTATACTTTATTATTTGTTTTCATTTTTATCGTCTGACTTTTTATCATCATCCGACATCATATCATTGGTGGCTTTCTTGAACTCTTTTAAGGAACTGCCTACCGCTTTACCTATTTCAGGCAGCTTGGATGGGCCGAAAATGACTAATGCAATAACCAGAATCAATATAAGACCCGGAACGCCGATGTTGCTGAACATAACTATCACCTCTAAGAGAGATTATTTATTTACCCGATGATTGGTGATCATCCTTAAACGCTTGTTTTACTTCTTTAACATCACTGGCTACATCGCCAGTCATATCTTTCGCTGACTTTTTAAATTCACTTAAAGTCTGGCCAGCAGCTTTACCTATTTCAGGAAGTTTTGATGGGCCGAAAATAACCAACGCAATGACTAAAATCAAAATCAACCCTGGTACACCGATACTTGTTAACATTCCTTTCACCATCCTTCCCAAAATAGATTACATGATCGAAACAATTTCTCATGGTCCCATTATAACGGTTTCGCACTTGAAATACTGTAGTTTTTTCACTGTTGTCATAAAATGTTCGATTGTTTATGCAAGTCTTGTCTCAAGCAACTACATTCTATCACGGAATACGAGCCATGTCTTTCAACTCTTGATTATTTTTACAATTTCCTGCGCTTTCTCATAGTCACTCGGGTAATTCATATTAAAAAAATGCCTCTCCTGTTCAACTTTATCAATGGAGGGAAAATGGTCGACAAACACGGTATCTGCTTCGTCGAATAGCGCCTTCATGCTTCGCTTACCCTGATTTAAAAGCTCTCCTGTTTTCTTATAAACCTCTGCTGAATAAACGCCTGACATCGGGTGGAATTTCCCATTGAAAACGGGGATGGCAATATCATGCCCCGCCACCTGCTGTTTCAAAACTTCATAAACAGCAGGAGAAAGGAAAGGAGTATCACAGGCGGAGAGCAGGTAATAATCAGAGGTACGATAGTGAATCGCGGCATGCAGTCCCGCCATCGGCCCTTCTCCTTCAAATACATCCGGGTAAGAAGGAATGTCCACAAAAGAAAAGCGTTCCTTCTGATTGGTGATGATAACCCTCTGATCCGTTATCTTACGAAGACTCTCGTCCACCCATTGAATTGTCTTAAGCCCTCCGAGTTCAAGCAGCGCTTTATCCGTGCCCATTCTGCTTGATTGCCCGCCGGCTAATAAGACGCCACAATAGTCTGTCATTACCTGGTCACCCGATCATAGGTGCGGAAATAATAATCATACGGATTTTTCTCATCCTTGACGCCTTTTTCTTCATGCGTCAATTCCCACTCATCTTCCTGGTACTCCGGGAAATAGGTATCTCCTTGAAAAGTTTCATCGATGTAGGTCATATACATACGATCCGCTTGATCAAGAATTTGTTCAAACAATACACTCCCACCGATGACGAACCACTCCGTATCAGGGTTTTCTTCATTCCACTTCAGTATTTCGCTGATATCATGGATGATTTTACACCCTGGCTGCTGATAGGTCTCATCTTTTGTCAGGATGACATTCTCTCTTTTCGGTAATGGCCGGTTGAAGGATTCGTAGGTTTTTCTTCCCATTATAATGGTATGTCCGATTGTTTTTTCTTTAAAGAATTTCAAATCATTCGGTAAATGCCAGGGGAGGTCATTGTCTTTCCCCATGACATGATTCCGGTCCATTGCAAATAGTAGTGATATCATTTCAGTGCTCCCTTCTAAACCGCAACAAGTGCTTTAATGCCTGGATGTGGATCATAACCTTCTATTTTCATGTCTTCCATTTCAAAATCAAATATGGAAGTCTTTTCTTGATTCAGTTTCAGCGTCGGGAATGCTCTCGGTTCACGAGCCAATTGTGTTTTTACTTGTTCGGTATGGTTTGTATATATATGGGCATCCCCTAGCGTATGGATGAACTCTCCAGGCTCCAGTCCGCACGTATGGGCTACCAGGTAAGTCAACAGGGCGTAGCTGGCAATGTTGAACGGGACGCCAAGGAAAATATCTCCGCTCCGCTGGTACAACTGGCAGGAAAGTTTACCATCCGCCACATAGAATTGGAACATCGTATGACATGGTGGTAGAGCCATATTAGAGGGAACATCTTCAGGATTCCATGCCGTAACGATATGTCTTCTGGAATCCGGGTTATTTTTGATATTTTCGATCACCTCTTGAAGCTGATCCAATGTCTCTCCCTGCGATGTTTTCCAGGCGCGCCATTGCTTGCCGTATACAGAACCTAAGTCACCAAAGGTTTCTGCAAATCGATCATCGTCTAAAATCAACTGTTTGAAACGTTCCATCTGCTCCTGATATACCGTCTTGAACGATTCATCCTGTTGACTTCGGATACCGAAGTCCGTCATATCAGGGCCATCATACTCATCACTCTCGACCCATTTTTTAAACGCCCATTCGTTCCAGATGTTATTATTATGCTGCAAAAGATAACGAATATTGGTGTCCCCTTTGATGAACCAAAGCAACTCACTTGCTATCAGGCGGAAAGGTACGCGCTTTGTTGTCAGTAATGGAAAACCCTCTGAGAGGTCGAAGCGTAATTGTTTTCCGAACGATGAATATGTACCTGTACCAGTTCGATCTCCCTTTTTCGTCCCATTCTCTAACACTTCCTGGCACATTTCTAAATAAGCCCGCTCTCCAGTTGTCATGTCCAGTCACTCCTTGTCGAATTATTTTCTCTCATTTTAACATTATTCTGTGTACCACTCACAATAAAATTGCCGTAAATACATTTCCATGAATTCATGGCGTTCTAATGCAATTTTCCTTGCAGCATTCGTATTCATTTTTTCACTAAGCTTCAGTAATTTATCATAAAAGTGCTGGATCGATGTCTTTCCTTCCTGTTCATCGTAAATCAATTGACCTTTTGCCCCACCGAAAGCGAATGTCCTCGCAATACCTATTGCACCGATGGCGTCAAGACGATCGGCATCCTGTACAATTCTGCCTTCGAGTGACTCAGGTACTTTTCCTTTTGAAAAAGATACATCCTCAATAGCCGCTTCGATGTCAGCGATTCTTTCAGCGGGCAAATTAAGTTTTTTCAAATAGTCGTTCATCACTTTTTTTGCATGCGTAGGGTCATCGAATAATTTAGCATCTCCAATATCATGCAGCCAGCCGGCAGCTTCGGCAAGAAAAGTATCTGCCCCTTCCTGTTCAGCCAGTTCCCGTGCCTGTCTGGCTACCCGTCTCATATGAAAGTAGTCATGCCCTGTAACATCGTCTTCAAACAATTCCTTAACATAGCATTCGATTTTTTCTATTACATTGCTTTCATTCATTAAACTTCTCCTTAAAATTGGTTCTGTTAAATCTCAGTGTTGATTTTACAGTTTAGCTCCCGATTGCTGGAGACTCAGTTTCGAGATAGTTGGACCCGTTACCATGAGAGTAATGGGATGGTCTTGGAAACGACTCGCTTTCCTGCGGGGGACCTGGCAAGCTTCCTCGGGCTTCGCCCTGTGGGATCTCGCCTAGCCCCTTCTCCCGCGGGAGTCTCGCCGTTTCCCTTCCCATCCAGCCAGTTTAGTAATAAACGGTCCTTCAAAAAGAGAAAGAATGTCCAACTACATTCATACTGTTGCATTTACAAAGTATACAAAGGGGACAGCGTCTTTTTTCAACATCCTAGGGCTGTTTCACAAGTGTGATTTCGAGAACTTTCTATGGCAAGGTCCGGAGGGGAACGGCGAGACTCCTGCGGGATGAAAATGACAGGTGAGACCCCGGAAGACGAAGTCTGAGGAGGCTCAGCGCATGCCCGCGGAAAGGGAGTCGTTCCCCACCGGACCGCTATTCAGACAAACATCTCGAAATGAAGTCTTCGACTTTACGGCCCTACAGTCGAATGTTATGAAAAATCATAACGTTTAACAAAGCCTAAAAGTTGAATAAGTCCATTTGTCTAGGGTTAAGATTTTCATAGTTTATATCCATCATGTCAATCAACTGTTTGGCATTAGCTGCAGCATCGCCGCCAGAATTATTATTAAAAAAGATGGTGATGTCCTTGGTTTGCTGCTCGATTTTTTTTATATTTTCCACCCATTCTTCTAATTCTTTCTCGTTATACCGATAAAGAAAGCGAACAGCTCGCCAGTCTTTACCTTCCCGGCCATTGCGGTTCCATCCATGAACGTTCCGGCCGTGAAAGCGAACCAAGGTCTTTTCCGGATGGGTGGGTTCGAGGATCGTCGGCACAGAATTTTCTCCTGCCTGCGGTTCATCGACGATTGTATGAATCCATTTTTCTTCCTTCATGAAATCGAGCGTCTGTTGTTTATATTTTGGATCGAACCAGGACTGGTTACGGAACTCCAGTGCTAACGGAAGGTCAGGCAGCCACTCTCTGATTGTTTTCAGCTTTTTAATATGGTCTTTACGAACATCGAACCAGGGAGGAAACTGAAACAATAGTGCATTTAACTTGCCCGCCTCCACGACAGGCTGAATCGATTCCCGATATTCCTCCATCAACGCTTTCGCTTCCTGTATCGTCAGTTTGTCACGATCATGACCTGTCAGTTTTTGATAGGCTTTAATTACGAATGAAAAATTTTCAGGAGTCTGACTCAGCCACTTCCGGTAATTTTTTTCAGGCTGAATCGCGTAAAAAGCTGTATCCACTTCCACAACGGGAAAATGGGAAGCATAAGCAGATAGCTTATCCCCAGAGGCGACACGATCATCATAAAGAAGTTCATGATCTCCCCAGCCAGTTACTCCTATTTTTATGGACATTGTCTATCACCTCATACACTCCATGATTCTCTTGATTGTAGCAAAAATCTCCCCGCTATTCAGCTGGGGAGATTTTGCCTGGTTCATTTTAGCTTATTTGATTTTAGAACAATCCGGTGATTGTGCCGTCATCGCTTACATTCATGTTCAGAGCTGCTGGTTTTTTCGGAAGCCCAGGCATCGTCATGATAGCACCAGTTAAAACGACGATGAAACCAGCGCCTGCGGAAGCACGTAATTCTCTAATCGTGACAGTAAAATCTTTCGGCCGTCCCAATAATGTCGGATCATCTGATAGAGAATATTGGGTTTTCGCCATGCAGACAGGTAAGTTGCCAAAACCGAGCTTCTCATATTGTACCAGCTGCTTTTTGGCTTTAGGAGAAAGTTCAATATCAGCGGCCCCATATACTTTTTGGGCGATTTTACGAATTTTCAGCTCTAAATTATCCTCCAGCTCATACACGTATTGAAGGTTTGTTTCTTCCGTTTCACAGACTTGAACGACTTTATAGGCGAGATCCACTCCGCCTTCCCCGCCTTCGGCAAATACATCTACTAAGGATACGAGTGCGTTTCTTGATTCACACCAGTGATGGACAAAGTTCACTTCTTCTTCTGTATCGGTCGGGAATTTGTTGATGGCGATGACGTATGGAAGACCGAAACCTTCGATTGTTTCCATATGCTTTTTCAAGTTCTCCATGCCATTTTTCAATGCTTCCAGATCTTCTTCAGCAAGGTCTTTTTTATCCTTGCCTCCATGCATTTTCAACGCCCGAATGGTAGCTACGATCACTACAGCATCTGGTTCAAATTCACCGGCACGAGTCTTGATATCAATGAATTTCTCAGCTCCTAAATCAGCGCCGAATCCCGCTTCAGTCACTACGTAGTCGCCAAGCTTAGCAGCGATCTTTGTGGCTACAACACTATTACAGCCATGTGCGATATTAGCGAATGGACCGCCATGTATGATAGCCGGGGTATTTTCAAGTGTCTGCACCAGATTAGGCTTGATCGCATCTTTTAACAACAGGGCCAGTGCTCCTTCATATCCCAGTTGGCCGACAGTCACTGGTTCCTTATCGTACGTATATCCGATCAAAATTCTCGCAAGACGCTGTTTCAAATCATTCATATTCTTTGCCAGACATAAAACAGCCATAATTTCTGAAGCTACGGTAATGTTGAACCCGTCTTCCCGCGGCATTCCCTGTACAGGCCCGCCGAGTCCTACGACAACATTTCTTAATGCCCGGTCGTTCAAATCCATTACCCGCTTCCACTCCACTCTTCGCGGATCGATATTCAACTCATTGCCTTGATGGATATGATTATCAATAAATGCGGAAAGTGCATTATTCGCTGTCGTAATCGCATGGATGTCTCCTGTAAAATGCAGGTTGATGTCCTGCATTGGGACGACCTGGGAATAGCCGCCTCCAGCTGCCCCGCCTTTCAATCCCATCGTTGGGCCTAATGATGGCTCACGTAAAGCAATGATCGCCTTTTTATCTATTTTATTTAATGCTTGTCCTAACCCTACGGTAACCGTGGACTTCCCTTCTCCTGCCGGTGTGGGGTTGATCGATGTTGTCAAAATGACTTTGCCATCCGGCCTGTCCTCAAGCTTTTCAAGCAATTGATCAGAAAGTTTGGCCTTATAGTGACCATAAGGTTCCCAATCTTCCTTTGTAAGCGCTAACATTTTCGTGATCTCTTCAATCGGTTTCATCCTGGCTTCCTGTGCTATTTCTATATCCGTTTTCATGTTCAAACCCCCTTCTATGTATAATTTCCATTCTACCTTAGTTAAGTCGAGATGTTTATATCCAGGGATAAAGATTAAATTTTCTGACAAAACAGGAAGGTGAACAAAAAGAATATTTTATTACAGATTTTCTAATCCTCCTTGACAATAAAAGCCCTTATAAGCTATATTGGATACAAGCAAAACGATGAATGGGTATCTATTAAGGATATCGATTCCATCGATTTTGTAATTAACACGTGTTACGTGCAAGATTTTAGGAGGATTTTTATCATGCAAAACGGTACAGTAAAATGGTTTAACGCAGAAAAAGGTTATGGCTTCATTCAAGTAGAAGGTGGCGACGATGTATTCGTACACTTCTCTGCTATCAACGAAGAAGGCTTTAAATCTCTAGAAGAAGGTCAATCTGTCACTTTCGAAATCGTCGAAGGCGACCGTGGACCTCAAGCTGCCAACGTAGAAAAAAACTAATTTAAACCAAAATATACCAAGCGGCAATCAAAATGATTGCCGCTTTTTCATTTGTTTTCGTATTAAGGGAAACGTATAATGAGTACGGTTTATTTCATAAAACCGCGCGGTTCGAAAATTCCCGCGTCATCAAAACTAAGGAGGAAATGAACATGGCAAATGAATGGCTTTGGGTGCTTTTCGCTGGAGTGAACTTCACCTTATTGCTCATTATGTACCGTATATTCGGGCGTTTCGGTCTGTTAGTATGGATCGGGATGGCGACCGTAATCGCTAATATTCAAGTGGTCAAAACAATCGAATTATTCGGCGTAACAGCCACATTAGGAAACATCATATATGGGACAGCCTTTTTGGCTACGGATATATTAAATGAAAAATACGGAAAGAAAGCAGCAAAACAGGCCGTTTGGATGGGATTTTCTACATTGATAGCCATGACGGTAATGATGCAGCTTGCTCTTTTGTTTACACCAGGACAAGAGGATATCGCCCAGCCGGCGCTTCGCACATTGTTCGGCATCGTTCCGCAAATTGCCATTGGCAGCCTGCTTGCATATATCGTAAGTCAGTATTTTGATGTGTGGATCTATTCGAAATTGAAGCGTCTCTTTCATGGGGATCGTTGGCTTTGGGTAAGAAACAACGGCAGCACAATGATGAGTCAATTGCTGGATACGGCCATTTTCTGTGGAATTGCTTTTTATGGCCTCTACCCTTTAGAGATATGGTTCGAAATTTTTCTGACCACTTATTTCATCAAATTCTTAGTAGCAATCATAGATACACCTTTCTTATATATTGCCAAACGTTTCAATCATGAGAAGCCGATAGTCAGGGAAGGATGATGAGATGATCGAAGTTTATACAGACGGAGCAGCTGCCGGGGATCCTGGTCCCAGCAGTGCTGGCGTTTTTATTAAAAACGGGAAGGAACATCATGAATTTTCCTTTAAATTAGGGGATTTATCCAATCATGAGGCAGAGTTCTGGGCAGTGATCAAAGCCTTGGAAATCTGTCGTGATGAGTTTCCTGGTGATATATTATCGTTTAGAAGCGATTCAAAGATTGTAGTTGAAACGCTTGAAAAAAACTATACCAAAAATCACCGGTTCCTCCCACTATTAGAAAAAATCAATCACTTGCAATCCAGTTTCCCATTTGTATTTTATAAGTGGATACCAGAAAAACAAAATGGAAAAGCTGATATGCTTGCCCGAGCGGCATTAAAAAAATAACCCGCCTGCTTTCATAAGAAACGCAAGCGGGTTTTCTAGTACTTTAAGAAATTTTAAAAAATTCCAAGGCTTTCAACGAGCCACTTTTTTAATAACCATTATAATGCTTTTCTCTTCGATAAGCCCTTCGCTTCCAGCACCATCCATGCCTTCCTTTTAGAATTGATTCCCCGCTTAGAAATATGTTCGAGTACACCCATATAAAAACTACCGTCGAACGTGTGTTGAAATTGTAATGTAGCCTTAAGAGCTATAATCACTTTCCATACAGGGGCATTAGTTGAGTTCATACCAAAGTAAATGAATCGTACATCTTCATCCGATAGTTTGAACCCTTTTGCCCATAAATCTTCTAGAAAATAAGCTAAAGTGTATTGCTGTTTCATGCACCGCCACCCTCTGGTCTGAGTTTTTCTCTCATAATTATTGCTTGTCTACCGTCGCCACTTCATTTTCCTGATACGAAATCCAATCGCTGAAACTACCGACATATAACTTAACCTGATCCATCCCTGCTTCCCATAAACCAATAACATTGGAGGCAGCAGTAACGCCAGACCCACAATAAACAATGATTTCTTTCTGATCGGACAATTCTTGAAAATGCTGTTGTAATTCTGCTTTAGATTTCCATGTGCCATCTTTTTTGTAGACGTCCACCCAATCATATTGTACCGCACCAGGGATATGGCCGCTCTTTATGTCTATCGGCTCTTTCCACCCTGCATAACGTTCAAAACTCCGGGAATCAACAAGCGCGGTATCTTTCTCTTCCTGTCTAGCTCTGACATAGGCTTCTCCACAGGCCATATCAGGTTGTAATTCGATGGGATAGCTGGCTGTCCGTTCCAAACGTGGTGCTTCTTTCTCTAAAGGTAAGCCTGCATTTGTCCAGGCATCCATACCGCCATCCAGCAGATATACCTCCCCGTGGCCCACATATTTCAATAACCATAACATTCTTGCAGCCATGACGCTGCGATTCTGATCATAAGCAATGACCAACGTTTCTCTGTCGATACCTGCATTGGCAAGCGTCTCTTGAAAAGACTCCAATTCTGGCAAAGGATGTCTTCCCCCATGTTGCTTAATTTCTCCGCTCAATGATTTTTCTAAATCAAAATAAACAGCACCTGGTAAATGCCCCTCGTCGTACATTCGCTGTCCTTTATCGGGATCACTCAAATCAAAGCGACAATCCGCAAATACCACTTTCTTTTCTTCAGACCATTGTTTCGCTTGCGCCACGGTTATAACATTCGACATGATCCTTCACCCTTCGAGTTTATTCCATTATAACAAAAAAGAAAGCCAGGTGTAGGTCACCTGGCTGAGAGAATATGCTCATATTGCTTTTGTCTCTGTTCCATACTTTTATCCGAATGGTGTTTTTTAAAGTTAATAAACCGTTGTGCCGTTGGCGAGTTCAATTTACCTAAAATATAAACCATCAGTAAGGTGTATACCGATATCGTCAAACCGATCAAAAAAATCATATGCAGAACCTCTTTTCTACAATTGATAATGATTTTCATTTCTAACTAGAATTATAGCAAAGCTTTTTTTGCTTTGCAATTAATAATCAAAATTGTACGAATTATTGTCACAATTGAAGCGCTCCATTAGATTCTTTTAGCGCTTTTTCTTCAACAGGGATTCTGATCTTCAAAAGTAACAGATGCAGGATAGGAAAGATCACCGCTGTTACATAAGCCTGGAAAAGTAATGGTATGATGATGAATTCCAGTAGAACCACCCAATAATTCGGATGTTTGAAAAGCTTGTAAGGACCTTTCGCTACCAATTCGTGCCCAGGTATGACTATTACCCTGGTATTCCAGTACCTCCCCAAAGAGAGGATGCACCAGACCCTGAATAATTGTAGAAAAGAAAAAGCTATAAATAACCCGATGAAAGCTTTCGGTCTCCAACCATCAAAAAATATAGAAGACTCGATATACATGCTGATAAAGAATATCGTGTGGACGAAAATGAACCATTTATAATGTTGTTTACCATGTTCTTTTCCCCCATGCATCAAAGCCCACCGCTGGTTAGCTTTTGCAATGAACAATTCAACTATACGCTGCAATACGATCGCTCCAAAAAGAATCATCAATACTACCGGCATCAATACCACTCCAAACTGATCAACTCAGAACTGAATCCTGGCCCCAGGGCAGCCATTAGAGACTTCGTCCCGGCCTCGGGGAATGATTTCATATACTCATATAAAACATAGCAAACAGTAACAGACGACATATTTCCATGCCTTGATAATACGTGATACGATTCCCTGAAAGCTTCTTGATCCAGCTGTAACACTTCCTGATAAGCTTCAAGTACCTTTTTGCCGCCTGGATGAGCAACAAAAAACGGCAGCTCTTCCTGTTGCATTCCCCGTTCGCTCAGAAAGTTTTGGACATGTGTTTTCCAAAAATCTTTAACTAAGTGGGGAATACTTTTATTAAATATAACTTCAAAACCGGTATCTGTAATTTCCCATCCCATGATATCGATAGAGTCTTTTTTGGTCTTTGAACTTGTTCCATCCATGACTGGTACGGTTCGCTTCTTTTTTTCCAACAGTTTGGATTTAGAACCAGCTACTAGCACAGCACTAATGCCGTCACCGAATAATGCGGTTCCGACGAAGTTGCTTTTTTTGGAATCTGTTTTTTGAAAAGTCAGACTGCACAGTTCTACGTTGATCACAAGCACATTCTTTTCAGGATAAGCTTTTACCCAATCATAGGCTCTTGCCAGACCGCTGACCCCTCCGGCACAACCTAAACCGAATATAGGAACCCGCTTTACATCTTCACGAAAAGATCTTGCATTCATTACTCTAGCTTCCATAGAAGGTGTGGCAAGGCCGGTAGTGGAGACGAAACAAATCATATCAATTTCTTCAAAACTAACTGCTTCAGTAAGAAACAGCTCATTCCCCAAACATTCATCAATCGCATGAAGCGAATGACGATAAGCTTCCTGTATATAAATCTCATTTCTTTCACGCATGCCGTGTGGTTGTTTAAACCATTCCTCATCCACGATAAATTGTCGTTTTTCTATCATCGAATTATCAAAAACAGGAAGTAATCGCTGTTTGTCACGTTCGGATAATGGAAATAACGATTCGACTAAGCCTTTTACCTGCGTTTGTGCTATTTCATATGGAGGTTCACTTTTCCCGATCGAAAGTATATAAGCCATGTGTTCTCCTTTTTTATGCTTATATTGTGTCTCATTATGGTATTTATGTATATCCAGGAGTAAAAAACAGGCAATCCGCACCATCATGCCGACAGTGCCGTGTTATCGACTTCCTAAACACTACGCTGAACCTGCTCTATTGAGTTTGGACACCGGAGAACAGAAAAAAATCCCGCAGTGCGGGATTATGTAATCAATAAGCTGTTAAAAACCGTAAATGGTCATTCCACCATCCACGAATAAAGTTTGTCCGGTCATGTAATCTCCGGCTTCAGAGGCCAAAAATACTGCTGCACCCGCCAGTTCAGACAATTTCCCGATCCGTTTAAGTGGTGTGCGGGCTAAGATATCCTGAACATAATCTTCATCCTGCAGAAGTTTTTCTGTTAAAGCGGTTGGGAAGTACCACGGTCCAATAGCATTCACATTAATATTATGCTTTCCCCACTCCATAGCTAAATTTTTAGTCATTTGTATCAGAGCACTTTTAGTCATAGCGTAAACAACACCCGTTCTTAAAGCTGTATGTCCCCCTACCGAAGATATATTGATGATTTTGCCTGCCTGGTTGTCCTTCATCTTTTTGGCGGCATACTGAGATAAGAAAAAAGCACTCTTCATATTTGTGGATACAATTTGATCCCATTCATTTTCTGTTACTTCCAGTGCCTCACTGCGTATATTCATACCTGCGTTATTAACCCATATATCCAATTGGCGCTCACCTATTATAGTGTCTGCCTTTTCCATAATATAATCATAAGCATTCACATCCGCCTGGATTATAAACGCTTTCTTTCCTAAACTTTCAATGGAACGCTTCACTTCTTCTAATTGCTCTTCGGAACGGGCGATCAATACTACATCAGCTCCAGCTTCTGCAAATGACAACGCAATTGCTTTTCCGATTCCCTTGGTAGCACCTGTTACTACAGCTAATTTATTCGTCAGTTCAAAACTTGGTAAAAACATTACGTTTCCCCCTATCTGTTATTTTTCACCATTATATCATTCATCCTTTAAGGTTTTGCTCTCTTTTTAATTTACAACTAATAGTTGAGAACCCCTCTCTTGTTAGAATAAATTGGTTTAGCAGAACGATTTTTAAGAGTCTTCCCACATAAACATAAGTAAAAAGTTCTAAATTTCTTCACATTTATATAGAATACTGTGATTGCCCTCTTTTGTATGTTGTGGTAAACGTTTTTAACTTTTCACAAAGTGTACAAATTTACAGGGTGTAAAATGATTTACATCACACATAAACCCTTTATTTACAGTGTTTTCAGTTGTTATTGAACACTTTGTGAAAAATGTGAATTACAGGGTGATTTCACATAAAATTGCTGTAAGATAGTTATTAACAAACCAACAAAAATTTGAAAGGAGTGGGCAAAAATGCCTAGCACAAATCTGAAACAACAAACAGAAACTGAGCACAGCACCCAAGAACCCAACTTAAAGGGAACATTGGTGTCGGTTTCCATTGTTGGGGGATTTTTAGTGTTATCCTGGCTGGCTGTCTTTGGCCTGTTTTTAGCAAGATAATAATTTTGATACGTAAAGAGGGGGATTACGATGCATCTGCATAAATACGAAAAAATCTGGATGGGAGCAGGGGTTGGAACACTACTCATTTTCTTAATTGTTCTTGGGGTAGGAGCTTTCTACCAGGGAACCCAGCCGCCAAGCTGTATGGTGACGCTGGATCCGACTAACGTCCAGGCACACGAAGCATTTAAAGAAGATAATCTTGGCTTGCAGAAGCTCGGAGAAAAGGAATATACCTTGAATGTGCTTGCTTCCGCTTTCAATTATGACTTCGGAAAGGACGAAGATGGTAATGCCATCCGTAAGATCCGAATTCCTGCGGGATCAAAAGTTATGTTTCAGGCTACGACTAAAGACGTCATTCACGGTTTTCAACTAGCCGGTACTAATGTCAACATGATGCTGGAACCAGGCTATATCTCCACACTGGAAACTACATTGGATAACCCTGGAACTTATACGCTGATATGTAATGAATATTGTGGTACCGGCCACCACTTGATGACAGCAACCGTGGAGGTGTATGAAGAATGATAGCAGAAAAAACAGGATTAAATAAATCAGATTCAAAGTTGGTCATGTCTTTTATGTGGGTGACGTTCATTTCGTTACTTATCGGTGGACTGATGGGGTTATTACAGACATTAGTACGTACCGGTAACTTCACTCTTCCGTTTGGCATTGGTTATTATCAAATATTGACGGTACATGGTGTCATTCTCGGTCTTGTACTCACTACATTTTTCATTATCGGCTTCCAGTTTGCTCTCATGACTAAAACAGTAGGCATGACAAATAAACAGCGCAAGTGGGGTTGGGCATCTTTTTGGGTAATGCTGATTGGTACCACCGCAAGCGCTATCATGATTTTATTAGGAAAGGCCAGCGTCCTTTATACATTCTATGCTCCGTTGAAAGCTCATCCAATCTTTTATTTTGGTCTTACCTTCGTCATAGTCGGATCCTGGATTGCCTGCTTTGTCAATTTCCGTCAATTATATAAATGGAAAAAAGAACATCCTGGTGAGCATTCACCACTGCTTGCGTTCATGGTCGTCATTAATATGCTGATGTGGTTTATTTGTACACTTGGGGTAGCTGCTACGGTACTTATCCAATTCATTCCTTGGTCAATGGGATTAGTCGATAGTATGAATATCCTGGTCAGCCGTACGTTATTCTGGTATTTCGGCCATCCATTAGTGTACTTCTGGCTGCTGCCTGCTTATATGGCATGGTATGCCATCCTGCCGAAAATTATCGGAGGTAAGATATTCAGTGATTCACTTGCACGTCTTGCCTTTATTTTATTCTTGATATTTTCCATTCCAGTCGGATTCCATCACCAGCTATTAGAACCTGGTATTGATCCAATGTGGAAATACATTCAAGTTGTTCTGACATTTGCTGTAGTCATCCCATCCTTGTTAACTGCCTTCTCCATGTTCGCAACATTCGAAATCACTGGAAGGCAAAAAGGATATACCGGATTGTTCGGATGGCTGCGCCACCTGCCATGGAAAGATGTTCGTTTCTTTGCACCGTTTATGGGGATGGTTGCTTTTATTCCAGCGGGAGCAGGCGGTATCATTAATGCATCTAACCAGATGAACCAGGTTGTCCATAACACCATTTGGGTAACAGGTCATTTCCATTTGACTTTAGCAACTACTGTCATTCTCACATTCTTTGGAATCAGCTACTGGCTGGTACCTGTCCTTACCGGTAGAAAAATCGACAAAAAAATCAATACACTCGGAATGACTCAAACGATCGTCTGGCTGGTCGGGATGTTCTTCATGTCAGGATCCATGCATTTGGCAGGATTGCTTGGGGCTCCGAGAAGATCCGCTTTTTCAGATTACCAGGGCAGTGCCCAGGCCGCTGAATGGATTGGCTATCAGTACGGGCAGGCCATCGGTGGTTCCATTCTGTTCATTGGTATCCTGATCATGCTCTACAACTTTTTCTATATGACTTTTAAAGCGCCTAAAGGTGTAGAAGAGTTTCCGATTGCAGAAGCGCCTACCGGAACAGAACCGACGCCGATTGTCCTGGAAAACTGGAGGTTATGGATTGGTATTACGGTGGTATTGATTGCATTTGCCTACACAATTCCATTTGTCGATATCATTCAAAATTCACCACCAGGATCGCCTCCATTCGAATGGCCGATCGGCAACAATTAATTAACATTAATAACTAGTAACAAACCAAAACGTCCAGATCGCTATAGATCTGGACGTTTTCTGTTTAAGAAGTCTTTTATAAACTAACTGTTAAAGGTTCGTTACCATAAAAGAGTCAGGGCTGGTTGGGAAACTACTCGCTTTCCTGTGGGGAATCCGGCAAGCCTCCTCGGTCGTTTCACTCCCTGTGGGGTCTCGCCTGGCTCCTTCTCCCACGGGAGTCTCGCAGTTTCCCAACCAACCCATCCGAAGGATGGAAAAACGAACCCCTGCAAAGCAGAAGAGATCTTCCACGATCACCGAATAATATGGCTTGAGCTTGAAGGTTACATCCCGCTTTTATAAGTAGTTCTCCTTTGGTTGAAGAACTGCATATCGGATGTTTCCGTTTCTCTTATAAACGCAAGGAGAGCCGGGAAATTGCGAGACTCCTCGAAAATGTTACACATTTTCTTCGTGCGGTGTTTATTCAAGAAGCTTATTCAAAGTCCTATGGGATGAATATGAGCGGTGAGATCCCGCAAGGCGAAGCCTGAGGAAGCTCACCCCATGCCCATGGAAAGCGAGTGCTTTCCCGGCCCTCCAAACGCTCACCACCGTAACAGAAACAGTTTCTCTCGAAACTGAGTTTTCAGCAAAAGGGAGCTTATCTGTAAAATTGACACTTAAAATTAATAGAGACTTCATAAAAGAAAGCGATCGCATCCTTTTTATCACCCAAGGAATTAATCGCTTTACCTTTATTTAGAATTGATATATTTTCCGATATTTTTCTGTAAGATAATTCACCAAATAATCAGGGTTTAGTTGTTCTCCAGTTACATCTGACAGAATTTCCAGTGGTTTTTTCATACTTCCATATTGATGGATGTTTTCTGTAAGCCACTCTTTGATACTTGTAAAGTCTCCGGCGCGTATCACTTTATCAAAATCAATGTCTTTTTCCATCCGGTTATAGAATTGTGCCGCATACATATACCCTAAAGCATAGGAAGGAAAATAACCGAAGCTCCCACCGGCCCAATGGACATCCTGAAGCACACCTTCCGCGTTATTTCTAGGACGGATGCCGACATACTCCTCCATTTTATCATTCCATATCTCTGGCAGGTCTTTCACCTTAATGTCTCCGGCAATCAATGCCTTTTCAAGTTCATACCGCACCATGATATGTAACGGGTATGTCAGTTCATCTGCTTCAATTCGAATATAAGATGGTTTCACTTCATTGATTGCTTGATAAAAAGGTGACAACTCAAGTGTGCTGAATGAATCAGGTGCATAGGATTTAAATAAATCATAATGATTTTCCCAGAAGGCTTCGCTTCTGGCAATGAAATTTTCCCAAAAGAGTGATTGAGACTCATGAATTCCCATGGAAGTACCGTCAGCAAGTGGTGTAAATGCCAATTCAGGATTAATATTCTGTTCATACAGGGCATGCCCACCTTCATGGATAGTACCGAATACTGCTGTCCGGAAATCCTTCTCATCGTATTTAGTCGTAACCCGGACATCATTGATATTCAAACCAATCGCAAAGGGATGGACAGTTTCATCCAGCCTGCCTGCTTGAAAGTCATACCCCATGCGATCAAGTATCTCCAGGCTGAATTTTTCTTGCTTCTCTTTTGGAAAATGTCCATGAAGCACTGAAGGATCTGGTTTGCTGGACGAATGTTGGATTTTTTCCAATAGTCCTGACAATGACTTTCTCACCTTAGGAAAGACTTCATCCAATACAGCTACAGTCACGCCAGGTTCATAGTTATCCAATAAAGCATCATAAATATGATTTTTGTAACCCCAGTATCCAGCAAACTTCTGGTTGTACGCCACAAGTTTTTCCAGATAAGGCTGGAAGCTTTCGAAATCATCATTCTCTTTTGCCTCTTCCCATACCGCTTCTGCATTCGATTGAAGCATGACGTATTCTTTATATTCTTCTGCAGGAATTTTTGCGCTGCGTTCGTAACTCTCTTTCGACTTCTCTACTGCTTTTTTGATGATTTCGTTGTCCGTATTGCCCTCTAATTCCTCAATATAAGCTTTCATCTGATCAGATGTAGTGATTTGATGTACCTTCTGCGATATCATCCCGATCACTTCAGAACGGTTGCCGATTGCTTTTTTTGGCGCCATTGTTCGCATATCCCAAAACATCAAACCCAGTGCTTCTTCATATGAAGCCTTTTCTTTCAATAAATCGAGAAAATCCTTTTCCAACGCTTTACTCACACAGCTTCCCCCTATTTCGGCCGCTTTCCAAAAAACTGATAGTAGTCAGTTTGAATGTAACCATTGAATAACTTCCGCTTTTTAGATGCCTGCCGTCCATAAATTTTTTCGAAATTCGAATGGGAAGTCAGAACGTAGACACTCCAGGATGGATGATCTCGCATAATCACCCCTAAATCTCTGTACATTGCTTCTACTTCTTCCCGCTCCCCGATTCGTTCTCCATAAGGAGGATTAGACACGAGGTAGCCATTTTCCTTCTTTGGACGTAAATCTTTTACTTGCATTTGTTTCCACTGGACCAAATCACCCAGGCCAGCTTCCATGGCATTGGCTTTTGAAATATCAATCATACGATGATCGATATCATAACCGGTAATATCTAAGGGCTGGTCGTATTTGGCGTGGTCCTCCGCTTCTTGAAAAGCATTATCCCATGCTGTTTGTGGAATCCAGTCCCATTCCTCCGAAGCGAATTCTCTATTAAATCCAGGGGCGATATTCTGCCCGATTAAAGCAGCTTCAATCGCTATGGTTCCTGACCCACAGAACGGATCAACAAATGGCTTGTCTGGTGTCCAGTTTGTTAGCTGTACCAGCGCAGCAGCCAGGGTCTCCTTTAAAGGTGCTTCCCCTTGTCCGGTACGATACCCTCTTTTATGCAAACCACTGCCTGATGTGTCAATTGTCAATAATGCGGTGTCCTTATGCAATGCAATTTCTACACGGTAAAATGCCCCATCTTCTTTCAACCATGAAGCGATTCCATGACGTTGCTTCATCCTTTCGACAATCGCTTTTTTAACGATTGACTGACAATCAGGGACACTATATAGTTTTGATTTTACAGATTTACCAATGACCGGAAACTCGCCATCTTCTGGTATGTAGGTTTCCCAGGGAAGTGCCTTGGTCTTTTCGAATAACTCATCAAAACTGTAAGCCTTGAATTTTCCTACCTGGAGTTTGATACGATCAGCTGTCCTTAACCAAAGATTTGCACGTGGGATTGCGGATACATCAGCCTCAAAGGTTACCCTGCCATTCTCCACTTCTACATCTTTGTAACCTAAATTCTTCACTTCCTGAGCAACAATTGATTCAAGTCCCATTGCTGCGGTAGCGATCAAGGTGACTTTTTGCGGCATAAAAATTTCATTCCTTTTCATCGATAGTTATAATAAAAAACCCTTTCTAACGCAATGACTGCATTTAGAAAGGGATTGTTTCAAAGTCAGACCTTTGAATACTTTGTAAGCCATGTTCTGTACCATCGTACTGCCAGCGGTGGTCAACCTCGTACTCCGGTGGTAATCATCTATCTGCAAGCATTGCGCTTGCCTCTTGTCAGGTTCATTTCCCTTCGAAGAGTGCCCCTACCTTCATTTGGGTTGCTCGCTCATGGGGTTTACCTCGTTCCACTCAAAGCATTTCTACTTTGACTACGTCACTGTGGCACTTTCAAGGTTGGAATGCCATATCCAAAAAGGACTTAGGCATTTTCCCTGCCGTTAGCCATAGGCTACCCTGACTTATGGTTTCGTCAGGCATGAACACTACAGGCATCTCAGCCTGTGCGAGCATGGACTTTCCTCTGCATTAAATATGCAGCGATTACCCAAGTATTCAAAACTGCTTTATTATTTTACCTGGTTGACTGATTACTGTCAATGGAATAACTATTATAGCATACCTGTAAAAGATTTGTATACGCCAATTTTTGGAACTTATGAGTCTGCGTATTTCTTTCCAAAAACAGCTTTTTCTAAATTAGAAAGGCGCTTCAATACATCATAATTCACTTGATGGTTAGGCGTCTGTGTTTCATTTTGCACTGGACGGCTTCTCGTTGCCTCTCTTGCAGGTGTACGTTTCAACCGTTCATTCTCTTGTCTTAACCGTTCAATTTCCTGATTGAACACATCATAGTCCTGAATAATCAGATCCAAAAATTCATCTACATCTTCCTGATTATAACCTCTCATTGATGTTTTAAAATCTTTTTCTAATATCTGTTTACCATCTAGATTCAATTTATCATTGATCATCAGTATCACCTCTATTTACACACCTTACTCCTATTTTTCCAAAACGGAGCATAAATGTCAATTTTTTATTGTAGCTTTATTGACTCCAGTAATCCGGGTCGGCCATTTGTGTTTGTTCCACTGTTTCCTGGAGGTCGAGTGGTGTTATATAAAGTATCTTGTACCCCATTTTTTCCTCGGCGGCCAGCGCTTCTTTACGAAAAAAATCCGGACTTCCCGGGGTGTCTTGATCATAAAGCATCAAGGCACCATCAGAATGGTTCACCAGAAACTGATCCTTCGCTTTAAATTGATATGGGCCCTGATATTCCTTTTCATAAACAGGTTTGTAAAAATCGGCCAACATGGACATTTCTTCATATCGGCTCTTCATTTCATCCGGCCATCGTGATTCCTGATTGATGAAAGGCGGAATGAAGCCAAGCTGGACATCATATTGTTCTTTTAAGTCCATGACGACTTCTGCAGCCCATAACTCTACTCCCATCTGTCCTGATATCAATACCCATTCCAGTCCCTCTTCTAACATATCTGTCAGCTTTTTTTTCAACGCTTCCTTAATATAGAAGATCCGTGGATCGTCATTTTTAAAGATGCCTAATTCCATGGGTTTATAGCCGGTAACTACCATCGTTTTCATAAAAAATCGGCTCCTTGAACGGTTTCCCTTCTATATCAGTATATCTCAAACCTATGTAGTCATCCAAACATTAAAAAACGAGCATCTGTTAGATACTCGTTTTTGTAATGATTAATCACGCCACCAAGGGTGATGGCAGCCTTTACCCATATGACACATACCTGGTCCCATTGGACCTCCTTGAGGCATGTTGCCATTTTCGACACCTGCAACCTGAGGACCCATACCCTGAGGCATCATTCCCATTGACGGTGTAGGCCCCATCTGCGCGCCTGCGACTTGAGGTCCCATTCCCATTGGAGGTCTTGGTCCCGTTTCAGCACCTGCGACCTGGGGACCCATTCCCATTGGTCCTGTCATTTCTGGTCTTTGAGGCGGCATGAAGACATCTTCCGAGTCGAACGTATCCATTACGGATTGTGTCTGCGGGAAGTGGTGCATATTCCTGGTCAAATGATGATTCATGATGGTGGTATGCGTAGGATGAATATAATCTACTTCATTCTGGAAGTAATTATTTTGGACACAGTGTCTTGTCGGGCAGACGACTTGCTGTCTCGGGCCAGTTTGCCCAGGGCCCATACAGTTTTTGTGATGCATCTTGCATTCCCCTTTCTGTAAGATTCATCTTTCATTATTAGGGTATGTACTGGGTCAATAACATGTACTGAGGCAAATAACCATTTTATAAGCATCTGTCATGTAAAGAGGAAAGTGAATTTCATTAAAAAAAGCACCTGGCAGACACCAGGTGCTCTATGTAAGAAACTATTCGTCATTAGATAAATCGCTTTGTGCAAAAGAGAATGGCAATAATTCTTCCATAGTAAGTGTTTTGACATCTCCTTTGAGGTTAGTGGTGTGAATCTTCATATCATTCGGGAAAAATTCACTCATTACTTGTCGACAGGATCCACATGGTGGTACCGGACGATCTGTATCAGCCACAACAGCCATTTCCTGAAATTCATTTTCTCCATCTGCAATCGCTTTGAAAATAGCGACTCTTTCTGCACAGCACGTAACTGGGTATGCTGCATTTTCAATGTTGCAGCCATCATAAGTCTTCCCGGACTTAGTAATCAGCGCAGCTCCAACTTGAAACTTTGAATACGGGGTATAGGCACGCTGGCGGATATTTTTTGCTCTTTCAATCAAATCTGTCTTTGTCATCTTTATCCCTCCCCTAATAGTGGGAAGATAATTATAAGTGAAATTTTTTTAATTGTAAAGCGTTTACAATCGATGGCAACAATATTGTCAAAATCGCTTCTAAAAAGTTACAAACATGATAAAATGGGTATATACTTGTATAACTTTTGTAAATGTATTTTAAAGGGGGAGCTTTCTCAATGGATAAAATTTTACGATACCGGAAAATCGTTTGGGTATTTATATTGTTATTACTTTTTACTGGGATATTTACATATTTTCAGTTGCCGAAACGGGAAATACCAGAAATCAATGTCAACCTGACTTCTCTTTCGACTGTTTATCCCGGTGCCACACCTGAAGAGGTGGAACGAACTATTACCAATCCCTTAGAAGCGGAACTTTCATCCATCAATGGAATTGAAGAAATATCCTCTGCTTCAACTACTGGTTTTTCAACCATTACGGCTACGCTTGCCGACGGAGTAGATAACAACACGGTTAACTCTAAAATACAACAGGCTGTTTCGGATGCTTCGAGGAATTTCCCTGATGAAGCGGAGTCTCACGAAATAGAAACAGACCTTATGATGTCGGCTGCTGCTTCTTATCATTTGATAGCGGATGATTATGAGACATTATATAGCCTTCATAACACAATGGAGAGCTGGAAAGAGGAACTAACAAGTATCAATGGGATTGAAGCAGTGGAAATTAAAGGACTCCCTAATAGAGAAATAAAGCTGTCACTGGACAATGATAGCCTGATCGATAACCAGGTCTCCCCTTTCCAGGTGATTGAATCTGTAAATAAAGAGTTAGCCCCGGCTGCTATTGGTACTACTCAAAAAAACGATAAAATTTATCAATTAGTAATGGACAACATGACCGATATCAATAGCTTTGAAGACATCAAAGTAACAGAGGGTAAAAATGGACCAATATTCGTGCGCGATGTGGGGAATGTCGATACAGAGACGGTAGAGGAAGAAGACTTGATTACCTTTGAAGGCAAACCAGCCTTATCGATTACTCTTTTAGCTGAAGAAGGGGTAAATATGTCTTCACTACAAGACCAGGTATCTTCTAAGATTGAAGAACTTTCTGCTGAATTACCTGATGAAGTTACTACTGACAGGTTCTACACACAAAATACTATTATAGAAGAAGTGTTCACTAACCTGCTGACATCCTTTGCCATTTCACTTTTAGCGGTATTTTTTATCATGATTATCGGCTTGCCGATCTCCTCTGCTATTCTTGTAGGGTTATCCGTTCCTTTATCCATTATCATCGGTTTGATTCCTCTGCCATACACTGGTGTCGACCTGAATCAAATCTCGATTATTGGGATGATTATCGCAATCGGTATCCTGGTAGATGATGCAATTGTAGTCAACGATAACATCCAGCGGCGCTTACAACTTGGGGATTCCCCGCTGGAAGGAACCATTAAAGGAGTTAAGGAAGTCGGTCTCTCTATTGTCACTTCTACTTTGATGATCATATTCAGTTTCCTTCCTTTGACCTTCTTGTCTGGAAGTAATGGTGATTTTATTAGGGCGCTGCCGATGGTATTGATACTAACAATTATATCTTCAACAATTATGGCTTTAACTTTTATCCCAACAATCCAATATGCACGTTATAAAAGAGCTTCATCCAATCCATCCAGAAAAGCTGGACTTCTTGGAGGATTTTTCAACCGCCTGGAAACTATTTATGCGGACCGGATCCTGCCGAAAGTAACAAAACGCCCCTGGACGACTGGTTTGCTCGGTTTACTAGCCTGTGTCCTGTTAGCACTGCTTATTATTAAAATCCCATTTGAGTTTTTCCCTAGTGCCGACCGGCCGGAGGTCACCGTTTCAGTAACATATCCACAAGGTACTACCCTTGAGGAAACAAAAGAGTCAATTGAAAATATGGAAGAATTTCTGCTTGGTAATAATACTACCATCACAGAAACTGCCGTATATGCAGGAAGCGGTCTGCCTAACCTATTCAGCTCAGGACTGGAAAGGTCCGGGGAAAATACTGGGCAGTTACTGGTAAGAATCGACCGGGATAAAACAAGTGCTACAGCTTTTATCGATGATTGGGAAAATGAATTAAGAAGTGAATTTGAAAACGCTGAAATTTTCATGGAAACCATTGAGTCCGGTCCACCTGCTTCACCACCTATCGTGTTGAAAATTCAAGGACCAGCATTGGATCAGCTTATCCAGTTGTCAAAAGATATTCAATCTCGTTTTGGACAGTTGGAAAGCTTAGAATTGACTACCCTGAACGCAGGTAGTGAACAGCCGTTTATCCGTTATCAGCTCGATCAGGATTTACTGGCTGAAAACAACATTACTGACGAACAAGTAACTTCTCTTCTACAAGTCGCAAATACCGGGATACCGATGGGGATATTTGATAACGGTAAAGAACGGCTGCCTATTACTGCAATTGTAGATGATGGAAAAGAAAATGGCGTGAACCTCGAAGCTTTACAGGTCACTTCCCAACCATCTGCATCCAATCAGAATCCATCAGGAGAACAGCCGCCATCGTTTTTCTCACTCGATGAAATCATTACAGAAGAGGAATTTACCCAGGCAGGGGCAATCCCTCACCTTGATGGAAAAAGGACCTTCACCATGGAGGCTTACCCTAAAAGGGGCGAAGAAGCAAAATTCGAACAAGAAGCGAATGATTTAATTGCTGAGATCCAGAAAGATGCTCCTGAAAATTATCAGGTATTTCAAACTGGAGAATCAAATGCTCGTACGGAATTTTTCATTGAAGTCGCAAAACTGTTCGTAATCGTTTTGTTTTTGATTTACCTAACGATTGCTATTCAATTCAATTCTTTGACAATGCCGCTTTTGATTACAAGTTCGGTATTCTTAGCAGTAACCGGAGCGATTATTGGCCTGTTCGTGTTCGGTCAGCCGTTAAGCTTCCTTGCTGTATTAGGAATCGTCTCTTTATCCGGGATTGCAGTACGGAACTCCGTTATTCTCGTGGAATTCATCGAGCAGAACCGTAATAGTTATGAGACGATTGTGGAAGCAGTAACGCAAGCTGGAAGAGCAAGGTTAAGACCGATCATTTTGACATCTTTGACGTCTATCGCAGCACTTACACCAATAATCTTTACAGGAGATGTATTATTTCGCCCGTTGGCCATCTCTATTGTCTCGGGATTGTTATTCTCTACCCTCTTGACATTGTTGCTTGTACCAGCATTTTATTTGATGCTTTTCCGCATCAGACGCAGGTAAGCTTTCATTTTCTTCCTTAGTAATTCTCATTTCAGTGGAGATACTATTCAACTAAGGAGGGTGAGTGAATGGGACGCGGTAAAGAATTCAAAGCGAAAAGACAAAACCATGAACATGAGAAACCGAAGACAGCAAAGCGTTTTGCTGAGTCCGGGGATCAGGTAAGAAAGATCCCGGAAGGCACTTCGCTAAAGGAATAGCAAAAGGGACCAATCAATGGTCCCTTTTTATATGTTTCCAATCATTCAACAGCATATCCATCACATAATGGACGGAATGGTTGAGCTCATTATAACGCTTTTTCTTTACATCGATATAATAACTATGCAAAATCAATAGTTCCACATTTTCATGCGTGGACTTCACCTGGTTTGGATGAACATTGACTCGTTTGTCTTTCACAAATTCCTCCGCCGTTTCAAGCCATTGATCATTTAACTGAAACATAGGCGCTGATTCTGTTTTGACTTTTTGAAAAAAATCATGATTATTACGATCAGCCGGCCCTTCCTTGGCTTCATACCTGGTTCGTAACTCTTCAACCAAATTTTTGATTTGTATCGTCAATTCATAAAGATCAGACATTCTATTTCACCCCTTCCCCTCTAGCCTATCACGCCTGGGGAAAACGGTACATTCATTGTAATTAAATCAACCTTGTCTTTCTCCCAGCCATAGAAAATGACTTTTCCATGTGCAGATCTTTTTGGTTGCGCTTAAGCTCTTTTATTTCCGCACGCATTGTCAAGATTTCTTCCTGCAAACGATCGATTTCTTTTCGATGGGCGACCGCCATTGTAAATACTACCTCGTCGGCTTTTAAGGAAATCTTTTGTTCCAAACGTTGCATGTCATCCATCATTTCAATGATGGAATGTTCGAACTGACGTCGGGATACACCCTGCTGTCGTGCTTTTGTAGATACTCCCATGCACAAACCTCCTCTTATGCTTTGTTATTATATAGATTCTAGCTTCTGCTCTTACCTCCTCCACGGCTGACAAAACTAGAACTATTCTTACAAAAACAGCTATCTTATCCAACATAAAAATTTCATTTCGACAAAGAATAATGATAAGGAGGGATGCACCCATGAGTAGAAAAGAACAAAAACGTTCCGAAACCCAAAATAAGAAAAACAGTAAAAACAACCGAAATCAAACAGGCAACCCTAAACTAGACGGAGAAAATCATCCTGCTACCTGAGTTTGAACAAACGAGGCTGGCATTTTATAACCAGCCTCACTCCTGCTATACACCCAAAAGGTTACTAACCTTGAGCAATAATTTCTTTTTTACATAATACCTTTTAGGAGCGCCATTTGGGGAAGGAATGCCAGCCTCCCACCACTTTTGTTTCAACCCCCTTAAGCGATGCCAATCCTCACGAATATTGTCTTGATGCTGGACTATTGGATAAACTTGCTTCAAGGGCGGAGCAGTCATAGTAGGAAGCGTGAAGTACTGCTCATATTCTTCCCTGCTTCCCACCGGTTCCACAGAACGAATAAAATCAAGAAAATGTGGTAACAGCCGGGGATTAAAAAGGAGTCCAGTCAGCGTATTTCCAATTGCGATGCGTTGATCGATATGTGTAAACCTATAAACCGGAAGTCCATATAATGCGCCACTTTTCATGGGAAATATAACTACATTCAACCGAAAAAAAGATTCGAGCAAGTATGGCCATTGATGAAAGATTTGACGTCGAAAGTATGGCTGCTGAATAACCGGGTTTTCAATGACATTCTGTTCGTTGATGATTAGAGCTTTGACAAGCCGATCACCATCTGCGGTTTCCCAAAAACGCAGCCATTCTTTGATCATGAAACGTGACACGTGGAAGGCTTTTAAGCATTCGAATAATGGCTTCCCCTGTTCCTTCGATAGTTGGTAAATGAGAAGCTGAGGATAAGCGTCTGAAAAAATCAGCCAGTTCGCCCTTTCATAGGTAGAAAATAATTGCTGGCGCTGTTTATCGTTCAGCAGGCTTTTAATGGGAGATATGACGAGATCTGTCATATTCCATCCTGCATTTCGGGAGACCATACTTGCCAGCAAAGCCCAGCGAATTTCTGGATTCTTTAAATAATAGTTTTGATAAGCAAGCGTTCGGGTAATGTTATCCGAGTTATGGACAGTCGATTTATATTTTACCTGCTGGATAATCTCGCTATGGACCCCTGATGACACGGTCATCACCTACTTTTTTTATTTATTATGTATCATCGGCACCAGTATAATTATCAATACCAAAATATTTTAGTTCTCATTTTTTAAAGAAATTTGGTATGATACTCTCATGGTGGGAGGTATGAAGATGAATTATCCAAATGGTAAACGGAGTACTGTCTCTAAACCTGACAATACCCCGAAGAAGCCGGACTTCAGCAACAGGGGAATGACCCTTGAGGAGGACATCAATGTAACCAATGAGTATTATTTAGCATCAAATACCGCGGTGATCCATAAGAAGCCCACCCCGGTCCAAATTGTTCGTGTAGATTACCCTAAGCGGAGTGCAGCTGTCATCAAAGAAGGTTATTTCAAACAAGCATCTACTACTGATTATAATGGGATCTATCGAGGCAATTATATTGATTTTGAAGCTAAGGAAACGAGAAATAAAACTTCCTTCCCATTAAGCAATATCCATCAGCATCAAATTGATCATATGAAAGCTGTACATGATCACGGAGGAATATGCTTTATGATTATTCGTTTCACTCCACACCAGGAAACATTTTTTTTATCAGCTGTGAAACTTTTTTATTGGTGGGACGAACAATATAATGGAGGGAGAAAATCTATTCCTTATTCCTATATCCAGCGGAATGGAAAACTTATCCCTTTCACTTACCAGGCACGTGTAGATTACGTCAAAGTCCTTGATAAGCTTTTTTTCTAGAAATGGAGGAAATGAGTTATGGCAAATGATAGCCAATCTCGAAAAGCAAGAAGAAAACAAAAATTCACGAAGAAAATCAATTTCAAAAAGGTGCTACTGGCACTACTGATTTTAGGAATCTTCCTGATGATTGGTGTAGGAAGTTTATTCGCCTACTATGTTTCAGGATCTCCTAAACTTGATAAATCGCAATTATCCGATCCAATCCCTTCACGAGTATATGATATGAATGGAGAGCTATTTGCAGAGTTGGGGAATGAAAATAGAACAAAAATCAATTACGGTGATGTGCCGGATGTCATGATCGACTCAGTAATAGCTACGGAAGATGCCCGCTTTTTTGAACATTCCGGTATCGATATCAGACGTATCGGTGCAGCTGTATGGAGCAATATCACCAGCGGCTTTGGGTCCCAAGGTGCAAGTACCATCACCCAGCAGGTCGTCAAACGTTCCTTTTTAAGCCCGGATAAAACCCTTGAACGTAAAGTTCAGGAACAATGGCTGGCGATTAAGCTGGAACAAAAATATTCCAAAGAAGAAATTCTGGAAATGTATTTGAATAAAATTTATTACGATGCTGGTGCATACGGTGTCGCAGAAGCGGCAGAAACCTATTATGGAATTACTGATTTGAATGAATTGACATTGCCGCAAGCTGCGTTGCTTGCCGGTATTCCACAGCGCCCTGCTGCCTATAATCCGATTAAACATCCGGAAAACGCTAAAGAGCGTAGAGACATTGTTTTAGATTTGATGGTCCACCATGGAAAGATTTCAGAAGAAGAAGCAAAGAAAGCGAAGCAAGTAAAAATCGAAGATATGCTTAACCCCAAAGAAGATACAGATAACAAATATCAGGCTTTCTTAGATCAGGTACAGCGAGAGGTCAAGGCAAAACTTGATGGAGCCGATATCTACAAAGATGGCTTAAAGATTTATACTACAGTAGAACCGAAAGCTCAGGAAAAAATGGAAGAACTATTAGGCGAAAACAGCTCCCTTCCATTCCCGGATAATGAACTGCAGACAGCTTCAACTGTTGTAGATACCCAAACTGGTGAAATCCGAGCAATTGGGGGAAGCAGAGCAAAAGAAGGATCAAGCGGCGGATATAATTACGCGATTCAAGGTGGCAGACAAGCCGGTTCTACATTCAAACCGATCATGGCTTATGGACCGGCAATTGAAAATATGAAGTGGTCCACCTACCATCAATATAACGATGACGGACCGGTAGAATTTGAAAATGGTGATGTCATCGAAAATTACAATGAAAAATATTATGACTGGGTCTCCATGCGTGAAGCCCTTTACCGTTCCTTGAACAATCCAGCAGTCAAAACGTTCCAGGAAGTGGGTCCAGATAAAGTTCTCCCATTTGCTGAAGGGCTTGGAATCGAGGTCAATAAAGACAAATTCTACCCATCTGATGCCATTGGCGGTGGAAGAACAACTGCTACACCGAAAGAACTTGCCGGTGCTTATGCTGCTTTTGGTAATGAAGGCGTCTTTAATGAACCGTACGCAGTTACAAAAGTAGAATTGCCGAACGGAGAAGAATTTGATTTGAAACCAGAACCAAAAGCTGCGATGAGTAAATACACCGCTTATATGGTTACTGACATGCTGAAAAGCGTGATGACAAATTCCAGCGGTACGGGACGAGAAGCAAACATTCCTGGTTTGCCAGTAGCTGGTAAAACAGGTACAACCAACTTTGGAGACGATGTAACACCTGATGCCTGGTTTAACGGATACACTACCAATTACACGATATCCACATGGACGGGTTATGGAGATAGAAATGATAAGCATATTCCAGAATCAGGCCAGGATATTCCTAAACAATTGTTCAAATCGTTGATGACAACCATATCTGAAGGTGAAGAAACACAAGATTTTGTTAAACCGGATACGGTAAAAGAAGTGGAAGTGGAAAAAGGTTCAAATCCGGCCAAACTGCCTAGTGATTACACACCAGATTCAGAGATCGTAACTGAACTATTTGTTGCTGATAACCTGCCGACAGAAACATCGGAACAATATGATAAGCTAGATCCTGTCTCAGGATTATCAGCAGAGTATAATGAAGATAAACATGTTATCGACTTGTCCTGGGATCATAAAGATGATGACGTTCAATTTGAGGTTTATGTCTCGGTTGACGGTTCTGATAACAGACAAATTACAACCATGAAAGAAAAATCTTTGGAAGTCACTCAAATAAATGAAGGTTCAACGTATGAATTCAGTATAAGAGCTGTTAATGATGATAGTAAGAGTGACCCGCAGTCAGCTTCAGTAACGGTGCCTGGCGGCGATGGTTCTGAGGAAGATTCGGAAGAAGAATCTGAAGAGAATCAGGATAAAAAAGATAAAGAAAAAGATAAAGACAATGGTAATGGACAAGGAAATGGCGGTGACACTGGAGACGGCAGTACTGGTGATGACGGCACTGGTGACGGTGGCACTGGTGACGGTGGTACTGGCGACGGTGACACTGGAGACGGCGGCACTGGTGACGGCGGTACTGGCGACGGTGGTACTGGTGACGGTGGTACTGGCGACGGTGGTACTGGTGACGGTGGTACTGGCGACGGTGGCACTGGTGATGACGGCACTGGTGGTGACGGCGGTACCGGTGATGACGGCACTAGTGACGGTAACAACACTGATGAAGATAGTGGATCTATCTTACCTTAGTACCAGAGCAAAGTCTTACAAATTACCCCATAAAAGTGACATTCAAAAAGCCAGTAGATGGTATTTCATCTACTGGCTTTTCTTTTTGCTAAAAGCTATTTATATACGATTCTGTTTCTTCATACGCTTCTGACCTTCTCGGCAAATTTCCAACAGTTTGCATTGTTCACAATTTGGACGTTGGGCTTTGCAATGATAGCGCCCGAAGAAAATCATACGATGGTGCGTTTCGCTCCACTTCTCCTTTGGAATTTTCCGCATGAGCGTTTTCTCTACTTCCAGCACAGAGTCTTTCCATCTACAGATAGCTAATCGTTTCGAGACACGTTCAACGTGGGTATCAACAGCTATGGCAGGTTCCTCAAATGCTACAGAAGCTACCACATTAGCTGTCTTTCTTCCTACACCTGCCAGGCTCTCCAGCTCTTTTTTAGTCCGCGGTACTTCCCCGTCAAACTTATCCAACAGCGTTTGAGACAGCTTACGAATGTTTTTAGCCTTATTTCTATATAAACCGATGGAGCGGATGTCCTGTTCTAATTCTTCAATGGGCACTGCCAGGTAATCTTCCGGGGTGCGATACTTTTTAAAAAGGTCCTTCGTCACTTTATTGACCAATGCGTCCGTACACTGAGCTGACAGCACCACTGCAATTAACAAGTCAAATGGATTGGAATGATTCAATTCACATTCTGCATGTGGAAACATCTCTTCAAATACTTGCAGGCAGTATTCAATCTGTTTTCTATTGAGCACCTGTCCATCTCTCCCCTATTCTTCCTCAAGCCAATTATAATATAAAGATATATCCTTCTTGGAGCGTTGAGATACTGGCTGTTCGGTATGCTGCTGTTGACCTCTGAATTGTTTTCCTGCCTGTCTTGCCTGATCAACGCTCCTAATCCCCTTCTTACTCCATTCTCTAAGAATGCGATCGATATACTTGAAATTCAGTTTTCCCATTAAGACCGCTTCTCTCAATGCAGCTTTAATGAGTGCTGGCTGCTGTCCATCTTGATCGAGCCATATATTAATGGTTTCAATCTCGAAAGGAGATAATAAACGACCGAATTCTTGTTCAAATAATACAAATAAATTATCATGTGCTTCTTTGTTAGATTCAGGCGCAACTTCTTTTTCAACCGTATATAGTTTTTCCCACAACGGCTCAAAAGAATAATATTCATTCAGGATGCCGTCTTCATTTCTTTTTTGTTCAATTACCAGGATCTTTTTCTTGATCATATTACGGAGCAGTCGGGAACAATCCTGTTCTGTGCCTGAAGCAAATTGAGCAATCTCCTCTGGTGTAGGAAAAGGATTGCCCTCATAGTAAAAGCGTTGGATTTGAAGTAAAACTAATAATTCTGATTCCGTCAATCCTAACGTCTGATAGTTCTTCAATAAGCGTTTGGATATAACCATTTGATCATTTAATATATCCTGATATTGCTGATAATTACTCATGATTTCACACCTTAAATGTATATATACTGGCTGTCTTTTTTTCCAATCCGCTCTTCATAACATAGACCATGCCCGTTAATACAGCATGGTCTATGAAAAATCTTATTGAAGGTCCTCATCCTTCCATTATGGATATAAACGATTCAGCAAGCGAGGGAATGGAATGGTTTCCCTTACGTGCTCTACACCTGCTATCCATGCAACCGTACGCTCTAACCCCAGGCCAAATCCGGAGTGAGGAACGCTGCCATACTGGCGCAGCTGCAGATACCATTCGTAAGCAGGACCCGTCAACCCATGTTCTTCATACCTTTGTTCCATCAGTTCCATATCATCGATCCGCTGTGAACCTCCAATGATTTCTCCATAACCTTCTGGAGCAATCAAATCAGCGCATAACACAACATCCGGACGTTTCGGGTCTGGTTTCATGTAAAACGCTTTGATATCCGCAGGCCAATGGGTAATGAAAACAGGTTTGTCAAAGCTTTCTGCAATTGCAGTTTCATGTGGAGCCCCAAAGTCGTCACCCCATTCGACATCATCAAAACCTTTCTCTTTCACTAACTGGATTGCTTCATCATAGGTGATTCGTGGGAAAGGAGCTTGTATCTTTTCCAGTTGAGCAGTATCACGCTCCAGTACTTGCAGTTCAATGGTGCAATTTTTTAACACGGATTGAATCACATGTGAAACATATTCCTCCTGTACCTGGAGGCTGTCTTCATGATCCATGAAAGCCATTTCCGGTTCAATCATCCAGAATTCAATAAGATGGCGCCTTGTCTTCGACTTTTCGGCTCGGAATGTCGGCCCGAAGCTAAACACTTTCCCGAATGCCATCGCTGCTGCTTCCATGTATAATTGACCTGATTGAGAAAGATAAGCGTCTTCATCAAAGTATTTGGTATGGAATAATTCTGTCGTTCCTTCTGCTGAAGCTCCAGTCAAAATCGGAGGATCGACCTTAACATAACCTTGCTCATTGAAAAATTCATATGTCGCCCGAATGATTTCATTACGAACTTTCATTACTGCATGTTGTTTCTTAGAACGTAACCATAAATGACGGTGGTCCATCAAAAACTCCGTACCGTGATTTTTAGGTGTAATCGGATAATCAACCGCTTCATGGATTAGTTCGAAATCACTCACTTGCATTTCAAAACCAAGTGGAGAACGTGTATCTTCTACAATTGTCCCAGTAACATAAAGGGATGATTCCTGAGTCAGACCTTTCGCTTCCTGAAACTTTTCTTCACCAACCTCAGCCTTGACTACAACTCCCTGCATAAAGCCCGTGCCATCTCTTAACTGCAAAAAAGCTATTTTTCCGCTGGACCTTTTGTTAGCAAGCCACGCTCCGATCGTCACCTCTTCGCCTACATGTTTGTGTACTTCTGCTATCGTCGTTTTCACAATGTTCCCTCCAACTACTATGAATTATGTTTTTCTACAAATTGCTTGATCCGCTTAGCTGCTTCTTCGAGTTGATCTAAAGAAGTGGCATACGAAAGTCGGATATTTTCCGGGGAACCGAATCCTGAACCCGGCACTACTGCTACTTTTTCTTCTTCCAATAATGCTTCCACCCATGCATCAACCGTATCAAAGCCATTCTGCTCACTGGCTTCTTTGACATTAGGAAACAGATAGAAGGCTCCTTTTGGTTTTACACACGTTACACCAGGTATCTCAACAATCCAATCGTAAAGCTTTTCTAACCGTTCACCGAATGCTTGTTTCATTTTATTTACTTCATGTTCATCCGTTGTATATGCCGCTAGTGCAGCGTACTGTGCAATTGAAGTCGGATTGGATGTGGAATGGGATGCCATGCTAGTCATCGCCTTGATGATTTCCGCATCCCCTGCTGCGTAGCCGATTCTCCACCCAGTCATCGAATGTGATTTAGAGACACCATTGATAACGATGGTATGTTTGTATAATTCCTCTGATAAAGAAGCGATCGAAACATGTTCTTCTTCTGAATAAATCAGTTTTTCATAAATTTCGTCCGAAACAATCAGCAAGTCATGCTTCAGGCAGACTTCTCCAAGTTTTTGTAACTCTTCCCGGGAATACATCATGCCTGTAGGATTGCTTGGTGAGTTAATTATAACCGCTTTCGTCTTCGAGGATATAGCAGCTTCCAATTGTTCTGGAGTGATTTTGAACCCATTCTCCTCTTTTGCTTCGGCAAAAACCGGCTTCCCTTCTGCCAGCTTTACCTGTTCCGGATAGCTCACCCAGTATGGAGTCGGAACAATCACTTCATCTTCGGGATTAAGTATAACTTGAAATAATGTGTATAAAGCGTGCTTAGCTCCTGTAGTGACGACAATTTGTGTATCTTTGTAATTCAATCCTTGATCTTTTGAAAATTTTTCGATAATCGCCTGCTTCAAATCAGGAATACCGCCTGATGGAGTATATTTAGTCAGGCCCTGTTTCATTGCATAGGAAGCTGCATCCAAAATATATTCTGGGGTGTTGAAATCCGGCTCTCCTGCGCCTAAGCCGATGACATCATGTCCATCTGCTTTCAGTGCTTTTGCCTTTGCTGTTATCGCTAATGTACTTGATGGTGTCAAAGCTTGTACCCGGTTTGCTAGTTTCATTTTCTCCACTCCTCCTAAGATCGTCTGAATGCAAATTGCTGATACCGTTCTCCTGACTTGGCGTCATAATGAGCTATTACGTATCTTCCCTGCTCATCTATGTAGGTCATTTCCCAAACCGTTCTTTTATCTTCAAGTCCCAATTTGATATCAATCCATTCGCACTTATCACAATTTTCCTGCCACGCTTTTTCCAGACTGGATGCATCAGCAAGTTCTTCTTTCTCCAAATAAGTGACCAGTTGCTTATTTTCCTTACTGATAAAAGCATAACCGTGTTCCCCGGACTCAGTTGCTCCAGAAACAATGTGAAGTACCTCGTTACCGTTATACCTTTGAATAGAGTCGATGTCAATCAATGCCGTTTTTTCAACGGCTATTTGCTTTGATGCCCCATATCCTTCTTGCTTATCTTCCATGATGTCTGTGTAAAACCAGTAAGCAGCAATGGTTAGAATCAAGCCGATAACAATACTGCCAAGAACTGTCCATTTTACCCAATCAGGTACGGTAGATCGTGAAGACTGCTGTGTCCTGATCATCGTCATCCAATGCCAATCCAAACATTAAATTTTGTTCTTTCAATGTACGATTCAACGTATCGACAATTTTGTACAAATCATCACTATTCTTAATTTTAATCGTTGAAAGTGTTTCGATTTTATTCCCCATTATTTATTCCTCCAAAAAAATCAGTTCATCTCAATATTTGCTACTCATATAAATGGCAGTTTAACGGACAATATTAATGTAACGTAAAGTCATCACCTTTATCATTATAACAGTTCACTTATCAAAATTTGATGGTGAATTCCACATAAACCAAAAAAACCTAACCCACAACCATCCTGTGCCCGGACTTCGGGCACAGTTTTTTTACTTTAAGAAAGTAACTTTGTTAAAGGATTAAAGTATAAGTAAAACTAAGGCTTTCGCCATAAGGACTTGGCGACAAGCCAAGTTTTTCTAATTTAATCTGATGGTACATTGTATTGGTCTTTGTCCATTTCAATTGTTGTCGTTCCGGTTTGCTGGAGCCGGTATACATCCATCCAGAAGCCATGCATACGTTCAATCAGACCATCATTCATCGAACTTCCTTTTCTTGTAAAAATAACTGCCAAGTGAGGATCTGTTTTTTCCAGAAATTGTTCTGTTGGGGCATTACCCGTCCCATACTCCCCGATTTTTAAGATTTGAAAAGGTGGCAATGATTTTTTGGTAATATGAATTTCTTCCTCAACATCCCCTTTTGCGAAGAAAATGACTCCCGTTTCATAAAAGGATAAATGTAGGGCCATTTTTTCTTCATCCGTGAAAATGACCTTAACGGAAATACCATCTAAGTGGACTTCATCGTCTTCTTTCCAGGTAGTGGTCGTCACATCTGCCTCCGGCTGGCAATTGGTTTGTATTGTTCCTGTATGATAAATTTTTTCTGCTTGATATTGTTCGATAAGTTTATTCATGTTCCCACAATAATCATTGGTTTGACCAGTCAGTATAATTCCTTCGATTGTCTTAACATCAAAACGTTCAAGTTCTTCGATCAGCTGCTTATAGCTGTCATGTTCCCCTGTATTGATGAGATAATATTTTTTACGGTCAGTTTGGAGCAATGTTGCTTCCCCGTCCGCCAAATTAAAGAATGTGATTTTCGCCTGACTTTGTTCTTTAGGTTCGTATTGTGAACCTTCTGGCTGGCTTGCTCCTGTCATGACCAGACTCAACAGTAACAGAAACAATAATCTTAACATCTGCATCCCTGCTATCTTCAAAGAATTTAACATCTTTAGCATATGCAGACGAAAAAATCATAACCATTCTTGAGCTTTTTCCATTAGTCTTGCAGTACTGTCAATTTCTAATGGAACCTCGGGAATCGATTGGATAAAATATTTCCCATAACGTGCATGGATCAGGCGCTGATCACAAACGAAAACAATTCCCCTATCGGTACTGGAACGGATAAGTCGGCCGAATCCTTGTTTGAACCGGATGACTGCATGAGGCAAAGATTGTTCCATAAAAGCATTCTTTCCGTTTTGCTTCAATCGATCTGCTCTGGCTTGATATACAGGATGGTTTGGCGGCTGAAAAGGCAGACGCACAATCATAAGACAAGATAAGTCATCACCAGGAATATCGACGCCTTCCCAAAACGAGCTGGTTCCAAGCAAAATCGACTGGTCAAAGGCTTGGAAGTTTTTCTTCAAACGTTCTCGACTCCCACTTGTAATTCCTTGAGCAAACAACATGAATTCTTCCGGAAGAATTATTTCCCTCAGCAGTTCATATGTTTTTTTCAACATGTCATAAGAAGTGAATAAAACAAGCATTCTTCCTTCGGTGATTTGGGCCATGGAATAAATTGCTTCACAGGTTGCATGAATGAATTCTGTTTGATCGCTTTTTATATCAGGAAAATCATTTGGTACCATTAGCTGCACCTGTTCTGAAAAAGGGTAAGGTGATGGAATTTTCACTTGAACTGGCTTGAGATCCGTGATTCCCAGACGGTCGGTAATATAACGAAAAGAATGCTTCATAGTGAGGGTTGCACTTGTAAGAACAATACTGTCTTTAGATTCAAATAAAGAATGCTTCAACCGTTCTGAGACGTTTATTGGTTCACTATAGAGGTACACGGAATTATGTGCTCCCATTGCATCAATTTCCAGCCATTTCACCTCTTCTTCCTCATCATCCAGTAAATACTGGTGCAGCTCACCATTCATTTGATTTAATTTCTGGATGAAAGCTGATATTTCTATAAAATCTGAATTGCTGGAGTCGGTAAGAATATTCTCTGCTTCCAAATGTGCGTACAACGCTTCCATCCCTCTATCCAGATGATTGACAGCAAAGCTTAGCCTTTGGACCATTTCCTGAATAGTCGATAACTGCTTTGGTTTAATCTTATTATGCTGATAAGTAAATTGGACCCTGCCGACATCACTTCTATCTGCCCGTTTTTTATTGTTAGCCATAACCAGCTGAAATAAATAACGGAATAAACTATCAAGATCTTCTTTCAACTGTTTATAGACAGGAAGATTTTCATTTACAATTTCCATCATTTTACTTGACCAGGCTGATTTCTTTGAAGTATATAAAGCTTCCAGCTGGTTAAAGTAATTTTGCCATAACCCATAATCCATATGAAGGCCAAAATATTTGCTGGCTGTCGTTTCTAAATGATGGGCTTCATCTACTATCAAATGATCAAATTCAGGCATGAACGCATGTTCCAGTGTCAAGTCAGTACATAATAAAGAATGATTGGTAATAATGATATCAGCTTTCTCTGCATGACTCCTTGCCTTTCTGTAAAAGGAATCTTTATTGGCCCTTGACCAGGTTTCTTCTGCTTCTTCTTGATCCGTAGAGATTCGATTCCATAGATATTTTCCACTTGAAGGTAATTGTATTTCGTCAATATCCCCAGTAATCGTTTCCGTCAGCCAGACAAGAAGCATCGCTTTGGATAAAATAATATCGTAATTATCTCTGCTTCCTTCTTTCAGTTCTTTACTGAAACGAAGGGTGCTGATGTAATGTTCTTTACCTTTCAATAATGCAATTTCGAACGGATGACTGAACAACTTTTTAACCTGAGGGATTTCTTTTTCCAAAAGCTGGCGCTGTAATTGTGTTGTAAATGTACTTATGACCACTCTCTTTCTATTCGTGACTGCATAATAGACAGCGGGTATCAAATAAGCCAGTGATTTACCTGTACCAGTTTCTGCCTCAATCAATGCATGCTCTTCGGATGTGAATGCATCATAAACGGTTTCTGCCATTGTCTTTTGGCCTTCCCGGTATTCATAATCATTGATGATGGAAGCTAATCCATTTTCAGAAAAAAATAATTGATCGAGATACTCTCCGAAAGAATCAGGCACTTCGTGTTCATATTCTGACTTGGGTGCTATCGCTTTTACAGCCAGGCCATGAATCATTTCCACTTCTTGATCTTCTTGGTCACTGTACATTTTTCGACTGATTTCATCCTTTAGTAAGTTACGTAAATCACTTTTCAGAGGACTTTCAATTTCTAAAAGCTGCTGCAATGTAACCAATGGAAGCCTCGTGAATTTCTGAAACAAATATGCCAATAAATCCACTGTCACTTTTGTATCAGATAAAGCACGATGGGGATCGTTATGCTGGATGTGCAATTGTTCTGCAAGCTGCCCTAGTTTGAAGCCTGGAGACTGAGGCAGAAGGATGCGTGCGAGTTCCACCGTGTCGATTACGGGGTTATCAAGTGCATTCAGACCACATCTCACAAATTCTTTATTTAAAAAGCCAAGATCAAACTGAATATTATGTGCAACTACATAGGCACCTGTAAACATTCGGTAAATCTCTGGGGCAATTTCTGAAAAGAGAGGGGCATTTTCCACATGCTCATTTGTAATCCCGGTCAAGTTTGTAATAAACGGTGGAATATCTTGCTCTGGATAGACTAACGATGAGAACTCTTCCACTACTTCTCCATCTTCCCAGATTACGATCCCGACTTCGATGATTCGATCGTTTTTCAGTGGTGCGTTACCGGTGGTTTCTAAATCAACGACTGTAAATCTTGCCATCCCTTACCCCTCTTTTCATTCGTTTACATCCTTTATGTAAATAAGATTTCGCAATTATTTTTACACATAATCTGTTAATGTTGTTGTTGATTTTTTCATTAGCGGTGTATTCAACTATATGGCCGTTTAATGGAATACTCAGTTTCAAGGTAAAAGGGGCTCTTTACCATAAAAGAGTAAGGATTGGTTGGGAATCTACTCGCTTTCCAGCTTCATCGCCTAGACACTCGCGACATAAGCAGTCCATCAACGGGAAGAAAGAACACTTCCCTTTTGCTGTTCTGCTTATGCGTGTCGTGTCTCCCAAGGCGATTACGCATTTATTTCTTTCCTGCGGGGGACCTGGCAAGCTTCCTCGGGCTAAAGCCCTGCGGGATCTTGCCTAGCCCCTTCTCCCGCGGGAGTCTCGCAGTTCCCCAACCATCCCATCCGAAGGATGAGAGAAACGAACCCCTGCCATAATTGTATGTTTTCTACGATTGTTGAATAATAAAGCCAGTTATAAGCCATCCTTCGAAGTGCAGTTATCCATATATTTGAAGTGCGTTATAAGATGTTTCCGTATTCTCATAAACGCTAGGAGGGCCGGGAAATTGCGAGACTCCAATGGGAAGATAGTACATGGTGAGATCCCGCAAGGCGAAGCCTGAGGAAGCTCACGGTACGCCCATGGAAAGCGAGTGATTTCCCGGACCTCCAGAAGCTTTTAATCTTAACGGAAACAGTTTCTCTCGAAACTGAGTCTTCAAGTAAAGGGAGCTTAACTGTAAAGTCAACACTACTACAATAATAAAGGATTCCGCTTGGTTGTAAGCGAGAATCCCCTGTTTAGCGTTATTCGAAACAACCTGTCCTATACTAATTAGTGACTGCTGTCAACGGTGGTTCTTCTTCAATAACCTGTTTCACTTGATTATTTTCATCCATCAAGGCGATTTTTGGTTTGAAATCAGCTAACTCTTCCTGTGAAAGCATAGCATACGATACAATGATGATGACATCCTCCGGCTGTACCAGACGAGCCGCTGCCCCATTCAAACAAACAACACCGCTTCCCCGCTCGCCAGCAATTACATAAGTTTCGAGACGAGCTCCGTTATTATTGTTGACTATTTGAACTTTCTCATGAGGAAGGATTCCTACTTCTTCAATAATATCTTGATCAATCGTAATGCTCCCTACGTAATTCAAGTTTGCTTCCGTTACGCGGGCGCGATGAATTTTTGCTTTCATCATAGTCAGGTACATGGTGTCTCCTCCTATTATGTCATCCTATGGTTATTTCACCATTGCTGTCAAAAACCAAATTATCAATTAACCTGGCTTTTTCAAACTTTACAGCAGTGGCTAAAATCATTTTTCCTGCTGGTCTGTCGACAGGTTCTAAGTTTGGATAAGATAACAATTCAATATAATCTATTTTACCATGAGTATTGTTTTCAATAAATGTATTTACAGCAGTCTTTACGGATTGGATGTCTTTTTCACCATTTTTAATCATTTTTCGCCCTTTTTGTAACGCCTTCTGAATAGCAGGAGCTTCCTCCCGTTCATGCGGACTCAAATTAACATTCCTGCTGCTTTTTGCTAAACCATCCTTCTCTCTCACCGTTGGTACGGGAACGATCTCCACAGGAAAATTCAAATCATCAACCAACGCTTTCACTACAGCTACTTGTTGAGCATCTTTCATTCCAAAATAAGCTGCTGATGGCTGGCATAAGTGAAACAGCTTCGCTAACACTGTGACCACTCCGTCAAAATGACCAGGACGGCTTTTCCCACAAAGTACATTTGTCCTTTTGGTAACTGACAACTTAATCGCAGGTTCTGATGGATACATGCTCTTTACTGTAGGAAAAAATATAATATCTACACCAAGCCTTCGTGCTACTTCCCTGTCATGCTTTTCATCTCTTGGGTAATGATCTAAGTCTTCTCCTTCACCAAATTGCAGCGGATTGACAAAGATGCTTAAAACGACAATTTCGTTTTGCTTTTTAGCCTGACTGATAAGCTGTTCATGACCTTCATGTAAAAAGCCCATGGTAGGTACAAACCCAATCTTTTTACCCTGAACACGATAATTGCTGGTTTCTTTCTGTAATTCCTCAGGTGATTCGATGATTTTCATGATTCATCACCTTTACTATCCGGCAGACTTGAAGGGTCCATGGTAAACGTATGTGACTCCTTAGGAAAATCTCCGGTTTTAACTTCTTTTACATATTTTTCAATCGCACCTGTAAAAGTCCTGTTAGCATCCTCGTAGGTTTGGACGAATTTTGGCAGTCGATTCACGCCGTAGTTCATAATATCATGATAAACTAACACCTGACCATCACATGAGGCGCCTGCACCAATCCCGATTGTAGGAATGGTAAGTTGTTCAGTTATTAAAGCAGCCAGTTCCTTTGGCACACATTCCAGCACCAGCGCTATTGCTCCGCTTCTTTCAACCGCTAAAGCATCCTGTAATAACTGTTCTGCTGCTTCCTTTTGTTTGCCCTGGACTTTATAGCCTCCTAATACGTTAACCGATTGCGGAGTCAGTCCGAGATGTCCTACTATCGGTATACCGCCTTCTGTCAATCGCTCAATCGTAGGAAGCAGGCTGCCTGCTCCCTCTACCTTTAATGCCTGTGCCTGGGTTTCCTGATAAATTCTCATCGCATTCTTCAGAGAATCTTCAAGAGATATATGATAAGACATGAATGGCATGTCCACAACGACATAGGTGTCCCTCGCTCCACGAACTACAGCTTTCCCATGGTGAATCATATCATCCACTGTAACAGGGATAGTAGAATCATATCCCAAAACGACCATGCCTAAAGAATCACCTACTAAAATCATTTCAACTCCCGCTTGTTCCGCAATCTTGGCTGAAGGATAATCATAAGCTGTCACCATCGCAATTTTTTCATTAATCTTCTTCATATCCAGCATTCGTTTACGGGTTAGCATTGTAACCACCTTCTCCCCAGTGAATTTCAGCAGAATAAAGCTTTTCCTGAATTCCTTCTTCTGTGCGAGTTAATAATGCGCCATCAGCCTCAATCCCGACCAGTGTTGCCTGCCATGTCTTACGCATGGTAGAGATCGTAACTTCCTGTCCTAATCTGTAGCCATACTTTTCCCATTTGTTTTTTATGGGAAGGAAACCTTCTTGAATAAACTGTTCATATGTATTTTCGAAAGTCTCCAAAATCAGCTGGATCAGCCAGTTTATATCCCATGTTTTGCCGGATTCTTGCCGCAGGGAAGTAGCTTTGTGCCTGATATCTTCCGGCAGGCTGGATTCATCCTGATTGACATTGATGCCTATGCCCAACACGATATATTGAATCTGGTCCTGTTCTGCCTGCATTTCTGTCAATATTCCTGCAATTTTCTTGTGGTTGATCAATAGGTCATTCGGCCATTTTATTTGGGGGGATAGATCAGATATTGACGCTATCGCCTCTGCCAACACCACAGCGGTAAGCAAAGTGATTTGGGGGGCTTGGACAGGGGGAAGCTCCGGCTTCAGCAATAAGCTAAACCAAATGCCTTCATTTCTTTTTGAGTGCCAGGCTCGGGACATACGCCCTTTCCCTTTCACTTGCTCATCTGCTACGACCACGGTCCCATGCCCGTAACCTTCTTTTGCTAATTGATGAGCAATATCCTGAGTGGATGAAACCTGCTCATAGTGAAAGATGTCTCTGCCGATCCGACTGGTATTAAGTCCCCATTGCAATGTATTTTTCGTAACCTTGTCAGGATAGGCTACTATCCGATAGCCTTTTCGGGGAGCAGCTTCTATTTCATAACCGTCCTTCCCTAATTCCTTCATATGTTTCCAAACAGCGGTTCTGGATACGTTCAGCTGATCGGAAAGTTCTTGTCCTGAAAGGTAGGAGTCCCTGTTACTCTCTAAAATTTTTATCAGTCTCTGCCGGGTGGATTCCATTTGATCACCCACTCCTTTATTTCATTATAATCATTCTTTAGCTCTCTGGATACTACCTTCTCTTCAATGGTGCTGAGTAACTTTCCTATCCATGGACCTCTTGGTTTATTTGGAAATATCTCAAAAAGGTCTTTTGCCTGAAAAGCAAGCTCAATGCGATGATGGACTGCAAGTTGTTCCCTTATCATTTTGACATCATCATTTAACTGGGCAGCATCAGGCGAATAAAGTACCCCCGCTACTCTTGCAAACGGTTGGGTTAGATTTTCAGGGAGCTGGTACACTAGCCAATCATCCAATCCGTTATCCTGGTAATACTGAATTGCATTATGAATTGCTCTAGCGTCGTTCTTCACTTGTTTGGATAGCTTCCATTGCAGGGTCCATTCCTCTACAGTGAGCTCAGGAGCACAGTGTACAAAGTAACTGATGATTTCTGCAAAACCAGCAAAAGGATAGGGAATTATTTTCGCGTCATTAAACAAGTCAGCATAACGGCGGAAGATTGGAAAATACTGAAACAACCTGGCATCCTCGCAAATTTCGATCGCCTGAACAAGTTGATTGCCTTGAAACATTTTTTCAAACTCGATTGCTATTCGTTCTACAGCAATTTTTTCAAGCAACGGTCCTTGTTTTTGAACCGCTGCTCTTGTCTCTTCCTCGATCGTATATCCTAATTGACTGACAAACCGTACAGCCCGCATGATGCGCAATGGATCTTCTTCAAAGCGTTCATAAGGGTCTCCGACAGCTTGTATCTTTTTGCCTTGAATAGCCAGCTGGCCAAGAAATGGATCAATCAAATCCCCATTCTTATCTAAAGCAATCGCATTGATGGTAAAATCTCTCCTGGCCAAGTCCTTCTTTATATCCGTAACAAACTCCACCTTATCCGGATGACGATAGTCCTGATATCCTGACTCGGATCGAAATGTTGTAATTTCATAAGATTCACCATCGAAGCGAACAATTACGGTACCATGTTCTATACCTACAGGGATTACTTTATCAAAGATATCCATAATTTCTAATGGAGTAGCAGAGCTTGCCAAATCGACATCGCCGATTTCCCTGCCAATCAAGGCATCACGGACGGCCCCCCCGACAAAATAAGCCTGAAATCCATGACTTTCAATCCGCTTAATGACTGACAAAGCTTTTTGAAAAGCCGGGATATGTTTCATGTTCACTTTCATGATTCCAACACCTTATCATAAAGAGCTTCATATTTTTTCAATATTTGTTGTGAATGAAATTCTTCCTTTACTCTTTCTTCACTTTTCCTTGAAAATCTTTCCCACAAGGCATCATCCTTCAAAATTTTAATGCTCTTTTCACTGATATCCTCCACATCACCAACCTCTGATATATAACCGGTTTCACCATGTAAGATTACCTCTGGTATACCTCCAGCTTCTGTACCTATACATGGAACCCCACATGCCATCGCTTCAAGGAGCACCAGTCCAAAGCTCTCTTTCTCAGAAAGCAAAAGCTTCAGATCTGAAATAGACAACAACTCTGACACGTTTTCCTGTTTTCCTAAAAACAGAACATGATCCTGAAGGTTAAGATCCTTAACTAATTGATACGTGGTGGAAAATTCAGGTCCATCCCCGACGAGCATCAATTTAGCCGGTACTTCTTTCACAATTTTGCTGAAAGCATTAACAACATCCTGTACCCTTTTCACCTTACGGAAGTTAGAGATATGGATAATGACTTTTTCTTCATCTGCTATATGGTATTGTTTTTTCAAATCTTGATCCGAGTGGCGATAATACTCCCGTTCGTCCACAAAATTGTAGAGAACATCCATTTCCCTCTCAACTGAGAGCATCTCTTTGGTTTGTTCAGCTAGACTGCGTGACACTGCAGTAACCCGATCTGATTGCTCAATACCGAACTTAATAATATTTTTCATACTCGGATCAATTCCGAGCACCGTAATGTCTGTTCCGTGCAAAGTAGTGATGATTTTTACATCATGGTCAACCATTTGCTTAGCAAGGATGGCGCATATGGCATGGGGCATTGCATAATGGACATGAAGAATATCCAGCTTTTCTCTATTGATGACTTCTGCCATTTTATTTGCTAGTGCTAAATCATAAGGTGGATGGCTGAAAACCGGGTAATTGGTCACCTCTACCTCATGATAGAATATATTTGAATAAATGCGGTTAAGCCGGAAAGGCACCTGGGAGGTTATGAAATGAATTTCATGCCCTTCTTCTGCTAAAAGTTTACCAAGCTCTGTAGCGATTACCCCGGACCCTCCCACGGTGGGATAACAAGTAATGCCTATTTTCATCACACAATCACCCTTGCTTTTTTCTATCTTTTATAATTTTACGCCATTCAAGATCTCCTCGATCCAAAGCCCTTATTAAAATCTCGGCTCCGGCCATATTCGTCGCCAGTGGAATCTTATGTACATCACACAAGCGTAATAGAGCACTGATATCCGGTTCATGTGGCTGTGCTGTCAATGGATCACGGAAGAAAATGATGACATCCATCTCATTTTCTGCTATTTTAGCTCCGATTTGCTGGTCGCCCCCCAACGGTCCCGATTGGAAGCGGACAACCTTTAAGGAAGTCGCTTCTGCAATCCGTTGACCTGTGGTGCCAGTAGCAAATAACGTATGATTTTTTAAGATTTGCTCATAAGCGAACACGAACTGGAGCATCTCCGGCTTCTTTTCATCATGTGCAATCAAAGCTATATTCATTAGTCTCTCCCCTAATCTAATAAATTTTCCAAACCATACGCCAGGATGTCCATTTCCATGACACGCTCCACAGATAGTTTGACTCCTGTCATGAAAGAATCCCTGTTAATAGAATCATGTTTGATTGTCAATGTCTCACCTGAACCCCCAAACATGACCTCCTGATGTGCTACTAAGCCAGGAAGACGGACACTATGGATTTTCAGCCCTTCACTATCAGCACCCCGTGCGCCTTTCATCGTCTCTTTTTCATCCGGGTGACCTTGATGTTTAGCTTCTCTTTCTTCCTGAATTAACTCGGCGGTTTTAACCGCGGTACCGGATGGAGCATCCAGCTTCTGATCATGATGGCGTTCAATGATTTCTACATCTGGAAAATGCTTTGCTGCCCACTTAGAAAATTGCATCATCAACACAGCTCCAATGGCGAAATTCGGGGCGATTACAGCACCAAGTTGTTTCGTTTCAGCCATTTCAGTCAATTCATTTAACTGTTCTTTAGTGAAGCCTGTAGTACCTACAACAGGCCTTACGCCATTTTCTAACGCCAGCTTCGTATGCTTATATCCGAATTCAGGTGTTGTCAGGTCGATGAGTACATCCGCCTCTGCTTCATTTAAGCATACCTCAGGGTCTTCATAGATTTTTGCCTCAAAGTCAGGCAGACCCTCCAGGTCTTTCACATACTGTCCATCGAATTTACGGTCTATACAAGCAACTAGTTGCAAGTTATCTGATTGGTCAATCATGCGCAAAGCTGCGGAACCCATTTTACCTCTTGGTCCTGCTACGATTACCTTAATTGTTTTCATTCTGATTGCCCCTTTCTGTTACTCTGGTCCATCTGTTTTTATCTCGCGTTTCAATTTTGCTCATTGATCGATCGAAGGCTTCCGAAAGGTCGATATCTAACGAATTTGCAAAGCTTGTAAGCACAAACACTACATCTCCTAATTCCTCTTCCAGTGACTTTTCTGCTTCCGAACTTTTTTTTGGCTTCTCACCATAATAGTGATTGACTTCCCTGGCAAGCTCTCCAACTTCTTCCGACATCCTGGCCATCATGCTCAAAGGAGAAAAGTATCCTTCTTTGAACTGGGATATGTATCGATCGACGCGTTCTTGCATTTGTTTAGTCGTAATTGTATCACTCAAAACCGCTACCTCCCCGTTTGTAATCTATCTCTCTAAATGTTAGCCAAAACTGAAGCCTTTGACAAATTATTTAATCGAATCTTCCCGGTTATTGTCGCTTTCCTGTTATTTGATTATAATGAAAGACATGCATAAGAATTCATGAAAGGAGGACATCCGATTGATTTTCAGCTTAAAATATAAAAATATTTTCTTCATTCTGCTTGGTTCTGCTATCTTCTCCTTCGGTCTGGTCCATTTTAATATTCAAAACAACCTGGGGGAAGGTGGCTTTACGGGAATTACGCTTTTATTACTTTTCCTATTCAACTGGGACCCAGGATTGATGAACATCCTTTTAAATGTACCTGTATTAATTATTGGTTGGAAAATCCTAGGAAGAAATACTTTCTTTTATTCCCTTATCGGAATTTTCGCTGTCTCTATTTTCATTTGGCTCTTTCAAATCTATACCATCCATATCAACCTGCTAAATGATATGACACTAGCTGCCCTGTTTGCCGGTGTTTTTGTCGGTGTTGGGTTAGGGATTATTTTTAAGTTTGGGGGAACGACAGGAGGCGTAGATATCCTGGCCCGGCTGATCCATAAATATTGGGGCTGGTCGATGGGAAGAGCCATGTTTGTTTTTGACGCCGCTGTCATCTTTACTTCTATCATCACTTATCTGAATATGATCCAAGGAATGTATACCTTAGTTGCTGTCTACATAGCTGCCCGGGTTATCGACCTGATTCAGGAAGGTGCTTATGCTGCAAGAGGAGCTACTATCATTTCATCTCATAGTGAATCGATAGCAGAAAAAATCCTGAAAGAAATGGACCGTGGAGTGACTGTACTTGAAGGTCGGGGTTCGTTCACAGGAGAACGAAGGGATGTTTTATATTGCGTTGTTGGTAAAAATGAAATCGTCCGCTTAAAAAATGTAATCGATTCGATCGATCCACACGCATTTGTTGCAGTAACTTCTGTTCATGATGTGCTTGGCGAAGGTTTCACATTAGATGAAAACAAAAAACCAATAGAAAACTAAAACCCGGTTCCAATACCCTTGGAACCGGGTTTATTATTTCATCATATTAATCAATCTTCATTCATAGCGAAAAACATCAGAAGGAAACGAATTAATTCTGCTAAAGCAACTAATGCTGCCGCCACATAAGTCAGTGCAGCTGCGTTCAAAACCTTCTTGGTAGGACGCTCTTCATTATTTGTAATAACTCCTGTCGAAACCATCTGCGCCATGGCTCGATTGGAAGCATCAAATTCAACTGGAAGCGTGATCAGCTGGAACAATACAGCTGCCGCAAAGAATACAATCCCTAATAACAACAGACCGCTCATGTTTATTAAGATTCCACCAATTATTAAGAAGATGGAAATATTTGAACCGAAGCTTGCCACAGGCACCAACGCTGAACGCAAGCGTAAAAACGCATAGTCCTGAGCATCCTGAATGGCATGTCCAACCTCGTGTGCTGCAACTGCCGAAGCAGCCATCGAATGACCATGGTAGTTGTCAGAGGAAAGACGAACGACTTTCTTACGCGGGTCGTAATGATCGGACAACATGCCCCTGGTCTCTTCAATTGTGACATCATAAAGTCCATTATCATCTAAAATCTTTCTGGCTACTTGAGCGCCTGTCATATAGGAAGAAGTAGCAACTTTGGAATATTTTTTATACGTACTTTTCACTCGTGATTGTGCCCAAAGCGGAATTATCATCAAAAGGGCGACATAAATCAAATAGGATCCTAAACCCATTTCCATTCCTCCATCAAAGTTGTAATGTTACTATAGGTTAATATTAGTCAATTGTCAGAAAAAGGTCAACTGTTTGGTTTTCTTTTATGAAGTCGTGATGTTTTTTCTTTCTTCTCTGCTTGATACTTTCGAAAACCAACATAGGAAAGTGTCAGGATGATACAGCCACCAACGATAATTATCGTCCAAAGAAGAGCGTCCAGGCGAATTCCACCCTCATTCTGGCTTTCCTGCAGCATTTCTATAGAAAGGCTTAAGATACGTGCGATTTCTTCTGGATTTTCTGCTTCTGTCAAGAGCTTATAATGCTGATTGAACTGTTGGAAGAAACCATCCTCGTATGTCAGTGCTGCTGCCGGCAATACACTATCCCAAAATTGCCTGATTTCAGATAGAGCAACCGGTGAATCCGGTTCAATACTGTTATGATAACGTTCGATCCTGTTTACCAACTCGTCCTTTTCCTTACTGAAGAAACGAGGATCAGGGTGCACCAGTGCATCCAGCCATAACACCAACTCCAAATGACCATAAAGCACCGAATCTATGTCAGCCTGACTTCCCAGGGCACTCTTTTTCATCTCATTGTATTGATCCATTCGATCAGGATGATTTTCCTTCATATAGTTTTCCAATCTTTCCTCATTATAGCGAAGTAAATTATGGGAAAGAGTCAAATCGCCCTTTTTGACCGCTTCGTAATACTCGTCCAAAAATTGAGGAATGGTATTAGGGGCGGCAGCCTGCACTGGCGTTAAAAGAATACATGACAAAATAAATAATAGCCCTACGGTCGACGACTTACGTAACATGATGCCCACCTCTTCTCTAGGTTCTCTAACCATTTTATGAGAAGAGGGACAAGATTAGACCTTCAATAATCGTAGCTTTTCTTTAACCTCGGGCGGACAGCTAGCACGTATGCTAAACCAATACTGACGATGCTCAGCCAGAAAGTGAAATAACCAATTGGATTGAGATAATCCATCAAAGGCCCGTATATAGGCATTTGCTCAAAAACATAATCAATGACGTCATTATGCAGCGTCCATACTCCAGCTACAGCCACATGCCTTAATTTCATCTGATAAAAAGGTGCGTACAGCAACCCTTGAAGGGCCATCGCTCCATGGGAAATAATAAGCATATATCCTGTCCAATGCAGAGAACCTTCTACCATTAAAGTAAGGATATTCATCACCACTGCCCAAATCCCATATTTGAATAAGGTAACCATCGCAAGGCTTCCGACATACGGTGCTTTTTTCCCGAAAAACATAAGTAATAAAAAGATAGTGAAAAACAGACTTGCAGTAGGACTATCCGGAACAAATATCAAATAGATCGGCTCTGTCTGTTCCAATTGAAACCCATACCATATGTACCCATAAACAGAGCCAGCCAAATTAATCAAAAACAGCAACCAAATAAAGGTTCGATTGGTTAATATGTTGTAAAACAAAGACGCCACCTCAGTCCTGCTGGATAAATAATGTCCATGATATAAGACAAGCCGCGCTATCTATTAGCGCGGCTTGTTTCTGCTTCCTTTAATGATCTGATCCACCTTCGCTTCCGCCTTCTCCAGAGCCTTCTCCTTTGCCTGCGTTAGCAATGAATTTAGCCAGTTGCTCTAATTCTTTATCAGAACCTTTAAACATACCGGCAGGCATATTGCCGATACCTTCCTGAGCAATCTTTTTAATTTCATCTACAGATTTTTCCGTTTTGAGTAGAGATGGGTTGCTTCCTTGACCTTGCAAAGAATCCCCATGGCAACTCAAGCAGTTCTGTTCATAGACAGCATAACCAGGATCATCAGTATTAATCTTAGGGGTTTCTCCCTCTTCTTTAACACCGTATTGTTCTGAACGTTGCTCATAATCGACGTGAGAGACAGACTCATAAGTAAGCCAGAATGTTGCGATAAAACCTAGCAGCATCAGCCCAGTCGCAATCGGGCGTTTAGTAGGGTGGCGGTCCGGCCCTTTGTCTAAGAACGGAGCCAGCAGTAATGCACCAAATGCCAGTCCAGGCATAACAATCGCACCAAGCACGATATAGTTACCACCTGCAAATTCATATTTCAGAAATTGATATAAGAATAAGAAATACCAGTCCGGCAACGGAATATACGAAGCATTCGTCGGATCAGCCTGCTGTTCCAATGGTGATGGATGTGCAGCTGTTACAATTAGAAATCCGATTAAGAATACTGCCCCAACTAACCATTCCTTTAGAAGGAAGTTAGGCCAAAAGGCTTCCGTACGGCCCGGATATTCAGAATAGTCTTTAGGTATGTTCGGTTTACGTTCCGCCGGAATACGAGAATCTCCGACGAACTTCATGCCTTTACCCCTATGCACAGCGTTCCCTCCTTTTCACAAAAGCTGTCATCTTATAGTGGTCCAGAAATACCTTGCTTACGGATCATGATGAAGTGAGCCCCCATCAAACCGAATAATGCGGCAGGCAGGAAAAATACGTGAATAGCGAAGAAACGCGTCAACGTCTGCGCCCCGACTATACTCGGATCACCTGCTAGCAGCGTACGGATCTGATCTCCGATGAATGGGGTAGCTGCAGCAATTTCTAAACCAACTTGTGTAGCGAAATAAGCTTTGTTGTCCCAAGGTAAAAGGTAACCCGTGAAACCTAATCCCAGCATGACGAAGAATAGCAATACTCCGACAATCCAGTTCAATTCACGAGGCTTCTTATAGGCTCCCTGGAAAAATACACGTAAGGTATGTAGGAACAACATTACGATAACTAAACTGGCACCCCAATGGTGCATCCCACGGACAATTTGACCGTGTGCTACTTCTTTTTGCAAGTAGTAGACTGATTCCCACGCATTTTCAATGTCAGGGACATAATACATCGTCAAAAACATACCGGATAATACTTGGATGACTGTAACAAAAAATGTCAAACCGCCAAAACAATAAACAAATGCGGAGAAATGATGGGCGGGATTGACATGTTCAGGAACTTCATGGTCGGCGATATCACGCCATAAAGGGGTGATGTCCATCCTTTCGTCGACCCAATCATAAATCTTCTGTAACATGATTAAACCCCACTTCCTCTTGATTTGGCTTGGCCAAGATAAAGCATGCCTTCTTCCACTTTATGCTCATATAAAGGTAATGGAGCAGTCGGTGGAGTATTGGGGATGTTCACCCCGTTTTTCTTGTAACGGCCGCCGTGGCATGGACAATAGAATTCGTTTGGATATTCTTCATTCGAACCCCAGTCCACGGTGCAGCCCAAGTGCGTACAAATGGGAGAAAGGGCTACGATTTCGCCGTTCTCATCTTTGTAAACCCAGGCACTTTTTTCGACTTCTGATTCATACCAACCATCTTTCTGGTTGATTTTCCAGGTGAACCGCTTCGGTTCATTACTCAGTTCGCTTTCTTCCGCAACAGCTTTGAATTTACCTGCTGCTGATGGCTTCAATACTGGATCGATTGCGAAACGAACCATTGGAGCAAGCATTCCTGCTGCCATAAACCCGCCTACACCTGTCAATGAGTAGTTCAAGAATTGACGTCGGGATACTTGTTTTTTATCGCTCATATTTTTCCCCCCTCTATGCTGTAATCCATAGTTCATGGATATTTTACACACAGTTTACTAGGACATTACCATGATAGCGCAAACTAATAGTCCGGTCAATAAATTATCGCGTAAACGAAAAAAAATTGTAATCACCAATAAGATCTTATCATCTCTGCAATTTGGCTGACTTGTTCTTTGATGAACGATTGTACTTCTGAACTTTGCAGGTTACCGGATTGAAGTCCAGGCAGCCATACCACTTCCGCTTGTAATTCTTTACTTAACTTTCTCCAATTCATATCCAATGTGAATAAAAAAATGTGCTCAAATGGTAAATTGGATATTTGCCTGACCCATTGGTTGATACGGTCCACTTCTTCTTCGTGGCTGCCTGATATGTAGTAATATTCCGGCGCCAAAAGAATTCGACCTTTATACTCCTTCTCTACTTCACTCGCAAATAGCTTTAATAATTCTTTTTGAAAAGCTTGTTTTTTCATGAGCTCGTCCTTTTGTACATCAAAAGGTATCAAAGGAATAATCATCGTATCAATATATTCTTTGGATTCGGCGTATAGAGAAATATCATCCTGATTCCATCGCATTACTAATCACTATCCTTTCCAATATGTCCTATTTTACTAAAAAAGAAGCAAAATAAAAAACTGAATCTATAAAAAGATCCAGTTTTTATTTATCTGCTATTTCAGCCAATTCCTGTTTAACTTTTTGCAACAGCGTGGATACCCGGTTAAATGTCTGCTTATCGCCATTGTCCAGCGCTTCATCAATTTCTCGTTCTAACTGCTGCTTTTGATGTTCGAGCAAACTTATATCCAATAACCGACCTGCAAGCTTTTTATCTTTGGCTGTCAGATAGTGATTTAACGGCACATAGGGGTTTTCTTCCAAAACTGCTGCGTATCTGGCAGACTGATTGGCTTGGTCAAAATTCAACTGGATATATAATGGGGCATCCTGGTTAAGCCTGATATCGTGGAATGATTTCTCGGCATCCGTCGTCATCACTTTGTCTTTATAGAATCGGAACGGGGGAGCTTTCACGCCTTGAGCGCTGATAAGGATCCCTCTTGGGCAAAACTCGACTTCATCGACAAAATGGGCATGCTGCAAAATCGCTTCATGGTTGATCAAATAGTTCAAAATCCAGACACTTTCTCTTTTTTTCAATTGATAATGATTCAAAAACCACCGGACAAAATCTTTTTTATCTTGAACGGATATAGGTGTTTCCATTTACACCCCTCCCACATCGTATTACGTGATATCCTCTTCACGATTCTCCAAACGATGAACGAAATCCTCTATGTCACTGTCTGTAGGTTCAATAGTCAAATACTCCCTCAATATACGCCCGGCTTCTTGCATCCTCCCTTCTTCGACTAAGAAATAGCCATATTCTTTCAAAAATGCACTATCTTCTTTAAAGGAATTATATGCGACTTCATAGTGTTTTATAGCATCAGAATATTGTTCTTCTGTCTCATACGCTTTTGCAAGTTCCCAGTGGTAATTCGGGTCCACTTCGCCAAGGTCAAGCAAATGCTCTAAAAGATCGATGATAGCTTCGTAATCTTCATCTTTTTTATAATTCTCAATTAAGAATAAAATCGCTTCCTTATAACCTGGATCTAAACTGACGGCTTCTTTCATGGATTGATAGGCTTCTTCTTTCTTTCCTTGTCTATGGGCAAGCGTGCCAGCTAAGTGATAAAGCTCTTTATTGAATTCATCTTTTGCAAGACCGCTTTGCGTCATCTGATAAGCTTCTTCTATCATCCCTTCACTTTCATACACCTGAGCAAGCAAAGGATAAACAGATTGATAATAAGGGTCTCTTTCCACAAGATCCTCCCAGACCTTTATGGCTATATCATTGCGATTCGCCTGAAAAGCGACAAATCCATACCTGAATTTGACATCGGCATTTTCTTCCTCGACTTTTTGAAAATGAGCGAGTGACTGTTCAAAATCACCAGTCGCCGCATAGGCTTCTGCCAGTCTTGCTGCTACTTCGACATCCCCGATGACGGGTTCGCGGTTAAAAGCATTCTCATAGAAAGGGATGCTTTTATTGTATTCCCCATTAGAAAAGGAAAGTTCTCCTAATGCGAAATCAATGACCGCTTCATTTGGAGCCGCTTGTTTAGCTGCCAGCAGCTTTTGTTCAGCTACTTCAAATAACCCTTGCGATTGATATAGATCAGCAAGCTGCATCAATGAGGGCAGGTAGTCTTCATCTTCCGGTCCGAATTGATTTAAGAGATCAATCGCTTCCTCATCTTCTTCCAAATCAATATGAATTTCTGACAACATAATCTTCAATTCATTTTCTTTAGGGTAACGCTGACTTAATTCTTTGAGAATCATCTTCGCTTCTTCCAACATCCCCCATTGGATATACAACTCTGCGATGGTAAAACGCTCTTCTTCATCTGCTTCAGGCAAATAGGATTGTAATGTTTTCAATGCTTCATCAGTCCGGTTTGCTTCCATTAGCCGGACAGCTTGTTGTATTTCCTCCATATGGACATCCTTTCTCATCTATACAAAATGCATGGGTATTGAAACTTTTCTGTGCATTCCTGTTATCTTTTCATTTATAATCTGCTGATGTACCTGAACCACTTTCCCATCCTTGATAGTGATATCAGGAACAGACCCATGGTAACTGATTTCCGCTGGATCATCAATCAGTGTGGCTCCATTATGCAAATGCATGTTGAAATCCGCTTGTCCCCCAGGTACCAATTCTCCTTTATAAGGGTATATACCTGCCCTTCGGAGGTTTTGACTGGTTAGTGGATGATCCGTTACAGGGTCCTTCAAGGTAATCATATCACAATGCTCAACGATTTTATCCCACCCTGAATATATTTTTTGATGATCATCCTGCTGTTGAGAAACAAGGGGTGCAATGGGAATCCTGGAATAACTTTGAGCTTGAGCAAGCCATTCCCACGCCACATCCTTATATTCTTTATCATCTGTCGCATCGAATAAAATAAACGGAACCTTCTCCATGCCGAAGTATCGTACCATAGCGGGTGTCAACAAGCGAGGCGCAACGACAGGGGTGATCATATAATCCAGAGGCAGTCCAGCAAGCATCCTGCAAAAAGATTGATATTTTTCCTTGAATAGATGAGAAGTTTTGATCGGCAGCTGTACAATCAGTAAAGTACAGCCTCGTTTTAGGTAATCAAAGCTGAGCGTCATTTTTTCTGCAGATGGATATAAAGGGGATGCCACATCCACCATGACATATCCTGGAGTAATGTGGAATGCATCAACATTCAACTCCATCGGACGTGATGCAGCAAGGAACTTCCTAACAAAGCGATTGTCTTCGACCAGTACTTCTTTATTAATCCATTCATCTCTATGCCAAGTCCGTTGATAAAAATAGTAAGCTCCCATACTTGTCCACCTCCGACAGGCTTTTTATAAGGTATGAGAGCTTGACCAGTTGTATGATTAACTATGTTATTTTTTCAACGATTCCAAGTCTTTAAAAAATCCAGGATATGAAATATCGATACAATGTCCATTAGTCAACACCGTCTTTCCTTCTGCTATCAGTGATGCAATGGCAATCATCATACCAATCCGGTGGTCCATATAGGAATCTACCACGGTACCTTTCAATGAAGACTTACCCTGAATGATCATGCCGTCCTCTTTTTCTTCTACTTCTGCTCCGAAACTGGTAAGCACTTGTGCTACTGCAGCAATCCTGTCTGTTTCTTTGACACGTAATTCACCTGCATCCCCTATTATCGTTTTACCATTCGCTTGCGTAGCTACTAATGCAAGAATTGGCAGTTCGTCAATCAAAGAAGGAATGAGCTCACCTTCGATGTGAGCACCTGACAACTCTTTGTATTTTATTTCCACATTGCCGACAGGTTCTCCTCCTATTCTTCTGGTTTCTTTTACCAGGATATCTGCGCCCATCATTTCCAATGCTTTGATCAATCCAGTTCTTGTAGGATTTAACCCGACATCTTTGATAGTGATATGACTATCCGGGACAATAGCAGCTGCCGCCAGGAAGAACGCCGCAGAGGAAATATCACCAGGTACAGTCAAGTCAGCCGGTACAGGCTCCTGCCTCCCCTGGATGGTCACCTTCTTGTCCTCTACCGTCAACTCGACGCCAAATTGAGGAAGCATCTGCTCCGTATGATCTCTTGTTTTCACCTGTTCGATAACGGTCGTTTGACCGGAACTGAGCATACCCGCAAGCAATATGGCTGATTTGACTTGTGCGCTTTTGACCGGCATTTCATAGGTAATACCCTGCAGACTGGTACCATGGATCGCCAGAGGTAGATAGCTTCCTTCACTTCTGCCGTTTATCTTTGCGCCCATCTTTTGCAATGGTAGTACAATACGATCCATCGGCCGCTTCGCTAAAGAGTCATCGCCATAACACGTAGTAAATAAAGGAAGAGCAGCCAACACACCCGTCACAAGACGAGCCGTAGTGCCGGAATTCCCAAAATATACTGGTCGTTCTGCCTCTTTCAAAGAAGCTATACCTTCACTTTTTATCACCAGTTCGGTACTTGATTGTTCAATTTCCACTCCTAACTCCCGAAAAACCTGAATCGTTCGCATACAATCCTCACCTGCTAGAAAGTTAGAAACATGGGAGGTTCCCCTTGCTAAAGATGAAAAAATCACAGCACGATGGGAAATCGACTTGTCTCCGGGCACCGTCATTTCCGCAGCTATTGCATGGTCAAGAGGGGACAATGTAATTTCATTCACGGCTATTTCCTCCTAATCTTCGATCGTTACCTCATAATTGCGATCTTCTAGTACGCGTTTACTATCTTTTTGTTCTTTACTACTTTGAAAGCTTATCCGGAGTACTCCGGTTATCCCTTCCCGCACTTCAAGTATTTCAATATTTTTGATCGATATATCTTTGTCGGCCAGGTGTCCGATGACATGCAAAAGCGCACCAGGCTGATCATGAATATCCACATAAATATCATAAAATGACGGAATGGCTCCACGCTTTTTAACTGGCAAACCATCACGATATTGTTTCGCTTGCAGCAGATATTCTTCTGTAGCTTCACCGTTGCTCGCGCTTAACAAGGATTTAACCTGCTTCATTTCCCTGATCCAGTCTTCCAGCATGGAAATTAATATCGGTCTATTTTGCAGAAAGATATCTTTCCATAATATAGGATTGCTGGAGGCAATCCTCGTAATATCCCGGAAGCCTCCAGCAGCCAGGTCTTCTAAGTAAGGATGGGTCTCCTGCCAGTTACGCGCCTGATGTACGAGAGAAGAAGCAATCAGGTGAGGAAAATGGGAAATGACTGCTGTCATCTCATCGTGCTCCTCCGTAGAAAAAACTAAAAACCTTGCCTTGGTAGGTGCCAGTACTCCCTTAAGCTTTTCTACATCCTCAAGTACTGCATTCTCAGAGGGAGTGAGAACATAAATGGCATTTTCGAACAAGTGAGCTTTGGCTGCCTGTATCCCCTGTTTATGGGAGCCCGCCATCGGATGTCCTCCAATGAAGACGAGAGACTGATTAGTGATTTCTGATGACTGTTTCATCACATTACCTTTCACAGATGAAACATCGGTTACCAATAATTTTTTCCTCAAAGTCATGTCATTCAGCTGCTTGATGTACTGCAGTGTAATGGGGATCGGGGTAGCAAGAATCAGGATATCCGCCTGCTCGACACCAGTAATGAAATCCGTACAAATTTCATCGACAGCGCCTTTTTCCAACGCTATCTTATTCGTTTCCTCCTGGGTATCAAATCCAATAACGTGAAATTGCTGGCGGGACCCGATACTCATGGCCAACGATCCGCCAATCAACCCGAGTCCCGCTACCATTACTTTCTCTTTCACTTTTTCACACCTGTTTTATTAGAAGATAAAAAATGGCTGATTTCCTGCTGGATTTGCTCCATTACTTCCTTGCTGCCAATTGTCAGCCGGATACTGTTTGGTATCCCCAGCGCTTCCCCAGAACGCACGATGAATCCCTTACTTAGTAAGTGCTCAAATAATTCGTCACCACTTACAGGGAGGTTGATTAATAAAAAGTTCGCCTGTGAATCAAAATAGCCCAATTCCTGTTCATCACAGAAATCCATCATCGCTTTTCGGTTATCTTTGTTACGAGTAACGGACTCATTCAAAAATTTCTTATCTTCCAAAGCGATAATCGCTGCAGCCTGAGCGATAGTCGAAGTATTAAAAGGCTCCCGCGCTGGATCAAGCTGGTGGATGACCTCTGTACGAGCGATTCCATAACCAATTCTCAGACCGGCCAATCCGTAAGCTTTCGAGAACGTCCGTAAGACAATTAGGTTTGGATGTTTCTTCAACCCTGCCACCGCATCGTAATAATCGGAAGCATCCATGTATTCATAGTAAGCTTCGTCAACCACTACTAAGACATCATCGGGACAACGTTCCAGAAACTTTTCCATGTCAGGAGCGGCAATATGTGATCCTGTCGGGTTATTAGGGGTACAGAGCCATACGACCCGGGTATGGTCGTCTATGGCTTCCAGCATTCGATCTAAATCATGATAGCCATCAATTACAGGAACCTCACGAATTTCAGACCCTTCTATCAATGCATTGTGCTTATATTGAGGAAACGTAGGCGTAGCCATCACCGTATTTGTTCCTGCCTCTAAATACGTACGGCAAATGATCTGGACGATTTCATCTGAGCCATTTCCAAATATCAGCTGCGTTTCATTTACCTCCAGCTTGTCGCTCAGAATTCTTCGCAGTTCTGCGGCATAGCCGTCCGGATATTTTTCTAATCCTGAAATCAGACCAGGCAACTCCTTTTTAACCTGAGGAGAAAAGCCAAATGGGTTTTCATTGGAAGCTAACTTGACAATCTCTTTTAACCCATATTCCTTTTTTACTTCTTCAATCTGTTTTCCAGGTTTATATGGCTGCATTGTTTTCAAAATTTCTTTTGCTTTCATAACAATTCTCCTTTCGACTCTTGCAAATCAGGACGTAATTTTTTTGCTCCATAATGATAAATATGTTCCACTTGATCTTGATGGCGCTCGGTTTGTACGGTTACCATAACCCTAATGCATTTAGGAAGCGAATCAGGCACTTCGATTTCTCTCATGCACATCACAGGTACATATGTCCATCCTTTGATCTGACGAAGCGATTTTGCCGGAAAAGCTTGGTTCAAATCAACAGTGGCGGAAAATAAAACTGAAACAACATCTTCTGCTTCAACCTGATTGGCAGATATCAAATCAACCATCATTTCATAAGCACGCTCAATTATTTCTTCTTTATCATTGTTCTCTACTGTGGTTGCTCCTCTGATCCCCCTGATCATCAGCTCATCACCTCTTCTTGGAAATGATTTAATAAATTGGTCAGCTCCTGTTCTTGAAGTTCCATCATAGTCGGGTTTCCGAGTTTTTGTAATAACACCATATTCACAATTCCCGCTGATGATTTTTTATCTTTTTTCATACGTGCTATCAAACGACTGGAGTTTAAGGAATTTAAAGCATCAAGCGGGTATCCATGTTGTTCCAGCCAACCATATAACTCCGTGATAGGCATATCCCCACCCAACTTTTCTCTGCTCACATACATCGCAAACAATAAACCTATTGCCACAGCTTCGCCATGTGTCAAACTTCCATAGCCTGCTTCAGATTCTATAGCATGGCCAAGAGTATGGCCCAGATTCAAATATTTTCTGATACCTTTTTCCTTTTCATCCTGTTCTACAATTGCAGATTTGATTGCTATTCCTTGCAAGAGGTGTTCTATTAACACTCCCTCTTGAATCTCGCTGGTAAGTTTTCTCGAAATTACATCCTTAAATAATCCCGGATTATCCAAACAGCCATGTTTAATTATTTCTGCATAACCGGAGCGTATTTCGTGAAAAGGTAATGTGCGCAGTGTCTCAATGTCATAAATCACTTGCGTTGGACTATAAAAGCAGCCAATCAAATTCTTACCTTGTGTATGGTTAATGGCAACCTTGCCACCAACACTGCTGTCATGGGCAAGTATCGTCGTAGGGACTTGAATATAATCAATTCCGCGCATATAAGTAGCAGCAACAAAGCCTGCCAGATCCCCTACTACACCACCCCCGAGAGCAATGACCAGGGAATTGCGATCCAGACCATTTTCGATACATGCTGTCAGTAATTGTTCATACTGATTCATGCACTTGGATTGTTCACCCGCGGGAAAAATAGCTGTATCTACTTTTACTTCGGAGAATGACTGTTTGACGTCTTCAAGGTAAAGTGGAGCTACTTCACTGTCTGTAATGATAAAAACATGTCGATAACTGCCCTTAATAAGGCTGCCGATCGAATGGCGCAGCCCACTGCCGATTTGAACTTTATATAGGTGATTGCTGGCCTGTATCGATAATTCCTTCATATTAAAATCTCCTTACCTCTTCCCTGTAAGCATCCACTGCTTGTTTCATACGAGGAAAATAATCCCCTGGAAATTGCTCCATCATCGCACGTGCAAGCTCAAAAGCTACTACATGTTCCATCACTACACCTGCTGCTGGTACAGCGCATGAATCGGAACGTTCAATACTTGCAGCAAAAGGCTCTTTCGTATCAATGTCGACACTTTGGAGTGGTTTGTATAATGTAGGAATCGGCTTCATTACACCTTTCACAACCAAAGGCATACCAGTTGTCATGCCTCCTTCGAATCCTCCGAGACGATTTGTCTTCCGGTAATAGCCTTGTGATTCTTCCCAGGCAATTTCGTCATGTACCTTGCTGCCATTCCGTCTCGCCGCTTCAAAGCCGATGCCGAATTCCACCCCTTTGAAAGCATTGATGCTTACGACACTGCCGGCTATACGGCTGTCGAGTTTACGATCATATTGCACGTAGGATCCGACACCTGGTGGCATGCCTTCTACGTATACCTCTACTACCCCGCCTATGGAATCCCCTTCTTTTTTCGCCTGGTCGATCGCTTCCATCATTTCTTTTTCCGCATTTTTATCTAAAGTCCTTACTGGAGAAGCTTCCGCTATATCTACTCGTTCTTTTAAAGACAGGGATTCATCAAAGCTGCTCACAATACCTGCAATTTCACGAACATAAGCACCAATTGTAATGCCTAGCTCTTGAAGTAATACTTTAGCAACAGCCCCCGCTGCTACCCGGGCAGCTGTTTCACGCGCGGATGAACGTTCCAGTACATTACGCAGATCTCTGTGGCCGTATTTCATTCCGCCATTCAGATCAGCATGACCTGGCCGTGGACGGGAGATTGTCCGGCGGACTTCTTCATCTTCTGGAATAGGGCTTTCCCCCATTATATTTCTCCAGTGTTTGAAATCATCATTGTTGATGACAAGGGAGATAGGCGATCCCAGGGTATAGCCATGGCGGACACCTGCAGTTATTTCTACCAGATCTTTTTCAATTTGCATGCGACGCCCACGACCGTAGCCGCCCTGACGCCGTAGTAAAGATTCATTTATTTGGTCATTCAATAGTGGTAAATGAGAAGGTATTCCTTCAATTATTGTAGTAAGTTGTTTTCCGTGTGATTCTCCAGCAGTCAAATAGCGCATGGACGTCCCTCCATAGTATAAATTTTATGTTCTACTATATCATATCTTATCAAGCTTGTGTGTATTAAATTTTTTAATAGGTTAAAACATAAAAGCGTCAAAGCGTTAAATGGCTGTCATAGAGACAAAAATCCCGGTACATTTTTTTGTACCGGGAAGGGAAACTGATTATTCTGGATAACCGAGTTTAAACTGAAAAATCAAACATGAGATTTAACTGAGTCTTTGATAAAAGAATGAATCAAACGTATGTAGGCCGTATTGTTTCGGGCTGAAGATCTGCTCTGTGCTTCCTACGAAAAAAAATCCTTGTACACAAAGCGAACTTCTTATTTTCTGGTAAATCATCCTCTTAGCATCCTCTGTAAAATAAATAAGTACATTTCTACAGACAATCAAATCAAAATTCTTATCATAGGAATCTGATAGAAGGTTATGTTTTTTGAAGTGCACCGCCTGCTTAATGGAGTCGTCAATTTTATATAATCCATTTTCCAGTTTGAAATGTTTTTGCAGAACAGTGGCAGGTACTTCTTTTAAGGCTCTCTCAGGGTATACTCCTTTCCTTGCTCTGATCAGGGCATTTTCATCTAAGTCCGTAGCAAGGATCTCTACTCGATTTAAAGGTAAGTATTTACTTAAAAGGATAGCCAGTGTATAAGGCTCTTCCCCTGTTGAACAGGCAGCACTCCAAACTTTAATACTCCGTTTTGTTTGCAGCAGTTGTGGAACCACCTTTTTCTCAAATACTTCCCAGCGGGCAGGATTACGAAAAAATTCGGACACATTGATGGTCATGCGATCGAGGAATTCCTCCATTACATCCTGATCCCTGGCCAGGACATTAAAATATTCTTCAAAATCATTATATCCGCGTTTGTTACGCAAAGAGATTAAACGGCGTTTCATCTGGGCTTCTTTATAAAGAGACAAATCGATTCCTGTTTTACTCTTGATTGCAGTAATGAATTTGCTATATTCCTCGCTCATGGCTTCTTCCCTTTCCCCGACTTTCATTCTACGCTCTTTTAAACGTTGTAGTTAATTTTGCATAAAAGGCTTATTCCACAATAGGACCGAAAAGTCGAAGACTTGATTTCGAGATATTTCGTGTCCGTTACCGAGTCAGGAGTAAGGGCGGCTGGGAAACGATTCGCTTTCCTGTGGGGGAGCTGGCAAGCCTCCTCGGTCGTTTCACGACCTGTGGGGTCTCGCCTAGCCCCTTCTCCCACGGGAGTCTCACCGTTTCCCCGCCACCCTATCCTATTTTAGATAAACGGACCGCTACATAAAGATGAAGGTTTCTTCATGGTCCACTAAAAGCCCTTTTAAATCAGCTTTTGTTATAGGAAGATAGGCTAAATACTGATATTTCCGTTACTCTCATTAATGCACGGAGGTCCGGGAAATTGCGAGACTCTATGGGATGAACATGATCGGTGAGATCCCGCAAGGCGAAGCCTGAGGAAGCTCACCACATGCCCATGGAAAGCGAGTGATTTCCCGGACCTCCAGAGATTCTCAACCGTAACTGAAACAGTTTCTCTCGAAACTGAGTCTTCAAGTAAAGAGAGCTTATATGTAAAATCAACATGTAGATTTTCAGAAACTCATTCTATAAAGGAAAAACCGCTCTCAAATCCAGAGAACGGTTTTTGACAAGCAGATTAATAAACCCAGTTTTGATCGTTCTTATCGTACGATAGCACTTTTTCTTCCTCGAAAAACAGTCCGATTTCACGCTCAGCACTTTCCGGAGAATCAGAACCATGAATGACGTTTTTACCGACAGTCACACCGAAGTCACCGCGGATCGTACCAGGAAGTGCTTCTTGTGGTTTCGTGCTACCCATCATTTGACGTGCAGTAGCAATCACATTTTCACCTTCCCAAACCATTGCGAAAACTGGTCCGGAAGTGATGAAATCCACCAATTCACCAAAGAAAGGCTTGTCCTTATGTTCCCCATAATGCTTTTCTGCAAGTTCCGTTGGGATAATCATCAATTTTGCACCAGCAAGCTTGAAACCTTTATTCTCGAAACGAGAAACGATTTCTCCTACTAGATTACGTTGTACTCCATCTGGTTTAACCATTAAAAATGTCTTTTCCATGATAACACCTCATCAATTATGTATTTGTGTAAGCGCTTAAAAATAGTACCGAAGAAAATTTTAACAGATTCTCTCTCTGGTGGCAATCTGTTAAGACTTTCTTTTTCCGATATATTTTGCGATCCCACGTAAAGTCTGCTTCGCACGGCCTGGTGGAAGCACCTCCAGTGCCTGGTAGGCTTTTTGTAAATAGCGTTCACTGACTATTAATGACCGGTCAATGGCATCACTAGCTTTGATTTTACGGATGACAGGAGCCAGATCTTCAGCTGTCAAGTTCTCTGTATCACCCTGGAACAATTCATCGAGTTCAGCAGCAATGACGTTATTCTCCATGGCATATAGGACCGGCAATGTAATGTTACCTTGCAATAGATCACTTCCGGCCGGCTTACCTAATTCTTCCTCTGAAGCAGTAAAATCCAGCACATCATCAATGATCTGGTAGGACATCCCTACAAAATAACCATACCTGTACAACGCTCTTTCATACTGACGCGGCGCCTGGGAAGCGATTGCTCCAAGCTGACAACTGGCAGCGATCAATAGAGCCGTTTTCCGTTTGATTCTTAGCAGATAGTCACGCAGATTCTGTTCTAATCGGTATTTATCTTTTACCTGCTCTATTTCCCCAAGACATAATTCCACCATTGTCTTCGCAAGCACTTGATGTGCTCTTGGATCTTCCAGTGCAGATAGTGATTCCAACGATCTTGCAAATATGTAATCGCCTGTATACATGGCAATACGGTTATCCCACTTCGCCTTTATCGTCGGCTGACCCCTTCTAAGCTCAGCATTATCGACGACATCATCGTGTACCAGTGAGGCCATATGAATCAGCTCCAACGATACGGCTACTGCTTCCATACGATCCAGTTGATAGTTTCCAAACTTCCCGCCCAATAAAACAAAAACAGGACGGATCCGTTTCCCTCCTGCAGCTAATAATTGGGTGGACGCCTCACGTAAAACGGGATGCTGTGCTTGTATCGTATTGTTGATTGAATCTTCGATTTTTGCTAAATCCTGTTTTAAAAAAGAATAGATCATAGCTAACTTCATGGTGCCCACCCTTATGTTATGATAATTTCTCTCCCATATGCATCGCAGCGACACCGCCGGTATATGACTTCACTTTGACATTGCGCAATCCAGCTTTCTCAAACATCTGCTTCAATTCTTCTTTACCTGGAAAGTCTTTGGCAGATTCATGCAGCCAGCTATACTCCTGATAGCTTTTAGCAAATAATTTACCGAATGCAGGCATGATATATTTGAAGTAAGTATAATAAGCTTGCCTGAATCCTGGCATAGTGGGCTGGGATGTTTCAAGGCAAATGACTTTACCGCCAGGTTTCACTACTCTAGTCATCTCTTTCAACACTTGAAGATAATCTGGTACATTCCGTAACCCGAAACCGATGGTTACATAATCGAAACTGTTATCTTCAAATGGGAGATCCATTGCATTGCCATGCTCAAACTCCATCTGACTTAATCCAGATGCCATTTTCTTTTTGATACCGACTGAAAGCATATTATGACTGAAGTCAAGGCCTATGACTTTGCCTTCCTGTCCTACTTCCTCTGCCAATGCTACTGTCCAGTCACCTGTACCGCAGCAAACATCCAGCGCCTGGTCCCCAGGTTTTACATTCATTCTATTCATAACATCTTTACGCCAGGCTTTATGCCGTTGAAAAGAAATAACTGAATTCATCACATCATAACGCTGGTAGATTTTTTCAAATACATGATGCACGCGTTCTTCCTTTGTCTGTTGCATCTTTATCCCTCTTCTGCAAATTGTTTCGTATATTGGTGATCGCTCAATGTCGTGTGGACGTACGATTTCAACAGATTGAAATGTAATGGCAGCTGCGAAAGCGTCAATTCCAGACGATTAATATTTTTTTGAATCATATTCTCTACAGTGGTCATGATTTGTGCATAATTGGTGTTAGTCGTCGGACTTTTAAGCAGCAAGTCAAACAACGGCGAAAAACCATTCTGTTGGATGTTTTTCTTTTCATCCAATAATTTTTTAGTCAGCAGCCATTCTCCCGCAACATCATTGATGCCTGCCCGCTGTACATAAGAAGCCACGCGCTGAATCAATAATGACTCTATATCACGAAGGCCATTCATGAATTCCTGAAAGGAATCCACATCTTTATAATACAATTCCATTTTTTGCTCGTTGATATCTTTAATTGCCGAGGCTAATGTATGAATCATTGGTATATCATCTAATTGTGATAGCAGGTAATAATACATCCCACTATAATAATCTCCCGCCAATACGGTCAGCTGCCTGTTTCGTACAGTTTCCTGTTCTTCATCTTCGTCTGTCAACGTGACTAGGTCATGGGTATCGAGAGCTACTTGAACAAGCATGGTCGTGATGATGTATTGTTCTTTTTTTACATCCGGCAAATTAGTGTCATCCATGATAGACGCCAACAGTACTAACTTGTCCTCATCGATGACAGGTTCTGGAATAAACTTTGTTAAAAAAGGATGGCGAACTTTAGCGATTATTTTTTGTTTTAATGTGTGCAGTTCAAGTTCTTCTTTACTCACCTGGATCACCTGAGTCCTTTCTGAAAGACGTTTACAACACATGTATTATAGCATATTTTATTTAGGATTGCCTGTGTTATGTATGAGCAGCAGGAAACATTGATTCGTTACTCTGTTTCGTTCGTCACTTCTCCATGACTGGTCTGTATTAGAGCTTTCCCTCGTATTTTAACCGCAGAGGTATGTTCAGTGAACTGGGCGATCATCACTTCATCCTTGTCCAGCTTTTCTGAATGATGGAAACGGGTATCTGTCCCTCTTGTTAAACCGATAACATTCACGCCGTCTTCCAATGCTTTTATGACAAAAAAATCGTTGCCTTTCAAATCCATATCCATCCACTCCCCTTATTCTGTAAATTTAATATCGCTTACATTGCAAGGAATGTCAATCATGCCGTTTTGCAGTAACAGTACTATTGTGAGTCTTTTAAGCGTAGATAATACCAGCCAAAGCGTATAAGCGCCTTGTAGTGACTCACCATGGTGCTTTTCACCATAGAAGAGGGTTGACTCCCAAGACTCACCAGGGTTAGGCGCAGCTGGAGGCAGATCACTAGTACATACTCAAATGTTATCATTTAATAATGTCTTACCACATGAAAAAAAGGGTGCGCAAATGGCACCCTTTTCCACTTGCCCTATGTAGGAGATTACTTAACAGCATCCTTAAGGGCTTTACCTGGTTTAAATGCTGGGACTTTGCTGGCAGAAATTTCGATTTCTTCACCAGTTTGCGGGTTACGGCCTTTACGGGCAGCACGCTCGCGTACTTCAAAGTTCCCGAAACCAATCAATTGTACTTTGTCACCATCTTTTAGTGAATCCATGATTGATTCAAATACAGAATCAACTGCTTTTGTAGCATCTTTTTTAGAAAGATCAGCTTTTTCAGAAACAGTGTTGATTAGATCTGTCTTGTTCATGATATTCACCTCCTCTCGGGCGATAATCCATTCACAAGGCTTTCCTTATCGGAAGCCCTGGAACATTTAATTAGAACAAGCGGTCATCATTGATTTGATGACATGCCTTATATTAAACGAGATTTCAGTGAAATTCAATAGAGAGTTGCACTAAAACCGCTTAATACCGCAATTTCTGTCGGTTCTGCACCGCTACGGTACAAGAAGCGTACCATATTCAAAATCAGGATGCAAGAAACGCGCAACCATTGGTATGTCAAGGTTTATGCGGTTTTTAATAAAGGCTCTCTACGGTATTACGACATGTTGATTCCTTTCTCCTGCAAAAATGAAAAAAAATATTTTAAAGCACATAAAAAAACGGCCCTTTTGAGAGCCGTTATAGTATGATTGCGATCATTCCGCCTGAACCTTCGTTGATGATTCTTTCCAAGGTTTCTTTTAATTTGTATCTTGCATTTTCCGGCATCAATGATAATTTGGCCTGGATACCTTCTCGCACGATCGAGCTGAGCGACCGGCCAAAAATGTCGGAATTCCAAATCGACAATGGATCTTCCTCAAAGTCTTGCATCAAGTACCTAACCAGTTCTTCACTTTGTTTTTCGGTACCAATAATCGGGGAAAACTCAGAGTGCACATCGACTTTTACCATGTGTATCGATGGTGCGACTGCCTTCAGTCTCACACCGAAACGTGAACCTTGCCGGATGATTTCAGGTTCCTCAAGTGCCATATCATGTAATGTAGGAGCCGCAATCCCGTACCCGGTCTGTTTCACCATATTCAACGCTTCAGCTACCTGGTCATACTCTCTTTTAGCGTGAGAAAAGTCCTGCATGATTTGCAGCAAGTGATCCTTACCCCGAATCTCTTCACCGACAATCTCTTTTAATACTACATCATATAATTGGTCAGGAGCCTGTAAGTCAATTTCAGCTACCCCTTCACCCAGCTCCATGCCTGATAAATTCGCCCTCGAAATATATTCATAGTCATCGAAGTTTCCTACGACACGGCTGACATCACGGAGACGCTTAATATCTTGAACCGTTTCTTCAATCGCGGATTGGAAGTTATTCCGAAGCCAGTGCCCTTCTTCCAAGACCATTACCCAGCTTGGGAGGTTGACGTTTACTTCGAGCACAGGGAACTCATAAAGTGCTTCCCTCAGGACACTATTGACATCCTCTTCCCTCATCCCTTCTACAGACAAAGCGAGTACGGGAATATCATATTTCTCACTAAGTTGATCCCGGAGGATTTCTGTGTCCTTATGGTAGGGCTGGACTGAATTGACAATCATAATAAATGGTTTCCCGACTTCCTTCATTTCCTCGACAATTCGCTCTTCTGCTTCTACATAATCACTTCGTTCAATTTCACCGATTGTTCCATCAGTGGTAACCACTACGCCAATTGTGGAATGATCCTGAATGACTTTTCTTGTTCCGATTTCAGCTGCCTCATGGAAAGGGATTGCCTCTTCATACCAAGGAGTATTGATCATCCGAGGTCCATTTTCATCTTCGTACCCTACCGCTCCACTAACTGCATATCCGACGCAATCAACCAGCCTGACATTAACATCTAATCCTTCTTCTACTTCTACCGAAACCGCCTGGTTAGGTACAAACTTCGGTTCCGTCGTCATGATGGTTTTTCCAGCTGCGCTTTGTGGGAGTTCATCCATTGCCCGCTCCCGATCAGCTTCATTAGCCATTTGCGGTAGAACCACCAATTCCATGAATTTCTTGATGAAGGTTGATTTACCTGTACGGACCGCCCCGACAACACCCAGATAAATATCTCCATTCGTCCGTTTGGAAATATCTTTGAAAATATCGACTTTTTCCAAAAGATCCCCTCCTGATCTGCCTCGACTCATAAAACTTATACGAGCTATGACATTATGATTCTATGTCGTTGTCCTAATAGAATATGACTGATTTTTTGCGTTTTTACATTGAGAGACAAAAAAAGCATAAGAAACTGGCAATATGAATCCTTCCAGTCTCTTATGCTTATGAAATGAACGTGTCCACTATGCCTCTGACATGAAAATTGGTTCGCCATTCTCTATGGTATAGGCAGGAGAATAAACGGGTACGAATGGAGAATGATTCACTAGAAGATAGCGGATATCATCCCCATTTTCAAAGGAATGCTCTTCGTTCTGCAAAAAGTTGTACAGGTCTTTCCGATAGTCAACAACCAGCTCCCCGTTTCCCTTGATATAAACTGGCAAGGGTTCCTGACTATACGGACTTGTAACCGTCAGTGGGGCGTCTAACCCAAGTTTTTTATAATCCAAATCATATATACCTTGAGCTACCTGGGATTTGTATGGCGGGTACTGGTTATTCTGGAGATAACGATTGATCTCGTAACGCAAAGACCGGAGTTCTTCAGTAATACGCAAATCTATTAATTTCACCGTCGGATCTTCTTCGGGATGTATTAATACATACTGGTAGACTCCCCCGTTTTCGAATGCATTTCCTGGTATATCTGAAATCAGGCTTTTTTCTTTCAGCTTCTTGAAATCAATTACATATTTTTGAAAAATGGGAGTGTCTTCATTTTTTGTTTTAATTGGCAGCAAACCATTTTCTTGCTCCCGATAGCTATCAATTGCTCGTTGAATATTTTCCAGTTGCACTTCATTTGGTATATTGTTTTTTGATAAACGGTTCTCAGGATATAGACATCCTGTAAGCAGGAACAATACCAATAAACCAGCCAATGCTATTTTGATTTTCATGCTTTAACCTCCCTTGCCAGATGTCATCCGGTAGGTCCACTGAAAACAATGTAAAATATTATAAGACCTGACAGGATCATGAATATGTAGGCAAATGCAGCGACAATTCCTGCAACAATCCCTTTCAGTTTATAACGGCTCAACATGATGAGTCCGATTGCTAGAAACATAAAAATTATTCCGGCAAAGGATATATACATATTCAACATAGACAGTGACATGCTTTTTCCTCCTATTGACAATCTCTGTTCTTCACCTCAGGTATTATATCATAGTGCTTGTCCGAATCCAGTAAATACGCATAAGAAAGGAGACTGTATCAAAGCGATGATGTGAAATTCTCTTTCTATACCGGTTTTTGTTTAATAGACCAGCTTATTCCACATCATGTACCTTGTTACAGCCCCGTGACTAAATAATCCCCAATGGCAGCTCAAATAGAATGGTTGCTGCGAGTTATCTTATGCAGTTGATGGTATGCCCGTATCCTCACGCGCCCAACCACAGTTTATTTTTTAAATAATTGATTCAAACTGTTCATATCAAGCGGCATATTTTGATTAATTATCGCCTTTACGATTTTATCCTCTTTCTCTTTCGAAACTGGTCGATTAGCCATCCTGGATAATTGTCTGACTAAATTACGGATCGTCTTTTCATCAGACAGGTCTGCATTCTTGACAGAATCCGCTACTTTGAAGATTTCATCTGGCGATACATTCGATTTCTTTTGAATTTGATCGAATAGATTTCTTTGAAAATCACTCACTAAATGTCCCTCCTCGTGCATAACATTCAACATATCATATGCACGATAAAAAGGAGTGTGAGGCATTACAAAAAGGTTTATGAACGTTCGCCCAATAAATTGCTCAAATCTTCCATTTCATGGCGACGACCTCTTGTCATCAACTGATCGACGACATCTTTGGGCTTTGCACCTTCAAATAAGATGCTATAAAGTCCATTGGTAATTGGCATTTCAACAGATTGTTCTTTAGAAAACTGGTAAGCTGCTTTGGTGGTTCTGACCCCTTCGACCACCATTCCCATCTTATCCAATACTTCTTCCAAATCATTTCCTTTACCTAACAGGTTTCCGGCACGCCAATTCCTGCTATGAGGACTGGTGCAGGTTACAATTAGGTCTCCAACACCTGATAACCCCGCGAATGTCAGCGGATTAGCACCCATAGATGTACCAAGCCTTGTGATTTCCGCCAATCCCCGGGTGATTAATGCAGCTTTGGCATTATCGCCATAACCCAGTCCATCAGAAATCCCGGCACCTAGTGCAATAATATTTTTCAGGGCACCGCCTAACTCGACACCTACCAGGTCAGGAGAGGTGTACACACGGAATTTTTCATTGATGAACAAGTCTTGGACGAGCTCTGCCTGTTCCAAATTTCCTGACGATACAGTCACTGTTGTCGGTTGACGCAAGCTGACTTCCTCTGCATGACTCGGACCTGACAGGACTACAATTGCATTGTACAGCTCTTCCGGCAGTTCTTCTGCAATCACTTCTGAAACACGTTTATAAGTAGAAGGTTCAATACCTTTGGAGGCATGGGTGATGGTGACAGGATGATCGATCACCTGTTTCAGTTCCTGACAGACTTCACGCATAGCCTTTGTCGGCACCACCAGAATAATGTGGGACACGTCTTGAACTGCTTCTTTCAAGTCATGATAAGCTGTTATTGCTTCTGGCAGCGTAATCCCTTTCAGATACTTTTCATTGGTATGAGCATTATTTATTTCTTCTGCCTGCTCCTGTCGATGTGTCCACAATCTAACATCATGGTCATTATCAGCCAGTACAAGCGCTAAGGCGCTCCCCCAGCTTCCTGCACCTATTACAGCAATTTTTTCCATCCTTCTACCCCTTTCTTAATTTCGTTTTCTAGCAAATATTTTTATTGGGGTTCCTTCAAAACCGAAAGCTTCCCTGATTCGATTTTCTAAGAAACGCTCATAAGAGAAGTGCATCAATTCTGGTTCATTGACAAATACCACAAAGCTCGGTGGCTTCACAGATACCTGGGCAGCATAAAATACTTTCAGCCGCTGCCCTTTTACTGTCGGAGCCGGATTCATTGCCAACGCATCCATAATCACTTCGTTCAAAACATTGGTCTGGACACGTTTCGCATGATTTTCACTCGCTTTCAGCACTTGAGGAAGGAGCGTATGAATACGTTTTTTTGTTTTTGCAGATAAGAATACAATTGGAGCATAATCCAAATATTGAAAATGGGCACGGACCTTTTGTTCAAACTCTTTCATCGTTTTCTCATCTGTTTCTACTGTATCCCATTTGTTCACTACAATGATGACCGCTTTTCCTGCTTCATGTGCGTAACCGGCAATCTTTTTATCCTGCTCGATGATACCTTCTTCTGCATCAATCAAGGCAAGTACTACATCCGAGCGTTCAATCGCTTTCAAAGCTCGCAGGATACTATATTTCTCTGTTGTTTCATAAATTTTTCCCTTTTTTCTCATTCCAGCGGTATCGATAATGACAAAGTCCCTATCTTCTTTTGTAAACGGGGTATCTATCGCATCGCGAGTTGTACCGGCTATATCACTTACTATGACCCGCTCTTGTCCAAGCAGCGCATTTACTAAAGAGGATTTACCGACATTAGGCCTTCCAATCAAACTGAAGCGAATCGTTAAATCATCTTCCTCTTCAAAACTTTTCTCAGGAAAATGACTTACAACCGCGTCCAGCATGTCCCCTAAGCCTAATCCGTGAGTACCGGAGATCGGGAACGGCTCACCAAATCCAAGGGAGTAAAACTCATATATATTTTCCCTCATTTCCGGGTTGTCGACTTTATTGACAGCAAGCACCACCGGCTTATTTGATTTGTAGAGGATTTTTGCTACTTCATCATCAGCACCGGTGATTCCATCCCGGCCATTTACCATGAATATAATGACATCTGCCTCGTCAATAGCTACCTGAGCCTGTTCACGCATTTGCACCAGCAACGGCTCATCCCCTATTTCAATTCCACCTGTATCGATGATATTGAAGGTAGTATTAAGCCATTCCCCTTGTGCATATATACGATCACGAGTTACTCCAGGGATATCTTCTACAATAGAGATTCTTTCTCCGACTAAACGGTTGAATATCGTTGATTTACCTACATTTGGTCTGCCTACAATGGCTACGACTGATTTTCTCATGAAAGGTACATCCTTTCTGCCTGGCATATTTATTATTTTTCATACAGTTGTAAAGTCAGAAAAGTAAAAAAACTGTTCCATCAGCCAGAATGCTTTCATTTTCATTCCGCCTATCGCCGAACAGCAGCTTCTTTTTTTAAATAGCTATTATAAAGCATTAAAAAAAAGGGGGCCCATCAAGTAATGAACAACCATACTTAAAAGTGAAGCATGGCGGAGTCATCCTTGTATTTGAGTCACCCCCCCTGACTGACTTTTCATTTAACATTGGTATGTAAAGCACCGCTTTCCATACTTTATACGTAACTATTCTAGCAAACAAGTTGTCTGGAAACAATCTTTTTCAGTGTTTGACAATAATATAGAGATCTTTACTGAGTGCATGAGCGATTCCGTCAATGATCGCTTCCAAGTTAGCCGCTACCATTTCCAGCTCTTCACGGGTATCACAGTAGAAAATTGGCATGCCGCCTCCAACCCTTTCTCTTGATTGGTCAGTTGTGATGGCAGCTAAGATAGCTTTTTCCATTTTCATTGTTTCTTACCCTCCATTTCTGGACGCGGCTCGGAAGGCATCCGAATAGCATTTTCTAAAACAGGGACTGCCCCGATTGTTTTTATCGCGCGGTCGAGGTCCTTATCCTGAGGAAGAATGAAAACACCAATCCTGCCATCATCCAAATCCCGCTTGATCAGAGGTACCAGCGCTGGCGTACCCGAATCCCTAAAAACCCCCAAAGTTACCGAGACATCATGAAGGATTGCCTGCCTTTGGCCGAGATTGGCTATAGTGGAACGGACATTAAAATTCTTAGGCTCTAAAACGAACCCCATTCCGTAACGTAAGATCTCTTCCTGTCTTTCCGGTAAACCAATGTTCATGATATAAATGTTATCGACATATAAACCAGCCCCTTCAAAATGCGGCTCGACATAGTTGATATGAACGATATCTTTTAAAGTTGATCCACTCATCAACTTCTTGGAAAGGAAGTACAAGATGATGGCTGTAACGAGTGCCGCCCATATATTGAATGTTAAATAAGCAAGGGTTGATAACAGCGAGGTTATGATAACTATATAATTACGTCCCTCAAAAGCTACTGCGATTCCTTCAATATAAGTATTTCCTCTTGGGACTAACTCATATTCGTCTAATTCCGTCATGGTGTTCCGCTCCATATTCCTTACCTCGCGGAATTGAGACGCTGCAAGTGTAAGAAAAGTGACTGCGGTAAATTCTTTTTCCATTATAGACGGCACAGCAAGTGTGCCAAGCGAAGCAGCAATGAACCCTAAAGAAATATGAATGATTTTCCCGTGCAAGTATGTTGGGTATTGACGGTAATCAGTTCTGAGCATCATCAGCCTCAACCCTGTACCGACTATTATGCCGAATAAAATTGGATAGGTATATTCATTCATGAATCAAATCGCTCCGTTCTCATCTTTATTTGGTTTGCTGCCAGTGCAACTTTTTTCTTAGCCACCTGCAAGCCATGGATCAGAAGAAAAATGCACACGCCTTTCATGATGAAGGTAAGTTCACTCGCACTGCCAATCACCTGGACAATTCCATATAGATAAAGAATATAAGAACTAATGAAACTCCCGGTGGAAGCAAAAAAGACAAACATTAATATCCGGTTCCGCAACCCGCTGTCCAGTAACTTAATCATTAATATAGAAAGCAAAATTAAAATGATTTCAGCAGGAAATAATGACCAGACAGGGTTCAGAAAGATGAATAACTGGATGCTCGCAAGCATGATGCTGTATAAAAGCATATATACCATTTGCAATGCTCTTATCCCGATCCTCATTAAGGCCCACAAAGTGCCACTCCACATTAGTATAAAAGCCCATGAAAAAGCTACATCATGGAGTATGGCAAAGCTGTCAGACAGAAAAATGTATGCTAGCAGCCCAATGGAAAAGATCGGTCTCCAATCATTATTATTATAAAAAAACACCACACATATCCAAGTCACCCAGCTGAACCAATAAAAAGCAGCCACATCCATTTGCTTTACATCCCTTCTTTTTTACATTATGGATGACTGGAGACCTATTTAAACCTCATAGAGAAAATTAAAACCGGGAATACTACTAGCCATGAGGAGGGATGAAAATGGGTAAAGATCGTCAGGAAAAGAAATTACGGAAAGAAAGACGTGTAGAATCTGACCGAGACGTCAGAACTCCCAAAAAAGGTACAACTTCTGTTGAATCTAAATGACAAAAAAGCTGTCCCAAAGAGAAAATCTCTTCCAGGGACAGCTTTTTTACTATGATAATATTCTAATGGTGATGGATAACCAAGACGCTAAATACGTTGTTCTATCCATTCTTTTGTTTTTCCTGTTAAAACATATGCCTTTCCTTCTAATTCTTTCGGACTGCGAGCATTCAACATCATCATGGCAACTTTCAATTCATGGTGAATCGCATTGATTCGCTCCACTACAGCTACTTTTCCATGTTGAACCATTACTTGCAGTAAACCACCTGCCATGCCAAACATTCGCGCTCCTAAAATCAAGGCTTTAGCTCCGTCAAGACCATTTCGAACTCCTCCAGAAGCGAATGTATGGGACTCCGGGTATCGATTTCGGACTTCGAGGATAGAAATCGGGGTAGGAATTCCCCAATTTTCAAAAACCACCAGGGGGTCCTCCCTTCTTTTGTTTTCGACCTTAGAGAAGTTTGTGCCCCCACGCCCGGCCACATCAATATAGCGGACCCCAATGTCCTTCAACTCTGACGCTGTTTCCATCGAAATACCGTATCCTACTTCTTTTATGATAACCGGTACAGAGAGACCAGATACTATCTGCTCGATATTATGTAAACGCGAGCTGAAATCCCTGTCTCCTTCTGGCATAATCAATTCCTGGAGAGTATTCAAATGAATCTGCAAAGCGTTTGCTTCCAGCATTTCTACTGCCCGCTCCGCATGTTCAAGTGTTGCTTCACTGCCTAAATTAGCAAAAATAACACCCTCCGGGTTCGCTTTTCGTACTACTTGATAACTCTTCTTTTCTTCGGGGTTTTTCAATGCAGACATCTGCGATCCAACTGCCATAGCGATACCTGTTTCAGCAGCAGCTTCTGCCAGTCCTCTATTGATTTCTTCTGTCTTTTCTCCGCCGCCACCCGTCATGGCATTGACAAAAAGAGGCGAACTTAATAAAAGTTCGCCTGCTTCCGTGTTCAATTCCACTTCATTCCAGTCTAAAGTAGATATACTTTGATGTACAATTTCTATATCATCAAAATGATTGATTTGTTCTCTGGAATGACTGAGTGCATGGCGGATATGATCGATTTTACGTTTTTCTCTCGACATATCCTTCTCACCAATCAGTTTTTATATTTATCCAGCTTATCTCCAATCATGTCTCCTAATTGGAAACCAGAATGGTCGTCTTCCTTTTCATACTGCTTCAATTCCTGACGGTCTTCATCACGCTCAAGCTCTTTGATACTTAATGACAGACGCTTAGCTTGTTCATCGACATCAAGAACTTTCACTTTCACATCCTGCCCGACGTCGAGCACTTCATCCGGAGTGCCAATATGACGGCTTGCAATTTGGGAAATATGAACCAGGCCTTCCACTCCAGGGAACACTTCGACGAATGCTCCGAAGTTCACCAGGCGTTTGACCGTCCCTTCAAGAACTGCCCCACGCTCCACACGTTGTTCCAGATCATGCCAAGGTCCTGGCTGGGTTTCTTTATAAGAAAGGGAGATACGCTCGTTATCTCTGTCCACAGAAAGAACCTTCACTTCAATCTTTTGGCCTTCCTCTACCACATCAGAAGCCTTTTCCACATGTTCATGTGAAAGCTGAGAAATATGAACCAGGCCATCGATTCCACCTAGATTGACGAATGCACCAAAATCAGTGATTCGCTGTACAGTGCCTTCGATTACTTGTCCTTCTTCCAGTGAGTTCAGGACTTCTTGTTTCTTAGTAGACTCTTCTGCTTCCACCACGGCACGGTGTGACAAGATAACGCGGTTTTGTTCGCGATCGAGCTCTACTACTTTTAATGTCAAAGGTTTTCCTTTATATTCATCAAAATTTTCTACATAATAGGTTTCAACCAAAGAAGCAGGAATGAAGCCACGCAGGCCGACGTCTACTACAAGTCCGCCTTTAACGATGTCTTTTACTTCCGCTTCAAATACTTCTCCGCTTTCATACTTCTGTTCCAGCTCTTCCCATGCTTTATCCGCATCTACCGCACGTTTGGAAAGTACGATTTCATCATCTTCTACTTTCTTAACTTGAAGTTTGATTTCATCGCCTTCACTAACTACATCTGATGCTTTCTCTACATGAAGGCTGGAGAGTTCACTAATTGGAACAATCCCCTCTACTTTATAGCCGACATCAACAAGAACTTGTTTTTCTTCCACTTTCACTACCTTTCCTGTCACGATGTCACCAGTAGAGAATTCTTGCATTCCTGTAACTTCTTGATTCATTTCATCCATACCAAGCTACCTCCTTCAAAATCCGACACTACTTCACTTCAGAATGTCCTTTTGTCTAACTTCTAATATTTATAAGAATTTGTCAAGTAATTAACCGTTCATTTTTGGGTTTTTTGCTAATTTTTCGATTTCTTTCATTATCATATCAGTAGTTTCTCGAGCTGTAGCTTTATTTTCACGATAACTGGACATATCAATTGGCTCTCCATATACTACCCACAAACGTTTGAAAGGTTTATACGGACCAATGATCGCACATGGTACGATCCATGCTTCAGAACGGAGTGCAAAAAAACCTGCGCCTGCTAACCCCTGTCCTACCTCACCAGTTTTACTCCTCGTCCCTTCTGGAAAAAGACCCAGGGTTTCATTTCCCTCGAGAATCTTCAATCCGCCCCTCAATGCATTCCGGTCTTTCATCCCACGCTTGACTGGAAATGCATGGACTTTATGAAGTATTTTCCCGAAAAATTTGTTTTTGAAAAGTTCTTCTTTGGCCATAAAATGAATGTTCCTTCCACTGGTTATACCAACCACTGGCGGATCTAAATTGGATATATGGTTGGAACAGATAATCACTGGACCTTCTTTTGGTATATTATTTTTGCCAATGACCTTGATGCGGTAGAGCGGGTATAAAATAACTGTGAATAAAAACTTCCCCACCTTATAAAGATTCATATCACTTACTCCTTAACCATTATTTTTAACTACGGCAATGATTTGTTCGACCACTTCATCGATACTCAATGAGGTAGTATCTATTTCCACTGCATCATCTGCTTTTAGAAGCGGGGCTACTTCACGCTTTGAATCGATTTCATCGCGTCTTCTGATTTCATCCCTCAACTCTTCTAAATTAGAAGGAAAACCTTTTTCCAGGTTCTCTTTATGTCTTCTTTCAGCACGCTCTTCCACAGATGCAATCATGAAGATCTTTACTTCAGCATCCGGGATTACATGTGTGCCAATGTCTCTTCCATCCATTACAACTCCGCGTTTGTTTGCAAGCTGCTGCTGGCGCTGCACCATTTCTTCTCGCACTTTTCTATGTTTTGCCACGATCGATACCTGATTCGTAACTTCCTGTGTACGAATCGCCTGGGTAACATCTTCCTCGTTGACATATACATGCTGTCCGTCTTGTTCCATTTTCAAAAGAATGTCACAATCCATTAATAGCTGATGTATTCTTGCTTCATCCTCCAGGTCGAGTCCTTTTTGTAACGCGCACCATGTCAGAGCCCTGTACATCGCTCCAGTATCAATATATATATACCCCAGTTGATGAGCGACTTTTTTAGCAACAGTGCTCTTACCAGCAGCGGCAGGCCCATCTATCGCAATCGCTAATTGATTCCCCAAATCCTTCACCACTTTCCAACAGTTATGCTCTCCGGCTGCAAGGAAAAAAGACGCCTTTCTGCTTCAAGAAAGCGCGCCCTTCCTATTTATCTCCCTGCAACCTGTCTTTTAGTTGTTTTTTTACGCTTCTTTATTAGTTAGACTATTTACTTTCTACCTCAAAATCATAACATATACCTTGCTTAAAAATCTATCAAATTTGTCTGTTCACTACTGCGGAATACACCTAAATAATCATGAACCGGCTGCCAGTTCCATACTATTTCCGTATGCAGTAAAAGATATTGCGAAATAATAAGCAGCGCCCCGTGCAGCAGAAGTAATGTCATGATTATTCTTTCCACTCGCTTCATACTTTTTCATTCCTTATTATGAGTTATTAGAAAAATCTATTGTATACCTCTTTTCCGCATATATAACTGACGTTCGAAACAAAATTGGATAATGGTTTGCCTTTGGTTATCCGGGATACTGCTAAATTCAATGGATGCAATATCCCTCTCCACCCCTTTATTTTTAAAAATGCGGACCACTGTCCCTTTTGCTTCAATATATCGTATATCCCCGGAATTCATTGGGAATACAAGCATCAAATCCAGATTCTCCTGATGCTTAAGCTGGTGGCTTTCTGGCAAAACGATGGCAGCGCCGCCACCGCTAATGTCCATCGTAATCGTTGTGAAGGGGGGGCCAACCGACTGATTGCTATGTACAGCGACATCAACAGCTGTTTCAATACGTACGTATTTTCTTCTTTGAACCCTTATGATCTCGTTGTCTCCAGGGAAATAGAATACCAGCACTGGAATCTTTAACTTCTTTCGGGCAAACACAGAGGTTTCAAACAGGTAAACGGATTTATCTTTACCGACAAAACTTAACTTAAATTGGGTGCCTTCAAGAAAAATCCCTGTCTTACGGGTCTTTTCACCGACAGGATAAGCAAGAAAGAGGTAATCACCTTTTTTATCGACAATTTTACTTTTAAATAATTCCTGAGGATCACGATCTGTATGTATTAATTCAAGTGTGACAGGAGTTCCTATTTCTACCACGTAAACCCTTCTTTCTGACTAGGATTTTTGTCTATAGTAATTATCTCAAATTATTTTAAAAATGGAAAGGTGGAGTATCCACCTTTCCTGTTAAACTGCCCGTGAAAATTTGATTTCCGTAGCCTTCAACCGCTCTACTTTTTCTTCTGTACCATCTTCCGCATTGATGAAAATTCGATAGGTATTATTACCTAATGTACCTAGGAATTCATACGTCAATACCTCTTCTGCCAAATCATTTTCAATGATCGCCATATGTTGCTCCTGAATTTTCACTTGCGGATTAACACTTGACCTGGCTTCTTCTTCCGAAATGGCAGGTTCTTTAATTTCCCGTTTCTGATGGTTCATGAAATAATCTTTTGCAGACATTCCCAACATATCCCCATTATCCAAAGCGATCTTCATCTGAATAGCATCCGGATAAATTCTTACCCCATCTTGAGTGGCGACAAATGAATAAACTCCTTCTTTTTCATACTGGCTGCTTTGAATCAGTTCGTGATCTGGAAATTCAAAGGACTTTAAATATTCATTAGCCTTTAGAGCTCCTTCATGGAGACTGATTTTTGCCTCCTGCACAGGTCTTTCGACCATTACTGTCAATGGGTGACCGCCTTTCTCAGCAAGATCAGCATAGCCATTTTTATCACCCTGTTGATAGGAGGCCATATAAGTTTGGACATCTGCACCTTTACCTGATTTAGTTATATTCAGCTTCTGTTCGTCTTTAATATTGAAAATTTCTTTAGCTATCTTCCCGGCTTCCTGTTCGGTGATATTCTCACCTTCCAGACCTTTGAATTCATGATTCTCATCGGCTATTCCGATAATATTGCTGCCATTATTCTCTTCTCCAAAACCTGCAACGCTTTTTTCTACAGTTTCAAACCCATCAATAATCGTATTGTCGCCCTGTGAATCATTTGTAGCTAATGCGAGCTGGACATCCATCCAACGAAGATTTTCTTCTAATACAGTATGTTGTACTTTACGAAGTTCATCTTTAATCGTCCCGCTTTGTTTATACAGTTTTTCTAACATTTTTACTTCTTCATCAGAAAGCGGTTCCTTATTCAAGTCCCTAATTGCTGTCTTATAGCTGAAGTCACCGATATCATGTAAAAATTCTTCTGTTTTATTGAAAGGGAGCAACGTCAATGGCAGCTGTCCCACATCGGTCTGCGCTTCTGATGTCAACCTCCATATTTGAGCGAGCTCCGGTGAAAGGCGTTTTTGTGTATTCATAGCCAAAACATTCCCGATTTTATCATGAAGTAAATCTGTATGATAGGTAAGGTCATGAAATGCCCGCTGGTAACTGTTTTCTGCCTGGATCAATACCGCATTTTTATCCTGATGTTCTTTATAGCCCCATACCCCTGTTCCTACTACACCAATAACTAATAACGTAATCAATATCCATCTTTTCATCTAATCTCACCACCTATTTCGCAAAAATATGTTTACCGATTTTTTTGATTTGAGGTCTGCTCCATATCCACCCAGAAGTGGCTGTGTCAGGGTTGAAATAATAAATCGCTTCACTGGATGGATCCCATCCATTTATCGCATCCATGACTGCCCGCTTGGCCGTCTCATTGGGGGTAAGCCATATTTGACCATCAGCGACAGCTGTAAAAGCCCTAGGTTCAAAAATTACACCTGCTACTGTATTAGGGAAAGTTGAGCTGTTGACACGATTTAAAATTACGGCCGCCACTGCTACCTGTCCGACGTAAGGTTCTCCTCGCGCTTCTCCATAAACAGCATTAGCCATCAATTGAATATCATTTTGGGAGAAACCATTTGGAACATTTACTGCAGTATTACTAGGCCCTTCAGCTTGTTGCTGATTCCCCTGTTGATTTTGCTTTTGCGGCTTTTTTTTGACTTGTTGTTCTTTAGGCACACCGCCATAATAGGAAAAATCCTTTCCTTGCCTAATCTGTTCTTTTACAAAACCTTCATCATACTTGGTGGCATTCACTAGTTTTTGTTTTGTTGTCTGGCCTGCCAAGCCATCAATTTCCATACCGAACTCATATTGAAAGTTTCGCAGAGCCCAGTAAGTTCCCCAACCAAAAACACCATCAATCTTTCCATTGTAAAAACCTAGATACTGTAGCCTTGCTTGCAGCTCAATAACGTCATCTCCCACAGCCCCCTGCTGAATCACTTGATTGGAAAAAGCCTCTGCTGGTTCGCTTGGAAAGGCTGTTACTAATCCTCCTGCCAACAATACCGATAAAGCTGTATAAAAAATCGACCGCTTTATGATCATTACTTGTTCTCGCCTCCTGGACTCATTTATTCATTAATGCTATTGATATCTTTTGAATCTAATCAGGATTTATGCATTAAAATAACGCTGGTGCTAACATCTTACATATCTGCCAGACAACAGACGCTTGTTAGAATTAATATGTGACATGAGTTTCGAATTCAAAAACCATGCCTGTTGAGGAGGCCACTGAAAAAGTCCTTTCTTAATTTAAAGGAGCTGTTAAAGTTTGTTGTTGATTCTCACGAATCGCTTGTCGGTGGATGCTTGCCGCGGGCGTCACCACCGACCGCTCATCGTGGCATCAACAAGGCCCACCTAAAAAAGTGATTTTCTCCAAGAGTTATTCGGTTAGCCTGAAATTAGAAGAGCATACAAAGCAACTCGCCTTTCAAACCAGCGATACCTTCAATGAAAGGACAAATCTCTTGAAATTAGACGAAAAGCGGTCTGTATGGAAATTAAATTCCAAACAGACCGCTTTTTTAACATTCTATCTTTCATAGATCTTCAGTTTTTCAGTGGCCTCCTGTTGAGTACATGGTTTTTCGGGAAGTTATTCTTTATTCAGCTTTAGTATGGACATTTGGATAATTGTGATTAGCCAGATTGATCTTCCGTATTCCGATATACCAAAGTACCGCCATAAAAGGAATCATAAGATAAATCCAGGCACTTGCGGTTGTGGAAAGAATCATATCATATAATCCATGTAAACCGACCGGTATCAATAAAGCAAGCAAGAGGCACATTTTTTTATGAGATGTGTTAAACTTAGCTTTTCCAATATAGTAGCCCATTAATATGCCGAACAATGCATGAGAGGATACAGGGAATATTGCCCTCCCCCAAGCATATTGGGCACCGTTCGCTAAGAGGTAGATGATATTTTCCACCGTTGCGAAACCAAGGCTGATTGCCACCCCATAGATGATACCATCATAAGGATGGTCGAATTCTCTATGCTGATAAACAGCAAATAAAAAAATAAACCATTTTAAAAATTCCTCAAGCAACCCTGCTAAGATAAATGATCGGGAATAGGGAGATTGCAAGAGTCCTTCAACATTAAACGCATATTGTATGAACATGATCGGAAATACTAGGAGCGCTCCTAGCATGAAAGTACGAAATATCAATGGGAGCGGCTCTAATTCTATCCGTTTATTGAAATAAATGAACGTCATAATGGCTGCCACAGGGGCAAGGGCCAGTGTAAGAAGGGATATCATCGATTGCTCCTCACTTTCCATCCAGGTGATTTAATCGTATCATGGAAAGGAAAGAAACGGAACATTAGAAAAAGCAGGTGATAACTATGAAACGGATTATGATAATCCATACAGGCGGAACTATTTCGATGAAAGAAGATAAAGCTACAGGAGAAGTCAATACAGACGGCCGTCATCCCTTACAGGAACTGAATGATATGCTGGGTAATGTAGCGGAGATCGAGGACGAGGTGCTATTCTATATCCCCTCTCCCCATATGACCCCTATACACATGCTGCAACTAGGAAGAAGAATACATGAAAAGCTTGCTTCTAAGAATATTGATGGGATAGTCATTACCCACGGTACAGACACCTTAGAAGAAACAGCTTACTTTTTAGATTTATTTCTTCAGACTAGAAGACCGGTGGTTATGACAGGAGCTATGCGCTCCAGTAATGAAATCGGCGCCGATGGCCTTTATAACCTTTTGACTGCTATCCGTGTCGCCACCTGTGACGAGGCTCAGGACAAAGGTGTGCTGGTGGTGATGAACGATGAAATTCATACCTCTAAAAATGTCACGAAAACTTCTACCAGTAATGTAGCGACATTCCAAAGTCCACAATACGGTCCTATTGGCATAACCACAAAACGCGATGTCTTTTTTCATCATAAGCTGAGCAGGCGGGATTCTTATCCAATTCAGCAGATAAGTAAAAATGTCGCTCTGGTTAAAGCCTACGCCGGTATGGACGGTTCGATGTTCGATGCTTTACGCGAGACGAATATTGACGGTCTGGTCATTGAAGCTCTCGGGCAAGGAAACCTCCCTCCAGCGACAGTAGACTCTATAAAAAAACTGTTGAACATGAATATTCCGATTGTCCTTGTGTCCCGGTGCTACCAGGGTATCGTCCAGGATACCTATGCGTATGAAGGCGGTGGCAGAAAATTAAGAGAAGCTGGAATCATTTTCGCTAATGGATTAACTGGCCCTAAGGCAAGAATCAAACTAATGGTCGCTCTCGAGATGACGAATAACCCAACTGAACTTGCACCCATGTTTGATTACTGATTAAAGGCTTTTTCAGGTGCTGTTAAACGATCACCAAAATGAAAGAAGCGGCTGGTTTTTACATGAAAGCCAGCCGCTTCTCCTATTTTTTAGCTGCAATCGCTTCAGCTATCTGTTCCCCATGATGCCGCCCGTTTTCAATGAATATTTCATTGTTGTTATAGCCGGCTGCAATAACACCTGCGATATAAATGCCAGGTACATTTGTTTCCATGGTCGTTTCATCAAATGACGGTCGTCCTGTCTTTTCATCCATGTCGACGCCCATTTTCGTAAGGAAACTATGATCCGGCTGGTACCCTGTCATTGCAAAAACGAAATCGTTAGCTATTCTGTACTCTTCGCCTTCACAAGTATAAATGACTTCCGTTTTTGTTATCTCTTTCACCTCAGCGCAGAATTCCATTGCTACAATTTCTTTATTAACTAGCGCTTCGAACTCAGGGAGTATCCAAGGTTTGATGCTTTTGGAATAATCTTCGCCACGGTAAAGTACTGTCACATTCGCGCCTGCCTTTACAAGTTCCAGTGCGGCATCGACAGCTGAATTTTTCCCTCCGATTACGACGACATCTTTTTCATAATAAGGATGTGCTTCTTTAAAATAGTGCATCACTTTATCTAATTCTTCTCCATCAATACCCATCATGTTCGGCTGGTCGTAATAACCGGTGGCAATTATGATATCTTTCGCCTTATACGTCACTTGTTCTCCCGAATTCTTTTTTGTATGAATGGTAAAAGTATCGCCTGTTTTTTGAACCTCGGTCACTCTTTCATATGCGTTGACTCGCAACTGCTTGCGTTGGGCTACTGCTCTATAATAAGCAAGGGCTTGATTCCTTACAGGTTTTTGTCGTTCTGTAATGAATGGTACTCCGCCAATTTCCAGCTTTTCACTGGAGCTGAAAAAGGTTTGGTGAGTGGGATAATTGTAGATGGAATTGACGACGTTCCCTTTTTCTATCAAAAGTGGTTCTATACCTCTTTCTTTAAGTTCAATAGCAGCACTCATCCCACAAGGCCCTGCTCCGACTATGATCACTTCTTCTTGTTGCACGACTCTCTCACTCCTTCAAGCACTAAGAAAACTGAAGAGACTTTTCGACCGAGCTCTCCAGCCACAGTTATACATTTTTAAAAAATATATACTTTGATTATGACTCCTTCAAGCACTTTATCGCAATAAAATATCTCCTACCAATAACATGATAGGAGATATCGAACTCAGAATCAACTTATACCCATCCACGAAAGCGGGAAGCTTCCGCCATCTTACGGACACCCACCATATAAGCGGCTAACCGCATATCGACACGTCTCGTCTGGGATGTATTGTAAACATTGTTAAAGCCTTTGATCATCACTTTATATAGTTTCTCTTCTACTTCTTCTTCAGTCCAATAATAGCCTTGATTATTCTGAACCCATTCAAAGTAGGAAACAGTAACACCACCGGCTGATGCCAGAACATCCGGTACTAAGAGAATTCCACGATCGGATAAAATCTTAGTAGCTTCTAATGTTGTCGGACCATTGGCTGCTTCCACAACAATTGGTGTTTTGATGTTATAAGCATTATCTTCGGTGATCTGATTCTCAATCGCTGCCGGGACAAGGATATCCCCTTCCAATTCAAGCAATTCCTGATTGGTAATCGTATTTTTAAATAAGTTAGTAACCGTACCGAAGCTGTCACGGCGATCCAATAAGTAGTCGATGTCCAGTCCTTCCGGGTCATGCAGGCCGCCATAAGCATCTGAAATACCGATTACTTTCGCACCTTTGTCGTGCATGAACTTAGCCAGAAAGCTTCCTGCGTTACCAAATCCTTGAACAATGACGCGGGCACCCTTCAGATCGATTCCTTTCTTTTTACATGCTTCTTCAATGCAGATAGTTACACCTTTGGCGGTCGCAGACTCACGCCCGTGAGATCCGCCCAGCACAATCGGTTTACCAGTAATGAAGCCCGGGTTGTTAAATTCATCGATCCGGCTGTATTCGTCCATCATCCAAGCCATAATTTGAGAGTTGGTGAATACATCTGGCGCTGGAATATCTTTTGTGGGGCCAACAATTTGACTGATTGAACGGACATAACCTCTACTTACCCCTTCCAACTCCCGGAAAGACATTTCACGAGGGTCACATACGATTCCGCCTTTTCCCCCGCCATAAGGAAGATCCACGATTCCTGCTTTCAGACTCATCCAAATAGACAGTGCTTTTACTTCTTTTTCACTGACATTCGGGTGGAAACGGACTCCACCTTTAGTCGGTCCTACAGCATCATTATGTTGCGCTCTAAATCCGGTGAAAATCTTGATAGAACCATCATCCATCCTGACAGGGATTCGCACCGTCATCATCCGGACGGGTTCTTTCAACAATTCATACACTTCACCTGGATACCCCAATTTATCTAAAGCTTTCCTAATTACAGACTGGGTGGATTTCAATACATCCAACTTATCATTTGCAGCATCTGCTGGCTTATCGGCTACCATCAGTTTACCTCCTATATCGATCCATTCACTGTCATTATCAACTATGCTTTCAGTGATTAGTATACACTTTCATTACGAATATGCAAGCAACAAAATCAAGACAAAAATTGGCTATCCAATAACCATGAAAGCGGTTAAGACTCATGCTATCATTTCTTGATGGAAAGCTCAACAAATCGCTCGACCATTTCCTCATAACTCCAGCCGATTTTCTTAGCTGAGTCAGGAAAGAGACTGGTAGGTGTCATACCTGGCAATGTGTTCACTTCAAGTATGACTGCCTCATTTTCATTCGTTACAATAAAATCGACCCGGGAGTAGACATCGCAGCCTAATAATTGATGGGCCAGGACAGCGTGCTTTTGCAGCTTATCAGTCATCTCTTCAGGTAATTGAGCAGGGACAATGTGTTCACTGCCACCTGGTTGATATTTAGATTCGAAATCATAGTAATCACTTTTTGGGATGATTTCAATAACTGGAAGAGCTTTTTCCTCTCCTTGTTTACCCACTACTGGAACTGTCACTTCTCTTCCGGCAATATAGTCTTCCACAAGGATTGTATCATCAGATTGACTTGCATTTTCCACCCCTTCTTCAATTTGAGCGATATCTTTCACAATCGTCAAACCTAATGTGGAGCCTTCTTGGTTTGGTTTGATGACAAAAGGCGGCTTGAAATCCTTCTTGACTGCTTCTGAAATTTCAGATGGAGCATTAGATCTTACCTGGTAGGTTTTACTTCTTGCCGTAGCAATTCCATATTGACTGAAGATCTGCTTTGACTTGGCCTTATCCATTGCAAGAGCTGAAGCCAGTACTCCTGATCCTACATAGGGAATTTCCAGCATATCAAGTAAGCCTTGAATTTTTCCATCTTCCCCATATCGTCCGTGAAGCCCGATAAATACTAAATCTACATTCAAATTAAGTATTTCACTCAAACGTTCCGGGTGAAAATCAATATCAATCACTTCATGTCCATTTTTTTTCAGTGCATTTATAATTCCTTTACCGGTGGATAAAGATACTTCTCTTTCACCTGAAGTTCCACCATATAAAACAGCTATTTTCAACATATACACTCCCATCAACGGTTACCTTCTTAACATACATATTCCCTACAATATTAACATGTTCATTAGAAACGTTCTATTTATTCTTTTGTAAAAATGAAATGGTGAGGCAATTATTCTTTTACTAACCTGAACCGGTTGCCTGCTATATAGCAATGGAACCAAAAAAGTTACCGTCCAATTAAAATTTCAACCTTAATATTAATCAAGTCAAAGAAAAAATGAACGGTAGTATTGATCCGTTCATTTTTATTCGAGTGTGTTTTTTATGAAATAATTATAAACTTGCTTTGCGGCTTGGTTTTCCATTACGATTTTCCCGTATTCGCACAGTCGGTGGGAAGTCACAATACTTGGTGTACCGAATTCAGACATCAATGCAATGATTTGCTCTCTGTTGAGCTCCTGAATGTCCTCTTCTTCTAATTTCATATAATAATAATCCTGATAATGTACAATGCTTCCACCATCCACACCTAAATTATACAAACGACGAGAGACTTGTATGACATCCTCAAACTCCAGGAATGAAAAAATCAACTCTTTACTTTCATCCAATGTAACTTTCATTTCGATATAGTCTTCATCCTCATCCTGATAATCACGGTCGGTCTGAGTCACTACGATGAACATACCTTGCGCTTGTAAAAGATAAACCTGTACAAGCAAAGTACCATCCAGTTCAAAACCCAGTTCATCACTGGCTTCATACATCATATCACTGAATAATTGGTGCACGCGGGGTAAATCATGCCACAAATCTTCCTTAGTCAACCCTCTTTCAATCAAATCGTCGAAGGTAAGGAATATTTTGAATTTATCGTTGGACATTCTCTCCAAACGCATCCCATCGCCCCCTGAAAGCTATCGGTTTATCTTTATCTTATGCTATTATTCAACTTTTGGTGCTCTTTTATGCTGCTTTTGTACGTCCAATCTGCGGTACGTATCTATCTAAATTAAAGGCAGGATATGTGGTTAGTTAATGTTGATCCAGCCAGTTCAACCAATCCTCTTTCGTGGTCCCTACTACATAACGACCGGCTTTTCTCTTTTCCTCTGCAGGCAGCTGGTCAAAAGCATAACCACCAAGCCCTATTTTCAAATCAGGATAAGCTCCCTGTAAACTCTCCGCCATCCTGATGGAGGCAGGCACATTCTTTTTTAATGTTGCTGATAGAAATAAATAAGCTGGATCCACATCTTCTATAATTCTATTCATATCCCCTTCAGCAATACTTTGACCAAGATAGACGACTTCATAACCCTGTCGTTTCAAGAACAAAGCAAATATCAACAAACCAAGTTCATGCTGCTCATTCGGCCCGCATACCAGTACTGCTTTAGGCAGATAGGGAGCAGCCGGGATCGACAACAGCAACATACCCAGTCTGGACCTGAGAAAGTTGCTTGCAAAATGTTCATGGGCACTTGTTATTTCATTTTCCTCCCACTGGATTCCTATTTTAATCAATAGTGGACTAATGATATCAATAGCCACCATCTCTGGGGTATACAAGCTGAAAGCATGATCAAGATGCTTCTGTGCATTTTTCTCATCAAAAGACAGCAAGGCATCTGACAATTGCTGTGATATTTTTGATAATTCCGTATCATGGGCATTCTCTTGTACATCATTAGAAATGTCATGATGATTATTTTCATATAAAGATACCGCTTGAGAAATGGTAAAGCCCTGATCCACTTTTGCAATTAACCATTTTAAAGTACGTACATGATGTTCTGTGTAAAGCCGATGCCCGGCATTATTCCGGACGGGACGGATGATTTGGTACCGTCGCTCCCACGCTCGCAATGTACCGGGTTGGACACCGAGGATGTTAGATACAGCTTTTATGTTGTATTTACCATTATCCGCTGACATAAGCCTACCTCCATCTGCGCTGTTTTTTTCAATTATATCCGAGTGAGGAAGGCTGTGCAAAAATTGTATACTGACTTTATAACCTTTGCACAAAAAGTCACTTATCGTTAACTGTAATAATATGGCATTCAGCTCTTGTCCCTAACCTGAAAGGAATTAAACGGGTGCCATATCCTTCACTTATAAAAACAGGCGTCTTGTCAATATTTTTCATACCGCCGCGCTGTCTTAATCCGAAACCCATGAAACGGATCTGACCGCCGTGGGTGTGACCACTAAGTACGAGGTCCACTTCCCTTTTCTGTTCCAAAGGTAAGTAATGGAACATAGCCGGATCATGAATGACTAATAGTTTGCACTCACTTCGTGCATCCATAAAAGCAAATTTACTATTCTCCTCATGATGTTGATACGTATCGACACCGAGCAAACTGAAAGTATCACCAGAATCGGACGTGAAATCAACCGCAGTGTTTCCAAGGATATGGACACCCTCGTCTAATAGTGTTGCGTCTAAATCATGGTAATCCCCTTCATAATCATTATTTCCCCAAACAAAATAAATCGGTGCTTTCAACAATTTCAATCGTTTGATATTTGCTCGCACCTTATCCATAGATACGCCACGTTCAATCAAGTCTCCTCCGATTACTACAAGGTCAACGGGGGTTGTAATAGATTCCAGCGTGCCTCTTTTAACAACTCTTTTGTGAAGGTCGGATATAAAGAAAATACGAACTCCCTGGAAGGATGAAGGGAATCTGTCCAGTTGGATGGTGCGTTCATCAAGGAAATCTGTATAGGCTTTGCGATACATATAAAAAAGCAAGGCTACAGCTGCTATCAGTAGAAGTAATCCGGTGTAAACGTATATCATCCTTAACTTCACGCTCCTGTTAAATTAATAGACAGTAAGCTGCCTAAAATGGATGATACTATCATATCCATTAGAAGAGTATTGTACCATTTATGCATACCATAAAGAAAAAAATCCCCCTTCCTGACCAGATTATGTCGGGAAGGGGGAAAAAAGAAGAGTTAAACTTCTTTTATATCCAAAACTCTGAAGCCTGTTTTCTCAAGCTTTTTGGTGAACTTATCGATATTATCGTTCGGATCCACTTTCAGGACGATGCGCCTGGCCAGTTTATCTGTTTCGTCAAACGTAGCTAAAGAAATTACATTTTCATGATATTGCTTTAGGATATCACCTAAGCGCTCGATTCTGCCTTCCGATTCCTCAGAAGTAAATGCAATACGAATCCCTTTCCGTTTCACACCAAATGCACTTTCGAATTGCTCCAATACATCCGCGCGAGTAACCAGCCCCAGGAATTTCTTATCTTCACTTACCACTGCAATGACAGAATACCCTGTAAACACTGGTAATGTTCTCTCAAACACTTCATCTTCTTTTATATAGAGATCTTCCTTCTCCACTAAATCACCTGCCGAGGATTCGGTAAGATAAACTTCTTTTGGTTGATCACTCTCAAAGTATCGTTTATAAATAATTTCTTTAGATAACATTCCAATAAAAAAGCTCCCATCCAGTACAGGCACAGCCTGAATATCATGTTGCTCCAATAAGGAAATAACCGATTTTAAGTCTGCGCCCATTTGGACAGTTAAACATTCATGCGGGGGCTTCATCATACTTTTCACAAACATCATCATCACTCCAACATATAGATTGACTTTCATAATTAAACATTCGACTTAGTAGGACAAATTTCCTTCTTTAATCTTGGTATAGGACAGACCTCCATGCTCATACAATTGCAATAGTCTTTGTTAAGGAAGGTGATAAAAATGTATACCCAGCAGAAATGCTATCGCCCATTTTACGGACCAATGGATCCTTGCCCTCCAATTGAAGTTAAATGCTTCTCTACCCCGCCTCATCTATATATGCCATTCCAGCCGCCGGGTTTGCAGCAATTCAATCCACGGGTTGCATTGAGAAAAGGAACGTTATGGCCGGCTCTGTTTGATCCATATCCAAAGCCGAAACCTTATAGAGAGGAGGGGAAATGATGGCGACCATCCCTCCAGAATATTATCACCAAATGGAAGCCATCCAGGCTGTCGATTTTGTATTGGTGGAATTGACATTATATTTGGACACTCATCCCAACGACAGGGAAGCCATTGAACAATTCAACGCTTGCGCCAAAGAAAGCCGGAGATTAAAGAAAAATTTTGAACAACAATTCGTTCCATTGATGCAATACGGGAAAAGTTATTCAGGTTATCCCTGGCAATGGGATGATACTCCATGGCCATGGCAGGTGTAGACAATCTTAAGCGGAGGTGATTCTTTGTCATGTGGTATTACGAAAAGAAACTTCAATACCCGGTAAAGGTCAGCAGCTGTAACCCCCGGCTGGCAAAATTCCTTATTGAGCAATATGGAGGTGCTGACGGGGAATTGGCCGCTGCTTTACGTTATTTAAATCAACGCTACTCGATACCTGATAAGGTTATCGGTTTACTTACGGATATCGGTACGGAAGAATTTGCTCATCTGGAAATGATTGCTACGATGGTGTATAAGCTTACAAAAGACGCTACACCAGAACAGATGAAAGAAGCAGGCCTTGGAGCCCATTACGCTAACCACGATAACGCTTTGTTCTACCAAAATGCGGCTGGCGACGCTTGGACGGCAACCTATATACAAGCAAAAGGCGACCCGATTGCCGATCTTTATGAAGATATTGCCGCAGAAGAAAAAGCACGTGCTACTTACCAGTGGCTGATCAACATGTCAGATGACCCTGACATAAATGATAGCTTAGCATTCTTACGGGAACGTGAGATTGTCCACTCCTTGCGGTTTAGGGAAGCCGTTGAAATTCTTAAAGAGGAAAGAGATAAACAGAAATTCTTTTAAAACTTTTCAATATCACTCCAAAACATAAGAAGACCTGCGGTGAGCGCAGGTCTTTTCTTTATTGATGAGCGGAGGTGAATGTACAAGTAAATTTGTAGGATTGATAGAAATTTGAAATACTATTGCTTCATTGACATACGCAAGGGCTGACATTCCTTCAACTCATCTTGTAACGAATATAGAGAGCCAGTAATAAATCAATGACAAAATGGGCTGTCATGGTGGTAAGGAGATTACCCGTGATCTCATACATATAGCCAATAAAAAAACTGACAAATAACACCGATATTAATAATACAAACTTTTTCAAATAGCGTATATGCATCACAGCAAATATCACACTGGCGATGGTATAGCCGAATTCTGCATGCAGCACTCCCCGGAACAGCATTTCTTCGCTGATTGCTACCAGCAATGTAATACCGATGATCCCAGGCAACGACCGGTTCTTGAATACCTTTATATTTATCCCGCCATCATCATAATATTTTGCCGGGACAAACTTCATTAATATCAAGTCGATTGCCACTACGATCAAACCAGGAAGTATGCCGTACATAAGAACTTCCCTCATAGAAGGATGTATCTGAGTTAGCCAGCCGTTCCAAAAAGAATCAAATAGCAGCCAGCTTCCGATAATGCTTAAACTTAAAATGATCAATTGGGTTAAAACGAGATGAAAGGTAACTTCTTTATCTGACATGGTGTTTATCAGCTCGGATTGCTTCCGTTTATTCATGTTGGTCCCCCTGCAAAAAAATCTCTCTCAACCGCTCATGCCAGTCTTGTGGGAAAGTGACAGTCTCCTTCTGACCAAATGTGAAATTACGCCAGTCGAAGCCACAAAAATCGCAACAGGGAACCTCAGGCGTTTTTACAGATTTTTGGAAAGGTTGATATAGCCCGTTTCTCCGGCATGCTTGACTATGGATCCAACTCATCAGCTCCGAAAATTTGCCCATTTTATATTTATATCTGTTTTCCACTTGGTTTGTCAGAAATGTATAAAACTCTTTCCATTTATCCCGGTTAAAGACGATAGCCTGCTGATTCAGAAGCTGGTGCTGATGGCAATGGTATTTAATGAACCTCCATTGTGTTTCTGTCAATTCCAGTTCTTCTTGGACAAGTTCATCAGCTGGAAGCTTTGCTCCAGCCTGGTAAAGGTTAAATAAATAATTCAATGTTTTCTGTACATCTGCTGCTTCGGGAAGTTCACTTTGTATCAGCTTTTTGGGAAGGTAGTCATCTGAAGGGGAATAATACACCACACTTATACTATGTGCTCCATCCCGGCCGGCTCTACCTACTTCTTGAATAAAAGATTCCGTTTGGGTCGGCAGATGAAAATGGATGACATACCGTATATTTTTTTTATTTATCCCCATTCCAAAAGCACTGGTACAACAAATGATATCCAGTTGATCATTCATGAATTGTTGTTGGATCAATAAGCGGTCAGACTGCTCCATTCCTCCATGGTAGAAAGCAACTCTTTTATCAGATAAATGTTTGGACAGCTCGTCAGATGCCCTTTCGGCCCATTGTCTGCTTGAGAAATATATCATTGTTGGAGCATGCTGGTATTTTAACAGATGTTCTATTTTCATCAATTTTTCATTTGGATGTTCCACATACTCGATTGCAAAACTTATATTTTCCTTATCCATCGGATATATATGAGATTCGCCATGCGTCATTCCCAGCTGGCTGATGATATCCTCTTGTACTTCTGGTGTAGCTGTTCCACTTAAAGCTAACACTGCAGGTCTATTGAATAGTTCTATCACATTTGCCAGTTTCAAATAATCTGTCCGGAATTCATGGCCCCATTGTGAAATGCAATGGGCTTCATCCACCACGAATAATGAAATATGTAAAGCCTGTAACTGCTCTACTACTATATTATTTTGTAACATTTCCGGTGATACGTAAATTAGCTTGTAATGGGCGAGCTGACTTAACAGTTGCTTTTTCTGAACCGGGGATAGAAAACTGTTGATCGCCGTAACCCTTTTGTACCCTGCCGCTTTTAATGCTTTGACCTGATCTACCATCAAAGAAACCAATGGGGATACCACAATGGTCACCCCTTCAGACAATATCGCCGGCAATTGATAACAAATAGATTTACCAGAACCTGTTGGCAAAATGCCTAACACGTCCTTGCCATTCATGACATCTGAAATAATTTCCTTTTGACCTGTTTTAAAGGCATCGAAGCCAAAATAATGTTTCAGTTCTATTTCCAGCGATCGATTGTTCATACTTTTGCCTCGCTTTTCTGATGCTGCATTCTTGCTTGTACAAGCCTGATAAAGAAATAATTATATTCACCTTGGAGGGCATCATAGATATTTTTTAATTTATTGGTTTGTTGTTCTTCAATCACTTGAGAAATTTCTGCTATTTCTTGCTCACTGACGAACAAGTAAACAGGAAAATCCGATTGGACTAAAGCCATTTCGACCACGTGATCGTGGATAGTACTCATTTTCAATCGGCGTATCTCGCTAATTGTCTCCAGGTCCATACCCTGTTTAATAAGTGAATAAGTTTTTTGTGCTGAGTTTGTTATTAAACGATTGTTTTCTGATTCTTCGATAAAAATAAATAGAGCAGGGTAGTTGCCTGGATTTTTTTCCACAGCTTGATATACCTGATGAAGTAAATGTTGCATAAGCAGATGGACATTATGCAAGGGAAGCTGGAACATATCTGACAACTGCTGTTTACTTAATCCAATCATACCGGCTCCCGTCAGGCGGTACGTGAACAGTGCTGCCTCTTTCTCGTTTACAGAACTCAACAAACGATATAACTCTTTATAAATGGAGCTGATATGATCCATTAGATTCGTTTTATTTACTTTATAATTCAGTTTCACCCAGTTTAATATATCCGTTCGGTCTGTGATCGGGAGAAAATGCTTGTTACCCTTTTTCATATTCGTAATGGTTTGAATATATAAATAAAGACGTTCTTCAAAAATGGTGACTTTTTCGTGGAGATTAATTCCGTTAAAATATAGCGGTCCCCACTCATCTGAAAGTCTTCCCAGTTGATCGCTTCCATAGGTCGTCAATCTTGGACGTTCATCTTCATCTGTTATAATAATTTTTCGATCTTCCATCAATTGATTGATAACATTTATCAAATCAGTGCGTTTCAACGATTTATAGATAGCAAAGAACTCCGTGAGTTGATAGGCATGTGCATCCTGGAGCGTTTGAGATGAACGCTTTCCCACCAGCAGATTATAGATACCCGCTATCGTCCGCTCTCCATTTAAGTTATTAATACAGCGAAGTAAAATATATTCAAACACGCTCATCCCCCCTTTAATCCTGAACCATATCCAACTTACTACATCCTATTGTATCTTAATAGTGATAAAAGTCACACCAAACCGCGTAACAACAAGGTTTGCGAGCGATTTTGTTGTTGAAAAATTTCTGTGATAGCAGTACAATACATTTAAGGCGAATGTTCCTAGAGAGAAAAAATTATTCACTTGTATAATTTATTTTTAGGGATCTGTATTATTTAGGAGGGAATGTGTTATGGCTAAATACACAATTGTTGATAAAGAAACATGTATTGCATGTGGAGCTTGTGGAGCAGCGGCTCCCGATATCTACGACTACGATGATGAGGGCATTGCCTATGTAGTGCTCGATGACAACGAAGGCATCGTTGAAATTCCAGAAGTTCTGGAAGAAGATATGGAAGATGCGTTCGAAGGTTGTCCTACAGACTCCATTAAAGTGGCCGATGAACCATTTGAAGGTGACCCGGTAAAGTTTGAATAAATAGTTACAAGCCCCTCTGAATGAGGGGCTTTTCATTTCTCTGTCCCCACTGTCACAAACACAAGATTTATCCCTCTTTTTTATACTGCTATTTTACCATGAAAGCAAAAGCCGGTGAATCTAAACAAACTAACGTGCACGATCGCGGAAGAGCCGAATAATATAAGCGAACTCTGTCCTAAGCAAAATGCGGTCTTGAATTGCATTCATTAAAAACAAACGTTCAGAGCTTTTTCGCTCCGAACGTTTGTGCTAACTAGTATGTGATTTACTGTATGACGGGCATGTATCTATGGGTGAATAGGCATGGTATTTAGTTTCTAAAAATTTATTTGTTTACTTTGATGGAATTAACTGCTTCTGGTGTTGCTATCGGCTCCAAAAGATCATAATTACCGATAACCTCAAATGGAAAACCCTCAAATTTTACTTGCTCATATCCAAAACTCGCTGCTGTAGCCAGTAGTGCTTCAACCATAAACATCGTTGTCTGGTTAGCTTGCAGCTGTTCCGTGGAACTTACACGTATCAATAATTCATGATCAGAAATTTTATCCGCTGCCAATTCTACCCCTTCCGGCAACGGTGACCGACTATACTCTCCTCCCTCAGCATTGGCCATAATATCAAACGCATCTTCTATAGAGGAATTTTCTTTTAATTCAATCGGTACTAAAAAGTCGTGCCCCGACTCCCTGTAACGGTAAATTTTATAACTTTTCTTTTGGACAGGTGAAACTTTCATGGTTTCTATCGTTCCATAATTACCCATTTCAAAAGGGCGCCCATCTTCATAACCAAGCTTTACTTCTGATACACCATACTGACCGAATACTTGTTCAATACTTCGTTGGAGGATAATATCTGAGCTTGAACCACCTTGCGTTTGAAAATCCTCCGGAAAGATAATTTCACCACGGTCCTCATTAATTACTATTTCTGCCCCATTAAGAGGAAAAACAGATACTCCCAGATCATCTGCATTTTCAGCTGCTGTGGATGTTACTTGTGTATAGTCAGCATCGCTAACCGACACCTCAATAGTTAGCGGGATGATGTGTTCCGCATTCATCCCTGCTGCTACGGAAAATATATAGTTTTTCCCTTCATCAACCTCGAACACTAAGTTACTTTGAAAATCGTTTACAGGAACATTTTGTTCTGCATCTTTTCCATCATCCTGAGTATCAAACAACTCCGCTGACTCTTCCCGATTTTCAGAAATTCCTGATTCTGTTGCCGTATTATGGTTCTGAGACTCTGAAGAGTTTAGCATTGATTCGTCATTCGAACTGTTCATTAACATGGCAGGCGTGATGATGGCAGCCAGCAAGAGCACCGCAATGAAGGCAAAAACAGGCAAAAGATTAGACTTTTTCTTTTCAGGTTTACTTTCTTTCAAGTGTACAGCTATCTTATTATATAGTTCATCTTTCGTCTGATGATCACGGATGCCAGGCATTTGATTCAATTGCTTTTGTAATTCTTGATCATGCTTATTGTTATTTTGCTTCATTGCGTTTCCCCTCCCCTCTTTGATCGGCTGCCATATTCCGCAGAAGTTTCAAACCACGATGCTGAGTGGTTTTAACTTTACTCACTGACCACCCTAAAATATCAGCGGTTTCCTGAATTGACATCGATTGTATGTACCTGAGTATAATGACACTTTTCTGATCGACTGATAGTTTCTCTAAGTATTGATATAGTAATTTAATATCCTCATTTTTTTCAGCTATTTCTTCAGGTAAAGGCTGGTTGTCAATTAACTGTTCTCCTTTCTTATCCCAGTCAAAAAACTCCAGCAGTCGCTTCCTCTTTCTGGTCTGTCTCCGAAAAAAGTCGATTGTTACATGACGGGCTATAGAAAACAACCATGTCTTTTCACTGCTGTCTCCTTTGAATTGGGTATACGAATTCAATACTTTTATATATACTTCCTGAACGAGATCTTCTGCTTGTTCTCGATTTTTGACCATATAAAATATAAATTGAAAAAGATCCTGATGATATTTTTCATATAGGGATTCATACACCGACCTCACTATTGCTTACCTCCCGTTCTCTTAATTAGTCGTTTTATGTAAAAGAAAAGTTACACTTTACATCATAAGCGTAAAAACAAAAAATACCAACCTGAAATCGGCTGGTATTCATACAGGAATCCATTGTTTATAATATCGTTCAAATAATCGGCTCAGCACAGGATACAACAGCACAATGAAAACCGCATTACCTGCGGCGTGGTAAATATCAAAGGGTAAGCCTGCTAAATAATATCCCCAGAATGAACCCGAGAAGTTATACATCGTAACAGATAGGACAAACCCATAAAATAGGCCGCTGAAGGCTCCGAATGCTGACAAGAAAAGCAATGGAATGTTAGACCAATATTTCCCAATCAGTCCGCTCATCAATCCGATGACAGCCCATGCAATCACTTGCCACACTGTCCAGATTCCCATGCCCAGAAAAACGTTGGAAAGGAAGGTTGTCAATAAGGCTAATATCACGGCGGACAGGGGGCCCAGCCAAAAACCGGCAATAATTATAATCGCGGTTACTGGCTGGACGTTCGGTAAAAAGGCGAAAGCGTACCTGCCGACAACGGCCAGTGATGCCAATAATGCAATCAAGGTTATCTTATAAGTGTTCATATGCATCATTCCCACTTATGAAAATCAAATTGGAAAGTGTCATCTGCTTCTACTTCATATTCGTTAGCTCCAACAGAGGCATTTTCCCCATTGATGGTAAAAAACCACGCCTTTTGCTCCCCTTCTTTTGCTTCGATTCCTTCAATCTTTGTAACAAAGCCATCTTTTTCTTCTACATCTTCAAAGTTTTCTTTAAGTACATCCATAAGGGTTTTGCCCGCTTCTACTTTCAATTCTTTCTCTGTTACGATGTTTTCTCCATTTTTCTCGGAAATCGTTACTTTTACGGGAACTTCCTGTTGTTGCTCCTGTTGTTGAGCCTCAGTGGACTCGCTTCCCGATTCTGCCTGACAACCTACAAGTACGGCTACACTCATCAATGCTGCTAAAACCAATTGCATCATTCTTCTCATTACCATCATCCCTCTCACATTTAGTAGGTTTCATCGCTTTTGGGGGTGTGAAAATCAGATAAACAACCTCGGCTTTCCATACCATACAAAAAGCCCATTCCTTCAACAGAATGGGCTAAGACTAACCAGTATGAATGTTTACTAAAAAAATACATAATTCGACCGGTTGTCTCAAACAGCTCAATCCCCGAAGCTTTGAAACGATGAATTAAGGCAGGTCTACTGGCTTGTGCGTTTACCTACTACGGACCCTTCCCATACATTTTGTGTACAGTGGTCTGCCCGGTTCGTGGCACTTACAGTTGCGAGGACAGCATTGGATTTTCACCAAATTCCCTTTTAATCCCACTCAGGAGAACCTTAACTCTAAAATATTAAATTCTAATGTAATATTACCATAAGCAGCACAATTGTAAAATAGTTGTTTCACAGGGAACAAGATTTTGTTACAAATCTTGTGCATCTTCGCTAATATCAGGCAAGCGGAATGAAAATGTCGTACCAGTACCTTCTTTGCTATGGACAGCAACGGTGCCCTGATGGGCCTCCACGATATTCTTAGCAATAGCAAGGCCAAGTCCGGTGCCTGTCTTGCCTTTTTTTCTTTTACGTGATTTATCCGCTTTATAAAACCGTTCAAAAACAAATGGCAGATCTTCCTCTGGAATACCTGTCCCGGAATCTTGTACAGCAGCATAAAGGCCTTCTTCCGTATATTCCATATGGATATCGACAGTACCACCTTCACGGGTATGGCGGATAGCATTATCTATCAAGTTTGTAAACACTTGTTCAATTCGATCGGGATCAAAGCATTTATCTCCAAGTTCTTCTGCTGTATGGAGTCTTAAGTTAATACCCTTTTCCTGAGCTAATCCCTGGAATTTTCTTGTGATTCTTTCTAAAAAGGGACGGACTTCAACCTTTTCTTTATTCAGGGTGATATGTCCTGCTTCCATTCTGGCTAGGTCTAATAGCTCGTTGACAAGTCTACTCATACGTTGGGATTCTTCGTAGATGATTTGAGCAAGCTCGTTTTTTTCTTCTTTACTTTCTGCAATATCGTCCACGATGGCTTCGCTGTATCCTTGCATCATGGAAATCGGAGTACGCAGCTCATGGGAAACATTTGCAATGAAGTCCTGCCTTAGTTTATCAAGCCTTCTCTCTTCAGTCATATCCCGAAGTACAGCGACAGCTCCACGTACATAATCTTTATCGTATAATGGCGTCATGATAATCACCCAGTTTCTCCCCTGGGTATCCATTTCGGTCATGACTTCTGTTTCCGTTTCTATCACCTGATTAAAAATGTCCTTCACTTTCTCTGGCAGAATGAGATGACCATCATTATTGCCGATTTCTGAACTTCCCTCTTCATAGGCCCAAGCCTCAAGATATTGCTCAGCAGGCGGATTGGTAATCAATATTTCCCCTTGGCGGTTGATGGTGATTACTCCATCTGCCATTGAACTAAGAATCCCTGACAATTGCTCTTTTTCCTGGTTGAGGGCATTTATATGAAATTTCAATTGCCGTCCCATCCGATTGAAAGCCATTGCAAGCTCCCCAATTTCATCATGCGTAAGGATGGGGATCTTTGTATTGAATTCCCCTTTTGCCAACTCCAGTGCACCCTCCCGCATCTTGATCAGAGGGGCAGTGATTCGTGTTGATAAAAAGAAAGCAAAAATAGTGGTTAGTATGATAGCGATGCCTGCACCTAAAAATATGATTTTTGTCGTCTGCATGGTGGTTTCTTCCACAATATCAAGAGACTGATAGACAAAAACTCCACCAGATCCGTTATTCAGCGGGGTCCCTACCACCATGACACCATTCTCAAGATTATCGATATCCGCAATTTTTTTAACTTGTTCTTTCCCCGCTAACACAGAGGATAACTCATTATCTTCTTCAATCCACTGCCGATCTATTTGGGGTAGATCGTCTTCAGCGGATGAACTCCATATATCATTTTCACCAAAAATTATGACTACACGGCTGGACGGGTCTTTTACCCGCGAGGATGTATCTAAAATAAGATCTCTGTCCTCATATTCCTGGACGATTTCTGATACTTTATCAGCTGTCTGAAGCAATTCCCTTTCCGCTTCTAATATATGATAATTCTCAAAAAACTCCAGCAACAGGACAGTTAAAAGAAAAAGTACAAATGAAACTAATAATAAAATGGTGAACCATAGTTTACCTACTACACTGCGCCAAAACATCAGTCACCACTTACCTCGAACTTATAGCCGACACCCCAAACCGTTACAATCATTTTAGCTGCATCTTTTGAAACCTTGTTCAATTTTTCTCTTAAGCGCTTGACATGGGTATCCACAGTTCGTAAATCACCGAAAAATTCATATTGCCATACTTCCTTCAGCAAGTGCTCCCTTTCAAATACCTTATCCGGAGCTTTTGCCAGGAAATGCAGCAATTCATATTCCTTTGGTGTCAACGTGACTTCTTTGCCATCTGCCGTCACCCGATGTGCATCATTGTCGATCGTCAAATGCGGAAAGACAAGTACATTTTTAGTAGATGTCTCTGTCTGTAAGAATTTAGTGGATGACGATCTTCTTAAAATAGCTTTGACACGCAATACAACTTCCCTCGGACTGAATGGCTTGACGATATAATCATCCGCGCCTACTTCAAACCCTTGAACACGATTGCTTTCTTCCCCTTTTGCAGTAAGCATGAGAACAGGGGTAGCTTTTTTTTCACGCAGGTCTTTACAAACTTCGATTCCATCTTTACCTGGCATCATAATATCCAATAATATGACATCATAATCATTCGTCAATGCCTTCTCTAATGCTTCATCTCCATCTTCGGCTTCTTCCACATCAAAGTTCTCTCTTTCTAAATACATCCGAATTAACCGCCGAATCCTTTCCTCATCATCTACTACCAGCACTTTTGCTTCTTTATCCATATAGATGCCCCCTATTCAAGTCCATATCTATTAGTTTTATTATTTATTTCTATTAATTTTGTCCAATTTCCTTTAAGCATAACAAAATATCATTATGTAAACGAGAGACCATCAGAGAAAAAGCATTCTCTAATGGTCTTCTTTTTAAGCATAAGAGTGTAATCCGGCAATAACAAGATTGACGGCAATCAGGTTGAACATGATAATTGCAAATCCACCGACAGCAAGCCACGCAGATTTCGTGCCGTGCCAGCCCCTGGATAAACGGAGATGTAGAAAAAATGCATAGAACAACCATGTAATCAACGCCCACACTTCTTTAGGGTCCCAACCCCAGAAACGGTTCCATGCTTCCTGTGCCCAGATCATAGCAAAAATCAACGCTCCTAGAGTGAATACAGGAAAGCCGATTGAAACTGCACGATAGGATACTTCATCAATCAGGTCAGGGTTGAACTTCTTCAATTTAGGCTGCAGGGCAGCAGCAACACGTTTTCTCAAAATCAATCGTGCTACCCCATAAAGCACTAATCCGCTTAAAAATGACCAGATCAACGTATTGAATTTACGTGAAGCATCTTGCCCTCTCATCCATTCAGGTGCATCAAATAAAGGCTGCATTACTCCCTCTGTTTGAAGCTCACCGGCATTTGGTCCGACAATAGCTGGCATCTCATACTCTACGTTGACTACCTGGCCTTCGACAGGTGCCTGGAATTGTGCTTGATAGTCCATGGCACCGAACGCAGTAGTCATAATGATAAAACCGAGCGTTGAGAAAATCGAGTAAATTACAAATTCAAGCCAAAATGTATGCTTTGACTTTTTCGTCTGATCGATTTGGCGAATCAAAAAAATCAATCCAGCAACAAAGCTGATAGCCAAAATCGCTTCACCTACAGCAGCTGTAGTTACGTGGATATAAAGCCAATGAGACTTAAGCGAAGGCACCAATGGTGATATTTCTCTCGGAAACATACTGGCATACGCGATAATAAGTAAAGCGATAGGCAGAGCGAATAGTCCGATTACATCGAGCCTGTAAATGAAATAGATGATGATAAACGCCATCACCAGCATCATTCCAAAAAAAGTAGTGAACTCAAACAAATTACTTACCGGCGCATGCTGGCTGGCCACCCACCTCGTAAAGAAATAGCCGAGCTGGGTAACGAAACCGGCAATAGTCAAGGAAATCCCAATCGTACTAGCTTTCCCCCTGTTGCCTGTTTTCTTTTCACGGATAGTACCTCCGAAGAAAAAGGTAGCAATCAAGTAAAAGAAAAACGAAGCATACAATAAATTACTGCTGATCGTTACAAGATCTCCCATATTCATCCTCCTACACCCTTTTGCAGCAAAGGGTTAACCTTTTAATTGCTGTTGGTCTTCCGGCATCTCGATTCGTGTATTATGAATAGATTTCTCAATATCTCTTTTGAGACCGTACCAATTCTTATTTGTGTGTCCGGCAATCCACACTCCGTCTTCGGTTGGCTGCAGCCATATCCTTCGGTGGTTCCAGTACATACCTTGTATGACACCGATCATGAAAATCAAACCACCTACGGCCATAAACGGCAAAGTGTAATCTTTTTTCACTGCTAGACCTGTTACATCTCGCGTATCAAACCCAGCCAGGTTTAATTTATAATCATTTTCGTTGGTCGGATCGATGTTCATTCCGATTCCGGCAAAGCTGACCTCTGGCTCGCCGCCATCAGGTGGGTAAACATAAAAGACAAAGGCTGGATTCTTTGGGAATTTAGATTTGGAACGAGGTTGATTTCCATCCATGTAATATTCAGGGAAATACTCATCAATGACTACTCTTGCCCCGCTATCCAGCTCATATTCCATCTTCGGCTGGGTAAGATCAACAGTGAATTCACCCAACACAGCTGATTCGTCATCTGTTTCATGCAGTGTAAATGACATCGACGAAAATTCATCAAGCTGAAAACTGGATTGGTATAAAGCAAATCCACCAAACTTCGCTGGCTCGTTGACAACAATTTTTTCTCTGGATAATTCTTTCAGTTCAGGTTCCGCGCCTACCACATCATTGTTCGTACGCTCATAAATTACTGCATTTGTCTGATAATTGCTCGCAACTGGCACGTCCTGGTTCATAAGAGCTTCCTGAAACCGTTTATCTTTCTCAGGGTCATAATTTTCCAGAATAAAATCCTCATTTTTCACATAATATTGACCGCCTGTTGATGGAACGACTTCTGTCTCGCCTTCCCTTATCCATACAAAATCATCGATATACATGGATGGCAGGAACCTTAATAAAGCACCTAAAAGGAAAATAATCAATCCAATGTGATTAACATAGGGACCCCATCTGGAAAAGCGTCCTTTTTCTGCAAGGATATGCCCATCCTGCTCCCGCACTTTATAACGATGCTTTTTCAGGTTGCTTTTAAACTCATCTATTTCCACATTCGCTTTTGTTTCTCCAAACACACGCTGCCGCTTTAAAAATGTATGATGGCGTTTCGGCTTTTGTTTTTTTAATGCTCTATGTAGGGGAACAACCCTATCAATACTGCAAATAACCAAAGATACACCTATTAAAGCTATCATCATCATAAACCAAAGGGAACTGTATAAATTATGAAAACCCAATTGATAATATATTTTTCCGGCAAGGCCATACTGGTCCTCATAAAAGGTAACCGGGTCCGCTCCTGGCGGAATATACATTTCCTGCGGAAAAATCGTTCCTAACGAGGAAGCTATTAACGTGATAATGATCAGCCAGACCCCAACCTTGACTGAGGAGAAAAAGTTCCAAACTTTATCTACCACGCTCCTGTTATAGGTTTGTGAACGCCTGGCACTACCTTCATAGCGCATATTCAGCAGGGAATCCTTTTTATTCCCATCAATATGCTGGTTGCCTTCAATAGGCTTCCCACAGGCTTCACACAAAACAGTACCTTCCGGGTTGACATGCCCGCATTCGCACTTGATTTTTTTCATAGTAAAACCTCTCTATATCTAAGACTTAAGCTTCTGGCTGAATCTCTTTCAAGTGTTCTTCCAGCTTTTCTAATGTCAATGGTCCAATCACTTTATCTACAATTTGGCCATTTTCATCTATGAAGAATGTAGAAGGAATTGGACTTATTCCATATAAATCCATTACTTGGCCATTTTTATCATGAAGGTTTGGAAAAGTCAGGTCATACTTATCAATGAAACGATTGACTACCAGTTTCGTTGAATCAAGATTGACACCTATGATCTCTACCCCTTTTTCTTTATATTCCGGGTACAACTCCTGCATATATGGCATTTCTTCTTCACATGGCTTGCAATATGTAGCCCAGAAGTTAAGCATGACGCCTTTGCCTCTAAAATCCTCCAAAGATTTACGTTCACCGTCTGTTCCGAATTGCTCGAGCTCAAAGTTAGGGGCCTGTTCTCCTTCTGCCACTACTGCATCATCCTGTGAGAGGTTACCTATAACCGCAAATACTACTAACCCGACCAAGACAGCAAGAATCAGTGTCCTAAAAATCAATCGCCTGCGTTTTTTCTTGGTTTTATCCATATCGCATCACTCCTTTTGCGATTATAACATTAAACACTATTGGTAAATGTGAAAGTTATTTAACACTTTTCTCAGCTAAGTGTCTCAGCTGTTTCACTTCATGAGGGGTTAACTCACGTATTTCTCCTGCATTCATGCCATGTAAATCAAGAAACCCATATCGTTCACGCTTCAACTTGTCTACCGGGTAACCCAAAGTCTCAAACATCCGTCGTACTTGTCTATTTTTCCCCTCATGCAGAGTCACTTGGATAATTGCAGTATTTTTCTTCTTGTCGACGGACTTGGTTTTGACATGGGTAGCTCTTAAAAGCTCCCCATCTGATTTTATTCCTTTCGTCAGCTTTGCCAACTCTTCTCTCAGAGGGATTCCTTTTGTTTTTGCAATATAGACTTTATCGATCTCATGTTTGGGGTGCATTAATTGATTGGCAAAATCCCCATCGTTCGTCAACAATAGAATTCCAGATGTATCGTAGTCCAAACGACCAATTGGAAAGACGCGTTCTTCTGTATCTTCTGGCAGGTAATCTGTAACCACCTTACGATTTTTATCATCCTGAACACTGGAAATTACGCCACGGGGTTTATATAACAAAAAGTAAACCGGTTCCTCTTTTGTTAACGGGACCTCTTCTACTTCTACTTTGTCATCCGGAGTAACTTTGGTACCAAGTTCAGTTACTACCTTACCGTTTACGGCAACTTTTCCTTCGCTAATCAATTTTTCGGCTTTCCTTCTGGAAGTTACTCCACTTTTTGCAATCACTTTTTGCAATCGTTCTAATGAGTTTGACATTTCAATCACCTACTTATTTATTGTAATAACATATATAGTCAGGGACAACCACCATCAATCTCCTCCTTCATCAAGTGATTGACTTAATCGCATTATTCTATACCAGCATGCGATAGCCATACCATTCACTATTTTAGGATGGGAATGTTAACATTTCATGAACAAAGAGAAGAAGGTGGTCTGCTAATCAAGAAGTTCATTGACCAACAGGAAGCCACGCTGAGGGTTCAGCGTGGCTTTATATACGGGGTTATCATCACCTATTTCAACTAAACAGGATAGTGACAACTATTATAGATGCTATTATACCAATCAAATCAGCAGCTAGTCCAACTTTAAGTGCGTCCCCCATCTTCTTTATTCCAACAGCACCAAAATATACGGTAATAATATAAAAGGTAGTATCCGTGCTCCCTTGCATTACAGAGGCTAACTGACCAATAAAGGAATCCGGCCCAAAGGTTTTGATCAGTTCACTTGTCATTCCTAAAGCTGCTGTACCAGATAAGGGACGAACGAGGGCAAGAGGAAGTATGTCTTCCGGCATCCCAAGTAAGCTTGTCACTGGTTCTACAGCGGTAATGATAGCTTCCATTGCACCTGAGGCCCGGAAGATTGCGATAGACACCATCATTCCAATTAAAAAAGGCAGCAGGGAGATAGCAATATCTATCCCTTCCTTACCACCTTCCACGAACTTTTCATAAGTTGGTACTCTCTTATAGGTGGCTATTAGCAGTATAAACAATATAATCGCGGGGATAATCCAGATACTGACACTCATACTGCCCCCCTCCTGGTCCTGCGCCAATGAAAATAGCGGTCAATCAGGAGAGCACCTGTAGTGGATATGCAAGTAGCGATGATGGTTGCCCCTACGATCGCTGTAGGGTCTACAGATCCATATTTCATTCGAATTGCAATGACTGTAGTTGGTATCAAAGTGATAGAAGAGGTGTTGATTGCCAGGAACGTAATCATTGACCGGCTTGCTGTATCAGCTTGATGTAGGCGTTTCAATTCTTTCATTGCTTTTAACCCCATAGGTGTGGCAGCATTGCCTAAACCAAACAAGTTCGCTGTCATATTGGATAGAATGTAACCCATTGCAGGATGGTCCTTAGGAATATCCGGAAATATACGCTGGACAAAAGGTCGAAATAATACACCTAACCCTCTGAGCAGCCCTGCTTCCTCAGCAATCCGCATAAGACCAAGCCAGAAAATCAATACCCCCATCATGGTCAAGGTTATCATGATGGCATCATCAATGGTGCTGAAGATTGCTTTATTGACCTCTTCCATTCTGTCATTGAAAGCTGCAAACACGATTCCAACAATCGCCAGCAAGGACCAGATGATATTTACCATGCCGTCAACCCCATCAAATGGCTGGTTCTTTCTTTCCAATGCGACCAAAGCGATCGTTCAGTTGGACGATCAACCACAGCAGTGGACATAATAGGACGGTCCTCTAAATAAACGACATGCCTGCCAACAAGGAAATCATCCGCTTCCTGATAAAGGTTCAGCCTGGAGCGTAACGCTTCTTTTTCTTTAACTGTAACTGGCCAGGTTACATCCCTGGTATAATACAAAGACTTTTGTCCAGGAATATCAACAGGAACCTTCCCTTTTTCCTGAAGCGTAACATGATCAAAGTTTTCAAATCCCCATTCATACATTTGCTGATGGTCGTTCCAGTCATCTCCTGCGTTCAATGTAACAGCAATCAATTCCATATCGCCTTTTTTGGCAGCAGATACCAGTGTTCTTCCAGCAGCTTTTGTATAACCCGTTTTCCCGCCAATACAATAATCATAATACTTTGTCAGCAGCTTATTTTTGTTGAACCAATAATAATCCCGGTTATCGGATAAGTATCTTTCTGCATTTGTAACTTCTCTGAAGACATCATTTTGCATCGCGTTTCTCATCAATAATGCTAAGTCATATGCGGAAGAGTAATGTGTTTCAGAATCCAATCCATGCGGATTATCGAAATGAGAATTATTCATTCCTAACCAGGCTGCTTTTTCATTCATCATATAAGCAAAGCCTTCTTTACTCCCCCCTAAATACTCCGCAATAGCTATGGCAGCATCATTACCTGAACGGAGCATTAAGCCGTAGACCAGATCCTTCAAGGTTATCTTTTCACCTTCTTTCAGGTAAATAGAGGACCCTTCGGTATAGACTGCATTGTTGCTTGCTTTTACTTTTTCATTGAGTTTTCCTGATTCAACCGCTAATAAAGCGGTCATTATTTTAGTAGTACTGGCAATCAACTCCTCTTCGTAGGCTGCCTTTTCGTAAAGTACCCTTCCTGACTGCATGTCCATTAACACAGCATTTCTGGCGGATACCGAAATCGCCGCTTCTACTTTAAAAGGATGGATGAAACTCAACATGATGAAACTATAAACCAGCCATTTTATCATCCGCTTCTTCAAAGCCGCTCCTCCTTCGAATACATTACTTATTAACTAATCTATGCCAGGATGACAAGCGTATGATAGAGGATAGCTGAAAAGAAGCCCTGCTTTCTTAAACAAACAAAAAAACCTCCCCGTCAGAGGAGGTTTTGTAAAAGAAAAGTTTAAATTTGTTAATGGGTTAAATTATAAGAAACACATAGGCTTTCGCCATAAGGACTTGGGATAAGCCAAGTTTTTCTATTGTTTCATTACTTTTTCCTGGTAATCGCTTTCATAATAATCCAGTTCTTCACGGATTTCCTGAAAAGGTATTTCTAATTTGAACATTAATTCTTTTAGTGATTTGGGTGGCTCATAAGGGAACTTGATTGCATTCTTCCCGGTGTAAGCGGCACGACTATCTTCATACCAGCTATCTCCTTTAGGAGAAAAGAATTCAGCCATACATTGATGATAGATCCCATAAAGAGTTCGTTCTGCGGCCGTTTTCCGAAAAACTTCTGATTGCAGTAATACCCCAATCGTGTCTTTGGCTTCATCACAAATCACTTCTAATCTACGTAATGACTTTAATAAAGTGCGATAGTATTCTATATCTTTACTTCCCTGTTCTTCAAGCAAACCAGCTAATCGGTGATTATCCAGGTAGGTATCAATTTCCTTTACCACGTGGTTTAAAAAGTTACCCACTTCATTCATTTGTGCTCGAACAATCTGATTGCTCATTGCCAGCCTCCTAATTGTAAGTAAACCTCTCTGGGGTCTTCAGGCATGAATAAATTCGAGTGTCGATTCCATATCAAAGCCTTTGCCATCGCTGATCTTCAAGAAGGCTTGTTTAACAGCTTCCCAATTAACACCTGAAAATAACTCTTGATATTCCTCATACTCATTAATATACACTTTTCTACGATGTTTATAACCAGGATTTTTTACAATCGCTATGAAGGCAACTAAATCTTTAAGCATGATTTCATTATCTCCAAAAATCATGACGGGATTTTCCGTAAATGGCGTGAATTCATGTAACTTTTCATCAAAATACCGGAGATACAGCACAGAAAATTTATGTTCTCTACCTTTATCCTCGTATACTAATTCGGAGCGGTTGAAAAACTCCTCGGGTGAATTAGACTTAGCTTTTACCAGCTCTTCTCCTTTGGATGATTTGATTTCCATAATCTCCCCCCAAACTCATTAATATAAGTATATGTTACCATAGCTGCACTGAAAAATCTGAATATTAGTCATTATCATCTGCACTTTCGCGTCCCTGGGTACTAAACTCCTCAAAAAACAGGTCTGCTTCCGTTTCCATATCATCTTCATTTCCCTCTGGCAATGGAGGAAGGTCTTCTAAAGAATTTATCCCGAAGTAGGTTAAAAAGTCCTTCGTGGTACCATATAAAATCGGACGACCAATTCCCTCTTTTCTTCCTACTTCGTGAATTAAGGAGCGACTGATAAGCGTCTGGATTGCACGCTCACTTTTAACCCCTCTTAATTCTTCAATTTCCACTCTTGTAATGGGCTGCTGGTAAGCGATGATTGCTAATGTCTCAAGGGCAGCCTGGGATAATTTCGAAGACTGTGGAGAATCCAACAGCTGCTTTAAGTATGGGGCGTGTTCCACTTTAGTTGCCAAGTAAATGGCATTATCCGAAAACATCAAGGTGACGCCTCTCTGTTTTTCTTGATAGTCGACCATAAGCTCATCTAAAAGTTCTTGAAGGGTATGTTGCTCTATTCCAAGTACATCTTTCAACTTTTGTTTTGTCAGGCCCTCTTCTCCTGCTGCGAAAAGAAGCCCTTCGACGACTCCCTTGTATTCATTGATATTCATGATAGATTAGTCCTCCATTTTATACACAAGCAATTCATCAAAATGTTTCTCCTGTACACAATATATTTCATTTCCTTTCATCAACTCCAACAAAGCCATGAAAGTTACTACGATATGTGTTCGGGAAGGCTGCGGAAATAAATCATCGAATTTTACACCACTGCCGGATTTATCGATATGGTCCATGATTTCTGACATTCTTAATTGAATAGGAATCTCATCCCGCTGGACTTTCGTATCCGTACGATTACTGTTAGTAGCCCGGTGACCTTTCAATATTTTTGCCATAGCACCCAGCATATCATAAATGGATCCTTCGCCCTTACGTATTACAGGTTGTTCTTCCTGATAAGCATCCAAATTGGATGGAGGTTTCGTATACATTCGATCAGCCTTCTCTTCTTTTTCTTTTAGAAGCATGGCCGCATCCTTATATCTCCGATACTCGATCAAGCGTCTCATCAGTTCTTCGCGTGGATCTTCTTCCATGTCCTCTTCATCATCCAACTCGATCGGTTGATTAGGAAGGAGCATTTGACTTTTCATTGCAAGCAGACTCGCCGCCATTACCAGGTATTCACTTGCGATATCAAGTTCCAGTTGCTGCATGGTGTGGATATAAGCCATATACTGCTCCGTGATGTCCGCAACCGGAATATCGTAAATATCAATTTCATACTGGTTGATCAAGTGTAAAAGAAGGTCAAGAGGCCCTTCGAACATATCTATTTTTACTTGGTAACTTTGCTTCATATATTTTTCCTCCGCTTATTCATCTGCCAAACCAATGATATCAGCCCATACACATTTCACTTGGATACATATTTTATTATCGTAAGATGTATCTTACCAAAAAATCAGATTTCCGTTAACAGCAAAAAGGAGGGATTAAGATGAGTAGAGGCTATGGAGGCGGCTTTGCCTTAATCGTCGTGTTGTTCATCTTATTGGTTATTGTAGGAGCAGCTTGGTACTAAAATAAATAATCGAATGACAAGGTTCTTCTTAAAAGAACCTTGTCATTCTTTATTTCTGCTCTGTTATGTTACACTATTGATAAACTTCAAGAATGAGCATGAAGGAGCAGTTTTTTATGTATTATCCAAAAGCTTATGTCGAATTTCTGGCACATTTCAACGGGACAAAAGATTTTTTTGAATGTCACGAAGTATTGGAAGAATATTGGAAAGAGACCGCCCCAGGTCAGCGGGATTCTGTATGGGTATGGATGATCCAGCTTGCGGTAAGTCTATATCACTACCGCCGAGGCAATTATAAAGGGGCGGACAAATTAGTATCAAGGTTGCAAAATAACTGGGCAGCCCAACAATATGAACTGGAAACCCTTGGATTGGAACTGGAGGCCCTGTCAGATATCCTTACACAACTAGATCGTGCCCTGAAGGAGAGAACACCTTATCAGAATATCAATCTTCCCATCAAAGATCCCGGATTGATTCTCTCGGTAAAGGACACCTGTTCAGAATGGCAGGTTCCCTATAACAGAGAAAAGGAACCCTTCGACCATTATTTAACCCACAAACATAAATTAAGAAACAAAAGTGGAAACAATCAAGAAATATTGCATCCCGAAAATGTTTATAAATAGATAATTAACGAAAATAAGCGCATGTCATGGACATGCGCTTATTTTTATCATGCTTCTGCGGATTTAGCATCGGTGTTGGTTGCACAACATTTTTCTAAAAAGGCGCTTGTCGCTTCATCAGCACATACATGATACTGATCTCGATAAAACCCTCTCACGCCTTGCACCATTTTTTTCCCTATTCCCATATTGCGATGGGAAGGGTTGACGGTTACATGTTGAATCACCGCACGTTCGCCTTCTTCTAAACGAACTCCGACTGCACCAAGGATATCTTCGTCCTTCCAAAGGAACAACTGCCAATCCTCATTCGTCTCATATTCTTTTATTGTCTGCTGGAGCTTCTTGACATCCTTCTCTTCCGGCATGAATGACAATAGCCCCATAGCAATTTTTTCAAATGTCTTTTTATAGCGAATTAGCATAGTAACCCCTCATTATAAAAATAACTTTCCTACTCCCATGAATAGGAATCAAGCTGCTGATTATCCAGCCAAAATAGTATTATTCCTCTATTCGTTGATATTCTCTCCAGCTAATCATGGGTAGCCGTAGTTGTTATTAATATGACTTAACCTCGATATAGTTCGCCTAAATTCAGTATGCACCTACATTACAATAAAAAACCAGTAGTATAATCCCCATAATATGCTGAACGTCAGCAAAGCGATAAACAAAATAATGTTTTTCTTTCTCACTTCAATTTCCCCCATGTTGCTGACCTTGTTGAGCTTCAACGATTAGCATAAGCTAAACTCAAAAAATATTCAAGGTGTCTCTTCCGATTGTTTATTTAATAATATCTGGAAAAATAGATAACCATCTGAGTGTTTTCCTTTCCAACTGTATGGAATGAGATTGAATACAGCCAGATATAAATTGAATAACGTTAAAATATGTAACCACTCGATTCGCAGAAATGCGTAGGATAATAAAAAAACAAACAGATTCAAGGAAGGTCCCCCTAAACTCACAGCTCCCTTTTGCCACCTATTATAGCTTTCGTTACAGCAGCTCTCCGTATGTCCGCCAAGAAAAAATAAACGATGGACACGCAAATGAAATTTGCCCCACCTCGCCCTTATTACGACGGAACCAGTGCCGATGTGAAGAACAGCTTCCCCACGTCCCAGCAGAACAGTCGGTACAGCATGTCCTAATTCATGGATGAGTATACCTAATGGGGCAACCCAAATCATCACAGCCAAAAACTCCAGCAATGCCCCATCACCTCTCCTTCAGGTAAACAAGCCGAATGAAATGAAAATAGTGAGCCTCTAAAAGGGCCCACTATATCCATTACTTATTCCTCATCCCACACACGAACTTCTTTCATTGTGTCGCCTGGCTTAATGTTCAATACCGTATCCATTCCTTCAATTACTTGTCCGAATACAGTATGGACGCCATCCAGATGCGGCTGGGGTTCATGTACCAAAAAGAATTGACTGCTTCCAGTATCTTTTCCGGCATGGGCCATAGATAAGGAGCCCGCGACATGTTTGTGCGGATTTCCTTCTGTTTCACATTTGATTGTTTTTCCGCTACCTCCGCGACCGGTTCCTGTAGGATCTCCCCCTTGTGCTACAAAGCCCGGGATGACGCGGTGGAAGATTACCCCATCATAGAAACCGCTGTTTGCAAGCTCTTCAAAGTTAGCTACCGTGTTTGGTGCTTCCTTAGGGTAAAATTCCAGTACAATTTTTTCTCCTGTTTCAAATGTAATGCTGCCTTTTTTCATGTAAGACTCTCCTCTCCTTTTATATAAGAGCAATCCAGCCTAAGCAAATCTTCGTAGTTTTCCCGCTCTATAACCAGCTGATGTTCTCCATTTTCTACAAATACGACTGCTGGTCGTGGAAAACGATTGTAATTGTTAGACATCGAATAGCCATAGGCACCAGTGCTCATCACCGCAAGTATATCCTGGTGAGATACCTCCGGAAGCTCTACATCCCATATTAGCATATCTCCTGACTCACAGCACTTCCCTGCAACTGATACCTTTTCATGAATTGGTGCATCCATCCGATTAGCAACTGCCGCTTCATATTTTGCATGATACAAAGCCGGGCGTAGATTATCTGTCATTCCACCATCCACGGATATATATTTTCGGACTCCAGGTATCTCTTTAATAGCACCTATGGAATATAAAGTTACTGCAGCATCCCCTACGATGGCACGGCCAGGTTCTATCCAGATCTCAGGTACCGGGTAGTTTTTTTCGGCTGCCTGTTCATTCACTTCATTGATGAGAGCATGAGCATAAGCATCTAATTCAAGCGGGTCATCCTCTTTCGTGTACCGGATACCGAACCCTCCTCCGAGGTTCAGCACTTCAGCTGTAAATCCGTACTTTTCTCTCCATTCATCCATGGAAGCAAAAAGTTTCTTGGTCGCCATTAAAAAACCACTTGTTTCAAATATTTGTGAACCGATATGGCAATGAAGTCCAATTAAATGAATTCTTTCCGAATTACTGATTTGTTGAAAAGCGATGTCAGCCTGCCCACTCGATAAGTCGAATCCAAACTTGGAATCTTCCTGACCTGTAAGAATATAATCATGGGTATGTGCTTCAATTCCTGGAGTGACCCGAAGTAATACGTCCATTTCTTTTCCTTTTTCCTCAAGTATGGCTGTCAACAAATCGATTTCGTAGAAATTATCAACCACGATACACCCGATTTCTTGTTCAACTGCCATTTCTAGTTCTTCAAGGCTTTTGTTGTTCCCATGCAAATGTATTTTTTCCACAGGAAAGTCCGCTTTCAATGCCGTATATAACTCTCCTTGAGAAACGACATCAAGGCTTAAATTTTCCTGTTTGGCTACCTGCAGCATCGCTACCGAGGAAAAAGCTTTGCTCGCATAAGCGACTTGTGCCTTCATCCCTCGTTCCTCAAATGTTTTTACAAACGCCCGCGCGTTTTTTCTGATCCGTTCTACATCATATACAAACAATGGAGTGCCGTACGTTTCGGTCAATGACACTGCATCAATACCGCCTATCAGCAAATGACCTTGTTCATTATAAGGTAAACTCATGTAGTTCCTTCCTTCCTGTGCCAATACGATATCCAATCTATTATTTCCAATCTTTTTTTGAGAAAAAATTTTTCGCTTACGAACTGCCATTCCCGGTTCTTCCACGAGGGGGGGATCGCAAATTGTCCCATGCTCAAGAAAGAACCAATAAAAAAGAATGCCTGTTTAGTATTGAGAAGACATTCTTTTCTAAATTATATTAAATTTATCATATGGTTTTAAAACCGGCAAATAACAATTTAAGGCTGCCGTTTATTATTTTGTGGATGTACGATGCTCGGGCGTACTTTTGCCAAAGGCACAGACAAACGGAATAGGATCTGCTTCAAGGCCTGTGCATTGAACGGGATGAGCGGCCAGAGATAAGGAGTATTCAATGATTTGGTTCTAGCAAGAATAAGGGTATATAATGTAAAACCGATGACAAAACCTTTCACACCGAAAAAGGCAGTCAATAGTACCAGCACCATCCGGCTCATTTTATTAGCTACACTCAATTCGTAACTAGGAGTGGCAAATGTGCCAATCGCTGCTACAGACACATAGAGAATAACTTCCGGGATAAACATCCCCACATCGATAGCTATCTGTCCGATTAATACAGCTGCAATCAAACCCATTGCTGTTGATAATGGTGTAGGAGTATGAATGGCAGCTACCCTTAAGAATTCAATTCCGATATCTGCTAACAAAATTTGAATGACCACTGGTATACTGCTCTCTTCATTGGGACCGACGAAAGCCAGAGCTTCAGGAAGTAAAGAGGGCTCCATCACCATCAATAACCAGAATGGCAATAAAAATATCGATGCAAAGATACCTATAAATCTTATCCATCTGATAAAAGTCCCGACTACCGGGGATTGGCGATATTCTTCCGCATGCTGGACATGGTGGAAATAAGTGGTAGGTGTGATAATCATACTAGGCGTTGTATCTACCATGATTAATACATGCCCCTCGAATAAGTGGCTGGAGGCAACATCGGGCCGTTCGGTATATCGTACCATAGGAAAAGGGTTTCGTCCTTGTTTCACGATATATTCTTCCACCGATTTATCAGCCATGGATAGTCCGTCAATTTCAATATTCTTCACTTCTTCTTTAACCAGCTTCACTAACCCTGGATCAGCTACATCTTTTAGATAGGATATACATATATCCGTTTTGGACCTGGTGCCTGATTTGATTATTTCATGGCGTAAACGACCATCCCTGATTCTCCTTCGGGTCAATGCAGTATTTTCAATAATATTTTCCGTATAACCATCCCTTGAACCACGAACGACCTTCTCCGTATCAGGTTCTTCGGGAGAACGTCCGGGATAAGACCTTACATCTATAATAAACGCCTTTTTTTCCCCATCAACAAAAATCACCGCTAATCCAGAAAGCAGCTGTGTGATACACTCTTCCATGGATTCCACAATTTCTACCTGCTGGTGTACAAGATGTTCATAAATTCCTTCGAACACTTTTTTCGTCCTCGACTGCTCTTCTTCCCATTCCATTAACTCTTTCATCAATTCAATGATGTAATCTGTATCTACCAGCCCAGTGACATAATACATATTCAGCTTTCTTCCTAAAATCGGAAACTGACGGAATCCGACATCAAATGATTCCTCGATACCCACTTGTTCATCCATGAATTTTTCCACATCATGAAGACGCGTCATCACGTTCGTTTCCTTCTGTTTTGCCATTACGCTCGCTCTCCTTTCTCTATCCCTGAACACTTATTACCCTATTTTTTTACCCCTTTGGTTTGAAAAAGACAGCGACTAAAAAGCCGAACAAAATTGCCGAAGCGATACCGGCTGAGGTGAGCTGGAAAATCCCTGTAGCAATCCCGATAAAACCATGCTCTTTCGTCTGTTCCATCGCCCCGTGCAATAACGAATGCCCAAAGCTTGTGATCGGCACTGTCGCACCAGCACCCGCAAACGCAATCAAATTATCATACAAATCAAAAACGTCCAGCACAGCTCCCGCCACGACAAATGAAGACATAACATGCGCTGGTGTAAGTTTTGCTACATCGAACAATAATTGACCAATAACACATATCCCTCCACCGACAAGAAAAGCCCAAAGGTAATCCATCAGACATCCTCCTCTCGGACCAGGACGACTCCGTGAGCGATGGCCGGGATGGATTCTTTCTGCTGGACCATGGTAGGGCTCATCAATGCTCCAGTTGCCACTACCAATATTTTTTTATAACGGCCGGATGCCAGATCATTCAGTAATTTTCCATAAGTCACAACAGCGGAACATGCACACCCACTTCCCCCACTAAAAACGGGCTGATCACTATGATAGATCATGAGACCGCAGTCGTTATGCACTTCTTCGACATCAAAACCATCTTCCTTCAGCATATCCCGGACGATAGGAGTGCCTACTGCGGATAAATCGCCAGTAGCAATCAAGTCGTAATCTTTCGGAGAGCGTCCCATATCCTGAAAGTGTGCTTTGATTGTGTCATACGCTGCTGGTGCCATCGCAGACCCCATGTCAAAAGGATCTTTCGTGCCATAGTCCATTACACGGCCGATGGTGGCTGACTCAATCCGAATGTTTGATTTTCTTTTTGAAAGCAGAGCTGCACCGCTGCCGGTAACGGTGAAGGTTGCAGTTTTCGGCTTTTGACCACCATATTCCGTGGGATAACGGAACTGTCTTTCTGCCGTGGCATTGTGAGAACTTACAGCTGCGATTATCTGTTCTGCGAAACCTCCATCAATCAACGATGCTCCAGTGGCTAACGTTTCCATAGAAGTCGAACAGGCGCCAAACATACATAAAAAAGGTATTCCAAGCTCTTTCGCTACATAGTTAGCAGTCACATTTTGATTAAGCAAATCACCAGCAAGGAACAAATCCATCTCTGAATGATCTTTTCCTGCCTTTTGCAGACAGGCATGGATCGCATCCTTCATCAATTGACGCTCAGCCAACTCCCAATTATCCTGGTTGCAATGCAGTTCGTCATACGTTTGATCAAAAAAAGAAGACAAGGGACCGTCAGCTTCCAGCGGACCCACAGCTGTTCCTGATGCATTAATATAAATAGCATTGTTGTATAACCAAGATTGCTGTCCCATTTTAGCCATGATTGATCCTCCTAGAAGAAATGTTGCCAAGCATATCTGAGCATTCCGAGTACATAAGCGGCCACCACTCCAAAGACGATGACGGAACCTGCAAGCTTGAATAAGTTGGTGGCAACTCCCAAAACCAATCCTTCACTCTTGTGCTCAAGTGCAGCAGAAGTAATAGAGTTTGCAAAACCTGTTACAGGTACTGCCGACCCTGCTCCCGCAAATTGCCCGAGTTTGTCATAGACGCCAAATCCAGTCAGCAAAGCGGAAGCCAATATTAATGTTGTAACAGTGGGATTGACCGCTTCCTTTTCTGAAAAGTCGAATACATTCACATAAAAGTCAGTCAAAGCCTCACCAATCACACAAATTAACCCGCCAATTACGAACGCTTTCAAACAGTTTAAAAAATAATTCGGCTTAGGCTGGTAATTTTTAATTGTCTTATTATATTGATTTTGGACAAACTTATCGCTCATCGTCTTACCTCCCACATTCATCTAACAAAAATGATCCAATGAAATAGTGATCCGGAAATTTTCCCAAGTACAATAGCCATCATCAATAATAGCAGCTGCCCCTCCATCCCGATTCGTTTCGTCAGTAATGGGAAGACGTTCAAAACTTCTGTCAGCGCAGCTGCCAGCATGCCGATAAAGACACCGTGCAGTAACCCCCAAACAGCTATAATCAGATCAGGAAGCAGGATTGCTTCATCACCAAACGAGAGATAGATGCCTGCCAACGTCCCCAGAATCACAGCCGTTTCGTATATTCGTATTCTGTTTGTCGAACGACTCAATTGCATCAATCTGGGAATAATGCCCAGTACGGTCAGAAAAGCGACAAAACCCGTCCCGACAGCAAGTCCCGCCGCCAAACCAATAAAGACTTCAACTAGAATGTGGATCATCTTTTTTTTCCACCTTGTTTTCATTGATCGTTACATAATCATCCATGCTTTGTTGGTACTTAAAAACTTCTACATCCAGTGGACTTGGTTCTTCATTGATTTTTTTATTAAAAATATGGTTAAAAAAAAGAATCATACCCAGACCAAGACCGATGGAATAAGGAATCTGAATCCAAAAAGGATGTTTCACTTCTTCTCCGGTCAACATAAAATGGAGCTTTTGTTGTACGGCTTCCATGCTTACATCATAATGAAAATTCATAATTGCCATAGCCGCACCGACGAATAATAATAACCATATACCGGCAACCATCCAAATAGCCGGCTTTCTCCTCTTCGTTGTGATAGTAATGATGGTTTGCGCTGGCCCTATTAATTGGACTTCGATTTCAGGTAATAGTTCTGCCATTTTTTCTATCACTAAAACACCATCGATAACAATGATGTTTTTGTCTTTGTTTGTAATATAATGCAGTGGGATGGTTTCTAATTTTTGTTTAAGGGGCAGAGAACAAGCAAGATAAGCGATGTCTTTCAAAAAAACAGGCCGATAGCTTGTCATATCCACTTTTTTTCTCAGTCGAACATATACAATGTTTGACATAGACACCACCCTTTTTCTTCCACGCCTTTGCTTCTTAGTATGGATGTTAAGCAAAAAAACATGCACCTGCTCTCCAGCTGAAGGCATATAAAAAGACGCATCAGGTACAATGCGTCCAAAGTGGAGATTAATCAGGTTCCATTTGCTCTTTAATCTCCTTCAGTATTTTCTTTTCCAGCCTGGAGACTTGAACTTGTGATATTCCCAATCGTTCCGCTACTTCCGTTTGGGTCTTATCTTTAAAATACCTTAAATAAATGATCAGCCGTTCCCTTTTATCAAGCTTGCGGATGACATCCTGAAGCATCATCTTATCGAACCACTTGGTATCGTCTTCAGCCATTTGGTCCAGCAATGTAATAGGATCTCCGTCATTTTCATAAACAGTTTCGTGAATGGACTGGGGAGCACGCCCGGCTTCTTCTGCCAGTACAACTTCTTCTGAAGACATATCCAGCGCTTTCGCCATTTCATCAATGGTAGGTGATCTACCCAGTTCTTTCGTCAATTCTTCTTTTTTTCGGCGGATTTTATTATTCATTTCTTTTAACGACCGGCTAACTTTTACACTGCCATCATCCCGGATAAAGCGCTGAATCTCTCCAATAATCATTGGCACAGCGTAAGTAGAAAATTTCACATCATAGTTCAAGTCGAATTTATCGACCGACTTCAATAACCCAATACAGCCAATTTGGAACAGATCTTCCTGATCATAACCACGATGGATATACCGTTGGACAACTGACCAAACCAACCGTACGTTCCTTTCCACTAACATATCCCTTGCTTCCTGATCACCTTCTTGACTCTTGGCAATCAGGGCCCTGACATCTTCGTCCTTCAACCGCTTCTGTTTTTGACTCACATCCACATTCATCGCGGGCCCCTAATTACAGTACGCTTTATTTGTAGTCATATGTTTGATCAGGCGGACAGTCGTGCCTTCCTCAGGGCTGGAAATGACATCGACTTTGTCCATGAAGTTTTCCATAATCGTAAAACCCATTCCAGACCGCTCCAGTTCAGGTTTTGAAGTGAACAGAGGCTCTCTGGCTTCGTCAATGTCTGCTATACCTTCACCATAGTCTTGAATCATCAGTTCCATTTCTCCATCATTAAGTGTACATGAAATATAAATCTTTCCGTCTGGACGTTCATGATATCCGTGTATGATGGCATTGGTCACTGCTTCGGACACGACCGTCTTGATTTCTGTCAATTCTTCCATTGTCGGATCAAGCTGACTTACAAAGGCAGCTACAGTCACCCGGGCAAACGATTCATTTTGACTGACGCTTAAAAACTCCAGATTCATACTATTTTTCATGAAGCCACCCCCAACATCTCTAAAGCGAATTCTTCATTATCGACAAGCTTCATGATTTTGAACATCCCTGATAAATCGAAGAGCCGTTTGACTTCTGGAGAAATCGAACAAATCACCATTTCTCCTCCTAAAGCGTTGATTTCTTTGTATCTTCCTAAAATCACACCAAGGCCTGAACTGTCCATAAAAGACAATCCTTCTAAATTTAAAATGACATGACGTACCTGGTGCTGATTAAGAATCGACTTCCATTCTTTCTTCAAATTTTCTGCTTCATGGTGATCCAGTTCACCGACTAATCTTACAAGAAGGACATCTTCTTTGCGGGCAAAATCGACATTAAGACTCACTATGTTTACCTCCTCTTTCTTTGCGTTAGTGAGTCTTTCTGTTTTGCATCCTCTTTTTCCTGCAAGGTGACAAAACTAGTGAGGATACGCTAAATCTTTTAATAAAATGACAGTATTATCAACGGTGTGCCATGTTGCCTAAGGTTCGTTTAAATAGTTGCCATACGTTGCCCTGTTTCACGCTCTTTTCAGCTACTAATGGAACTTCCGTAAGCACTTTACCTCCCTGCTTAACCTTTACTGTCCCTAATTGACTGCCTTCCTCAATTGGCAGCTGAATATTCTTGTCATATTCCATGGACGTTGCTAAATTATCCAGCTTTTGTCCTTTACGTTTCAGCAAAGTAACAGGAGTTTTCGTTACCACATTTAACTCTGGTTGATTGGCTCTCGCTAAATGCAAGGTGCTCATTTTGTGACCTTTATCATATAATTGTTCTGTTTCAAACTGGCTGTAAGCAAAGTCAAGCATCTTAGCAATATTTGCATTTCGTTCTTTTGGGGTCTTCGCTCCCATCACAACCGCAATCATTCGCATCCCATTCTTTTCGGCTGTAGCCGTCAAACAGTATTTAGCTTCGTTGGTATAACCTGTTTTCAAACCATCAACGCCTTTATAGTGCTTGACCAATTTATTAGTATTCACAAGCCAGAATTCATTTTCTTGACCTTTTCGTAAATAGTCTTCATAAATACTGGTGTAATTCGTTATCTCTTCATACTGTAATAACTTTTTAGCCATAACTGCCATATCGTGAGCCGTGCTATAATGGTCTTCTTCAGGAAGACCAGTCGTATTTTTAAAGTTAGTGTTCTTTAAACCAAGCTTTTTCGCTTTTTCATTCATTTTTTTGACGAATGCTTCCTCACTTCCAGCAATTCTTTCTGCTAAAGCCACGCTTGCGTCATTACCCGAAGCAACAGCTACACCCTTCAGCAGGTCTTCTACCTTCATTTCTTCCCCAGCCTCAAGAAATATTTGAGATCCACCCATAGAAGCAGCACGCTCACTTACCCTGATGGTCTCATCCAACTTGATGATTTTATTATCTAAAGCTTCCATGATCAGTAGTAAGGTCATGATCTTTGTCATACTGGCGGGGGGTAACTTTTCATGTGCGTTCTTATCAAATAAAATTGTTCCACTGCTATTCTCCATTAAAACTGCCGATTTTGCCCCTTCAGCCAGTTCTATTTGATTGGACTCTTGCCCATAGGTTACAGGGAGACTTAATGTACTTACAAGCATGAAAACAGTGAAATAAATGGCTATTTTTTTCATTCACTTTCCCTCCATTCATAGTTATAGTTATATTTTCCAACAATCTACCGTTTTATTACGAAACACTAAGAAAATTATTAAATAGACGATATATTTATTATGTAAACCATAGCTATGTTAAATTCTAGAATACTTATGAAAAGGCCCTGTTATATCTCAGTGTTGGCTTTACAATTAAAGCTCCCTTTTCCTTAAGACTCAGTTTTGAGATAGTGGGGTCCGTTACCATGAGAGGAATGGGATGGTTCGTGAAACGATTCGCTTTCCTGCGGGGGGCCTCTTCCTCGGGCTAAAGCCCTGTGGAATCTCGCCTAACCCCTTCTCCCGCGGGAGTCTCCTCGTTTCCCTTCCCATCCAGCCAGTTTTGTACTAAACGGACCCTTCTTATGTGGAGCTGCAATCTTCATCTTGAGGCATTTATAAAGGATATAAATGGTGCAACGTCTTCTTTCAAAATTATCTTAGGGCTGTTTACACAAGTGTGATTTTGAGAATTCCCTATGGCAAGGTCCGAGGGGAACGGCGAGACTCCTGCGGGATGAAAATGACAGGTGAGACCCCGAAAGACGAAGTCTGAGGAGGCTCAGCGCATGCCCGCGGAAAGGGAGTCGTTCCCCACCGGACCCTTATTCAGATAAACATCTCGAAATCGAGTGTTCCATGAAACGGCCCACTAGTTGAAGAAGCCTGTTATGAAAAATCAACAACGACGTTTAAAGGAGCCTATGAACAAGGAAAGGATGAAACTCTCAATAATAATCACAAAGGGGCTGCCCCAGTAAGTCTTTTTAAGACCTATGGGACAACCCCCTGTAGGGTGGAGACTAGTTGATTACTTTATGAATTAAAGTAGGTGCTGTCACTTTTTCTTTTGTAATCGAATATGCTTCTTTCACTTTCATGATCGAGTCTTCAGGGTTTTCTTCATCACTGTTCAAAATCACCAACGGTTCCCCGGCTTTTACTTCATCCCCAATTTTTTTCTTTAATGTAATACCGACCGCATGGTTTATTTCGTCCTCTTTCGTTGCACGTCCAGCTCCAAGATACATAGCAGCTACACCGATAGATTCTGCATCAATGGCTGATACATATCCATCCTGATCGGCGGTTACCTCTACTTTATATTTGGACTGTGGTAATTTATCCAAGTCATTGATCATGTCTATATTCCCGCCCTGAGCAGCAATAAAGTTACGGAATGCTTCAAACGCTTTTCCATTCTCCAAATTCTTTTCAAGCTCTGCATATGCTTCCTCATAACTTGAGAAAACCTCGGCAAGCACCGTCATATGAGAAGCGATTTCTAAGGAAAGTTTACGAAGGTCTTCTACGTTTTTGCCTTGCAGAATTTCCGCTGCTTCTTTTATTTCGTTAGCATTCCCCACTTCAAAACCGAGCGGCTGGTTCATATCACTTATGACAGCGACTGTGTTTCTGCCGAGGTTTTTACCGATATTAACCATCTCTCTGGCAAGTGCTTCTGAGTCTTCAAGGGTCTTCATGAATGCTCCAGTACCTGTTTTGACATCCAGTACAATACTATCAGCACCAGAGGCGAGCTTCTTACTCATAATAGAACCGGCAATCAATGGAATAGAATCCACTGTAGCTGTGACGTCACGTAGGGCATATAGTTTTTTATCAGCTGGAGCCAAGTTACCTGTCTGTCCGGCAACAGCAAGTTTATGAGTATTGACGTTATTGACAAACTCTTCTTTCGTCATTTCGATATGAAAGTCTTCAATCGCCTCGAGTTTATCCAGTGTGCCGCCTGTATGCCCAAGCCCACGGCCTGACATTTTGGCAACTGGAACACCTGCAGAAGCCACCAACGGCCCTACGATAAAGGTGACTTTATCGCCCACCCCGCCGGTTGAGTGCTTATCGACAATGTGTCCTTCGATGCCTGACAAGTCGATTGTCTCTCCGGAATCTACCATTGCCTGCGTCAAGGTTGCTGTCTCATTTTCAGTCATACCTTTGAAATAGATAGCCATAGTCAAAGCAGAGGCTTGGTAATCTGGAATCTCACCTTTTGTATAACCCTCAACAAAAAACTTGATTTCTTCCTCATTAAGCTCCATACCATTACGTTTTTTCTGAATTACATCAACCATTCTCATTACGATCACCCTTCCCCTTTTATGATGCAGGCATAGACTTTAGAATTTCTTTCACAAATCCAAGAAAATCTTCCCGTACTTGTGCTGTCGTTTCAATTACTTCGTCATGCGTCAATGGCTGATTTAAAATTCCTGCGGCCATATTGGAAATACAGGAGATACCAAGGACTTTGATGCCGGAATGGCTTGCCACGATTACTTCCGGAACGGTAGACATACCTACCGCATCCCCACCAAGAGTACGGAGCATCTTTACTTCGGCTGATGTTTCATAAGCAGGTCCGGTATTCCCGACGTACACACCATTACGGACTTTCAACCCAAGATTATCTGCGCATTTTTGTGCGGTTTGAATCAACTCTTTATTATATGCCTGGGACATATCAGGGAACCTGGGTCCCATTTCTTCATCATTCTTACCGATTAAAGGGCTGTCTCCCATGTTGTTGATATGATCGGTTATTATCATTAAATCACCTGGGTCGAAATCTTCGTTTACGCCACCTGCCGCATTGGTAACAAACATTGTTTCGATTCCAAGCTGCTTCATCACTCTGACCGGGAACGTCACCTGTTGCATGCTGTACCCTTCATAATAATGAAAGCGCCCTTGCATGGCGATGACCTGACGTCCTTCCAGTTCGCCGATCACCAATTGACCTTTATGACCGGAAACAGTCGATTCCGGAAAATGAGGGATCTCTCCATAGGGGATGATAACAGGGTCCTTGATTTCGTCCGCTAACACTCCAAGCCCTGACCCCAGGATCAAACCAACTGTTGGCTGCTGAGATAGTTTATTTGAAATAAATGAAGCTGATTCTTTGATTTGTTCGATATTCATGCTTTCACCCTCCATCACTTAATTTCTTTCAAAAAGCTTTGTCCATAATCTGGCATCTTGATTTTGAAGTTGTCCGAAACAGTTGCTCCGATGTCCGCAAACGTTTTACGTTGATCCAACTGCTTCCCTTGCTCGATTCCTTTATGGTAAGCAAGCAGTGGCACCAATTCACGCGTATGATCTGTACCGTGATGAATCGGGTCGTTTCCGTGGTCAGCTGTAATTAAGAGCAGGTCATCCTCTTTCAGTTTCTCTAACACCTGCGGAAGTCGGGCATCGAAGGCTTCCAGAGCCTCGCCATACCCCTGAGGATCACGACGGTGGCCGAACTTCGCATCAAAATCCACCAGGTTCAAGAAGTTGAGTCCTCGGAAATCCTTATCCATAGAAGCTACCAGCTGATCCATGCCGTCCATGTTGTCCGTGGTACGGATTGCTTCTGTAACACCTTCACCATCATAAATATCGGAAATCTTACCTAAAGCGATGACATCCAGACCTTCATCTTTCATTTCATTCATCACTGTACGCCCAAACGGCTTAAGGGCATAGTCATGGCGGTTAGGTGTGCGCTCGAATGCACCTGGTTTTCCGACGAACGGACGGGCTATTACGCGGCCGACCATATATTTTTCATCAAGCGTAAGTTCCCTGGCGATTTCACAAATTTCATATAATTCTTCCAGAGGCACAACCTCTTCATGAGCAGCAATTTGCAAAACGGAATCAGCCGATGTATATACGATCAATGCACCTGTTTCCATATGCTCTTCGCCTAATTCTTTCAGGATTTCTGTGCCGGAAGCAGGCTTATTACCGATGACTTTACGCCCGGTGCGTTGTACTAATTCATGCAACAGCTCATCCGGAAAGCCATCCGGAAACGTACGGAACGGTTTATCAATATACAAACCCATGATTTCCCAGTGACCAGTCATGGTATCTTTGCCATTCGAGGCTTCCTGCATGGTAGTATAATGTGCTTTGGGAGCCTTTGCTTCCTCAATCCCCATAATGTTGCGGATATTGCTCAAACCGAGCTCGCCCATATTCGGCATCTTAAGACCACCCATGTGCTCAGCAATATGACCAAGAGTGTCTGCACCTTTATCATTGAACTTAGCCGCATCCGGAGCCTCACCGATACCGACAGAATCCATTACTATTAAGAATACTCGCTTGAAATCATTCATTATTAATTCCCTCCTGTAAATTACATTCCTTATCCTTACCAACATTACACAAAAAATAGAGATGTAGGATGTCAGACAACTATTTTTGTAAAAAAGAGTTTATGCCCGTGGATGGTACGAGCGATAAACATCTTTCAAACGTGTTTTACTTACATGTGTATAAATCTGCGTTGTTGAAATATCCGCATGCCCGAGCATTTCCTGCACCGCTCGTAGATCTGCACCATTTTCTAATAAATGAGTAGCGAACGAATGGCGCAGCGTATGAGGAGTAATCGCTTTTTGAATGCCTACCTCACGGGCAACCGCTTTCAATATCTTCCAAAAACCCTGTCTGGATAATGGATTTCCATGATGATTGACGAATAACTCTTCCGTCTGTTTTTTCTTGACTAAGCCCGGTCTCGATTTACTTAAATAATCTTCTACCGCTTCCTTAGCCATATCTCCAAGCGGAATGATCCGTTCCTTAGACCCCTTGCCGAAACATCTTACAAATCCCATTGTAAGATGAAGATCAGTGACCTTCAAAGACATCAGCTCAGAAACACGTAAGCCGGTGGCATAAAGCATCTCAAGCATCGCCCGGTTACGTAAAGTGAGTGGGTCTCCTCCTTGCAGGTTCAATAACTTGTCCACTTCCTCTGTGGAAAGCACCTTCGGCAGTCTCCGTTCTTTCTTGGGGGTCTCGATATGTAGACTCGGGTCATGGTCACTCACCTTTTCTCTAACCAGAAATTGATGAAAAAGCCTGACAGAGGACAAGAGTCGCGCTACTGTTGCAGAAGAACGACCTTCATCATTCAAATGGTACATATATTTCATGATGTGCGTTCTCATCACATCATCCCAGGCTTTGATAGACAATTGGCTATCCAAAAAATCAGCATATTGTCTTAAATCACGCTGGTAGGATTTGATTGTATTTTCCGATAATCCCCGTTCCACAGTTAAATAGTGGAAAAAATCATCCAGTGCATGCTTCAGCATACGTCTCTACTCTCCCAATTGAAAAAAAATCGATAATCGTTCTGGCCAACTGATATCTTCCTGATTGAATACCTTTACAGCCGCGCCCTTCGGCTCATCATAACGATGCATACGCTCATATTCCAGGTGGACCATTCGTAATGCCATATAAAAAAAGGAAGTACAGAGGACAAATACAATAAGAACCTTCAACGTATCCTTGAAGAACGACCATACGTGTTTCATCACTACGCCCCCTTGTCAATCTCATTAACAAGGTATGCCATCCCTCTAGGAAAATATACATAAAACAAAGATTCTAATCTACTTTAAAACTACAATAAATATAATAGAATGTAAAGAAGACCAGGCTAAAAGCAAAAACCAGCTATTTTTCACACTTCCATACTACCATACTATGTACATATAAACGGGCGAAAAAAGCAACAAAAAAGTGAACACGTCCTTCCGCATTCACTATTCTTCATGCTATAAAATTATCAGGCTACATCCAGTCAGGATTTAACCGTTTCTTTTTGACAGACGCGGCAAATACCATGAAAGGTCAGGCGGTGATCTTTCACTTGAAAGCCCCATTGATTTTCAACTAATTTTTCAACATCGCCAAGAAGATCTTCTTCTATTTCTTCCACTGCACCGCACTCAATACATACGAGGTGGTGATGAAAATGTTCGGCACCTTCTTTTCTTAAGTCATAACGGGATACCCCGTCGCCGAAATTTATTTTATCGACAATTTTTAACTCAGATAATAATTCTAAGGTCCGGTACACCGTAGCGAGGCCGATTTCTGGCGCCTTCTCTTTGACGAGGAGGTAAACATCTTCTGCACTTAAGTGATCCTCTTCATTCTCCAGCAATACTCGTACCGTCGCTTCCCGCTGCGGGGTCAACTTGTAACTTTGTGAATGTAACTGTTTTTTTATTCTTTCGATACGATGCTCCATGTAGCGTCCCCCTCCCTCGCAATTCCATTTTAATTATAAGCAGAGAAGGAACAGGTGTCAAATTACAATCATTACAATCTGCTTTCAATAATTATTCCAATCTGATATTGACAATCACTATTTATAAAGCCATTTCACTACCCACTCTAATGTTTGATTGGAAAGAAAAGCTTCAATAAAAGATGCAATGACCAGACATGCGATTAAAATGGCAAACAGAATTCCATATTGAAGAAAAATAGTCATAATCGGCTGGTGGACCCGCTTGGAAAACAATTGCCTGAATAAAGTAATCGAAAAAATCATCGCTAATGCACCTGCTATCAAATAAATAGGGATGATCAGCAAATTTTGTGGGGCAATTGAAACGGAAGAAATCAACAATCCATACCAGCCCATCTGGTTAACTAAAAAGCCGACGGAAAAACCCACGACGAGACCTTTAATGAATAATAAAACCGTAATGACCGGCATACCGATCACAGAAATACCCAGTATAAAAATCAATAGCATATATTTCAAGTGGTAAGCTAAACTATCCCAAAACAGCGTGGGCTTTGAAACAACATCGGTATTGATCATCTGCTGAAAAAATTGATTCAAATAGAAATAAAGGTCCTGTTTTTGAATGAAATTCATACTATTTACGATAACTGCCCCAAATATGATTCCGATTAAGAATAGCACGGAGATGAAAATATAAATATTCATATAACTGCTAAAATGATTTTTCAAAACCCGTTGCTGTGCGTACATGCTTTCCTCCACCCCTTCTCAAGCTATCTATTACAACTCTATGAAGTGAAGAAAGAAAGTAGACCAACGATTCTATGAATTACTCAGGACTTTTCCGTATTTCCCGCCTCCTCCAGCTTCGATTGTTACTTCTCCTTTTCTTAACGAAAGAATGCGGGCAGACAGCTTTTCAGGTATGACTTCGTTCAATTCAGCCTCACCAGCATGATGGATGATGTTCATTTCTGTGCCAAACCTTCTTAATAGAGTCTCATAGGTTTTGGGCCCGAGGGAAGGTAAATATTCAAGAGGCACCTGATAGATATATGGCGGACGCTTTGGGTATGAGTCAATGGAAGAAGCAAGTTCCTTGATTCTTTCCGCTACGCCTTTGACCACTTTCTTTGAATTACATGCAGGGCAAGGAAGCTCATAAACTGCCAGTTTGGCTCCACAGCCGTTACAAACAGTTTCATGATATTTCCCTAACATCGGATTCATGCCATAGTTTGCTTCGATGCTCCTGCCTTCCTGCCCCCGGAATGCTAACCCCAACTCATGGAAAGAGGGGGTCTGCAGTTGTACCCTTTGATATTCCCTGCCGATCTTACCCAACGAGTGTGCGTCAGAATTAGACACAAATGTATAACTTGATAACTCTTCTATCTGCTCTGCCATCGACGTATCCGAGCTTAAACCCAATTCGACTGCATCTATTTTTTTCGGATCAAGAACCTCAGCTAATGATCGTTTGATCCCTTTACCATATAAACTCTTAAATGGAGTGAAAACATGAGCAGGGATGAACCAGCCACCCATGCTGTGGACATAGGTTTGCAATTCCCGGGCGCTTCCATAATACCGTTGAGAGCTCAGGTTGACATTTTTCATTCGTTCAGACAGCCAGGCAGTAAATGCTTTCATTAATGAAAAGTAAGGGAAATAACACAAGACATGAATAGGCCCTTGGCAAGTATCATCATAGATTTCCACTTCCGCTCCTAATATTAGGGTGGTATTTTCAAATCGGATTCCGCCTTCTTCCAATTCCTCTGCATACCCTCTATCAATAAAATCCTCGAGTTCATCCTGGACGGCAGGAGCATGACTGTCAATCACACCAACCATGTCCATGCCTTTCCGCCTGCTTGCTTCTTTTAAAATGTTTGTCAGTGTAAGCGATTTTCCTCCACTGATTTTAACTGGTCGCCTGTTCCAATCCCGACCTATATGGATATGCAGATCGACATAATAGGAATGTAAAGCCATGTCATACTCTCCTGTTTTTCAAATAAAGCAATGCGTAGGCTGTCTTAGCATCGTGGATACTTTGTTCAGCCATTAACCGTTCCGCTTCTTCTAAAGGGATTTCATAGACTTCTACAAATTCATCTTCGTCCCCTGCTACAGCGTCATCCAGCCGTTGTAATTGGTCGGTAAAATATACATAAACCAGCTCATCTGCAAAACCAGGTGATGTATAGAAAGAAGTGACCAGCTCCATATGCTCTGTCGTATATCCTGTTTCTTCTTCCAGTTCCCGTTTTGCTGTCACCTCAGGCGCTTCTCCTTCTTCCAGCTTCCCTGCCGGTATTTCCAGGATGCTTTTCTCCAGAGCTTTACGATATTGTTCAACAAAAACAATGTTATTTTCATCCGTCAATGCTATAATCGCTACAGCACCAGGATGCTTGATCAACTCTCGTTTAGATGTATTGCCATCGGGTAAAGTAACACTGTCGACTTGTAGTTTTATTACTTTACCATTAAATATCTTCTCCGTATCAATCGTTTTTTCTTCAAATTTTTTCATGACCAAAACTCCTCTCTGCTACACTACCGCCATTCTAACACATTGCCATTCGACAAGGGGATGGCGGAGGTAATTTTGATAAAGAAAGGATGTTCCCAATGAACAAACGACAACTCGGAAACTCCGACCTGCATGTATCGGAAATTAGCCTTGGGTGTATGAACCTTGGTACAGATGAGACAAAGGCGAAGGATATCATCGACCGTGCGCTTGATGCAGGCATCAATTATGTGGACACTGCTGATCTATATGATTTTGGAGAAAATGAAAAAATCGTCGGAAAGGCTATCCAGCACCGGCGACAGGATGTCATTCTCGGCACCAAAGTCGGCAACAATTTTGATAAAGAAAAAAAGGACTGGCATTGGGACCCTTCAAAGGAACACATCAAGAAGGGGGTAAAAGACAGTCTTCAACGGCTTCAGACCGATTATATCGACCTCTATCAGCTTCATGGTGGTACGATTGATGATAATATGGATGAAACCATCGAGGCGTTTGAAGATTTGAAACAGGAGGGCCTCATTAGAGAATACGGTATTTCTTCGATCCGCCCGAATGTTATCCGTGAATATGTGGAACGCTCCAGCATCGTAAGTGTCATGATGCAATATAACGCTTTCGACCGCCGTCCGGAAGAGGAGATGCTTGACCTCCTCCACACCAATAACATTAGTGTGCTTGCCCGGGGGCCGCTGGCGAAAGGCATGCTAAGCAATAAAGGTGCAAAAGTCGTGGAGTCAAAAGCAAAAGACGGTTTCCTGGAATACAGTTATGAAGAAATGCTGGCACTGACAGAAAAACTCGAGGATTATGTGAATGAAGAGCGAACCCTAAATACGCTAGCCCTTCAATATGTCCTGCATCATCCGGCTGTAGCGACGGCCGTGTTCGGGGCCAGCTCTGTGGAACAACTGGAAGAAAACCTGGAGTTTTTGGAATCCGCTCCGTTGACGGAACAGATTTTCGGCGAAATCCAGGCCATGACCAGTCCGATCACCTACCAAAAACACCGGTAATAGAACAAAATTTATAATTTTCTAGACAATATAAAAAACTAAGGCTGCCTGATGGAGTGCGCTACATCAGGCAGCCTTTCATTTGAACTTTTTCCAGTCCATTTCACTTTCTTCCAACAGTTCTTCGAAACTTTTGTTGGCTTCCCTTTTCTTCCGTTCTTCTATTTTACGTTGCCGTTCTTTTTCCTGATCTTCTTTTTCTTTTTGTTTCAGCTTCGTTTTTTTCGACTGCAACTGACTGACGATATCCACGTTCAATCGCTCACTCAATCCGCCTTTTTCAGTTGACCGCTTTTTGCTCATACGCTGTCTCCTTTCATCACTTCCGATCCAGGGATGACCGGGTTAAGTATTTCATTAGGGCTGCTCAGACGAAGTGACCCATTGACTACCGCAAGCCGCAACTGCTCGGCGAAGAAAACAGCCTGCTGCTTATGGACGATCACATCGAATTCGTCACTTTTCACCTGTTGGTCCCACTCGGTCCGTTCTTCCGTCCAACGGAGTGTTGGTACTCCATTGACTCCACAGCCACAGCCTTCTGTATCATAAAATAATCGTAAATAACGCTTATTGTCCGGATTCAACGATTGCAACTTCGTTTTTGCTTCACTAGTCATCGTAAATTCCATGCCATCCCTCCTGTCAGTTTTATCATAATGAAATTTTGATTCACAGGCAAAAGAGAAGATCGGATTCACGCGGGTTTTGAGAGACCACTGTTTCCGCGGGAGTGGCACGGATCTCAAGCTGTCAATAGCTGGTATCTCACTCTGCAAAATGTCCACCGACAAGCTTGCTGCGATGGAGGGCCGTACCTGCTTCGGTATACGAAACCGCCCGAAGCAGCGAATCGCTGCCGTACTTCTCCCGTATAGCATCCATTACATACCCCAAATCCCGCTTCCGATCCCGTCCTCTGTCGAACAAATCTAATTGAATGCTCGCATCCTCCGAGATATTCGATAAAGAAATAGAAATACTCCGTACTGTCTTTTCCTCATAAAATTCCTTGAATAACTGGAGGCAGGTATAATAAATATCCATCGTAATGTTGGTCGGCTGATCCAGACTGCGTGAACGGTGGAAGCCTCCACCTCCTTCGGTTTTACTATAGCCTATTCCGAGGCTGATGGTCCTCCCTGCTTTATCATTGCTCCGCGCCCGCCTGGCTACTTCTTCACACATTTCCAACATAACATGTTTCACGTGAGCGGGATCATGATAATCGCGAAGAAGAATCTGACTCTTCCCATAGCTGATCTGCCCCTGGATGATTGGAGCCCCAAGCTCGGATAGATCAACCCCATGTGCATGGTAGAACAGTTGATTGCCCATTACGCCGAACACTTTTTCCAACCGTTCCAATGGATAATGTGCGAGCTGGCCAACCGTGGTGATCCCCATCCGGTTCAATCGTCGTTCCAGCCGTGGACCAATCCCCCACATTTCCCTAAGTGGAGAAACCGGCCACAGCTTTTCCGGTACGTCGTCATACGTCCATTCGGCGATGCCTTTTTTCTTCGCTTCTAAATCAAGACAGAGCTTTGCCATCAGCATATTTGGGCCAATTCCGATTGCCGCTTTGAGATGGAAGGTGTCTTCCAGTTCCGTCAAAATCATCGAGGCTATTTCCTCTGCTTCTCCGAACATCCGCTCGCTTCCATCAACCTCCAGGAAGCTTTCATCAACGCTATAGGTATGGATTGCCTCTTTCGGTACGTATTTATGAAACAGCCGCGTTACCTCAGTGGAAATCTCTAAGTAAGTACTCATCTGTGCCGATACAATAACAATATCCGGATCATTGGGTATTTCAAACAACCGGCTCCCTGTCCGGATGCCGTAATCCTTCTTCATGGCGGGAGATGCGGCTAATACTACACTTCCTCTGCGGTTTGTATCCGCCACCACTGCCAGGTGGCAGGTCATCGGGTCAAGACCGCGTAAAATAGCTGCACAGCTGGCATAAAAACTTTTCATGTCGACACAAAGCACTCGACGTTCCGGAAATAATTTGTAATCGATTGCTGGATTACCCATTTCCGTCACACCCCTTAGTTTATCTTACTTTATATTATGCGAATATACGTTCGTATATGCAAGAGGGAATTAATGTAAAAACATTGGAGGAATGCTATCCGCATACAGAAAAGCCTGGCGATCAAGGCGCCAGGCTATTTTTTATTGAACTGTTTGTGCAGCACCTTTTCCGTCAGACCTGGGAATTGGTAGTGCAATTTACTTCCTGCTTCCATCCAGGCAGGAAGGTTAATCTCCCGCTTTTCCTTGAATAATTGATTTACAATCCGGCTTGCTACCTGATTGGCATCCAGCATCCATGGTTCAACAGCACGCTGGTAATCGCCCGATGGATCCGCCTGGGCAAAAAAGTTGGTGCGTACCGGGCCAAGATTGACACCGGTGACACGGACGCCATGATGTGCCACCTCCATACGCAATGCATTCGTAAAGCCAAGCACAGCATGTTTTGTTGCAGCATATACGGCTGATTTAGGCGTTGCCATCTTTCCAGACTGGGAAGCGATGTTCACGATATGACCATTACCATGCGCTATCATATGCGGCACTACTTGATAAGTCGCTCGAAGCAAAGCAGTAAAATTCACCTGGATCATCCGGTCGATGTCCTCCCATTTCGAATCAGCGAAATAATCGAAGACCCCCAACCCTGCATTGTTGACCAAAGCATCGATTCGGTTATGCTCATTGATAATACGGTCACTGACAGCCTTCCATTCCTCTTCTTTGCTCAGGTCAGCCTGGTACCAGTAACAAGAAACATGGAACTTTTCTTCCAGTATGCTGGCAATTACCTTCAACTTATCGGAAGACCGGGCAATTAATATAGGTGTCCCTCCATTCATAGCAACATGAATAGCTATGAACTGGCCAATTCCTCCAGAAGCCCCGGTGACCAGCACTTTTTTATTCTTCACTAACGGATTCATAACGTGGCCTCCATGTTTTTGTAGAAAGTCACTCCACTATCGACCCTTGTTCCTACGGCATTTATGTCTGTTAGATAATCAAGCTGTCCGATTGTTTCAGACATGGTGAGACCAAACTGCTTCTCAAATTGCTTGGGGAACAAACGGGAACAAATTTCGAAAGTTGTCATTTCGTCTCCCCCGATAATCTCCTGAACTTTAGCCGCTCTCTTCTCCTGGCTTTCCAACCTTCTGTCAATCAGGTCATGTACATGGTTGAATATTTTCCCATGGCCAGGGTAGACATGGGTAATTTCGTAATGGAGTAATTTCTTCAAAGAGTTACGATATTGCAGCATTGGCTTAGGTCTTTCTTTACCATTATTATGGGGCGGCTCAAGCAAAGGGTTTGGAGAAATATGCTCTAGCAAGTGATCGCCCCCCAGTAAAGCTCCATCTTGTTCTCGATAAAAGGATAAGTGACTTTGGGCATGACCTGGTGTGGCAATTACACGCCACTCTTCATGACCTGGCAGCACATCTCCTTCCAGGATAGTGCTGGTCAGATTTCCTTTTGCTACATCGCCAAGAGGATTGCGCAACTCCTTTAAAAAACTAAGGTAGCGCTCAGGCACACCAGCCTGTTGGTATAAAGAATAAAAAAAGCTTTGATAATTTTGCAAAAAGCCCGGATCTCTTTTGAGCCACGTGTCTACTTGAGGATGGGCGGTCACTTCATTAAGACGGGGTAAGTATTCAATGAAACCGATATGATCCGGATGATGATGTGTCAAAATCACCTGCTCGATATCCTCGGGTCCATATCCTAGCTGTTTCAATTGGAAAACAAAAGCTTCCCAGGCCTCATCAGTTTTAACACCAGCATCAATGATAGATAGCTGGTCACCTTTTATGATATAAACATGTACATCTCCTACCGCGTAGGGAGTAGGTACCGTGATTTGATGGATTTTCTGTTTCACAATATTCATTCGTATTCCTCTCTCTTAACTGAATAGTCATTCATTTGATTATTCCATTGTAGCATGATTTTTCCATTCTCTCATCTTTTTACATCTGTTAAATCTCATTATGGATTTTACAGTTAAACTCCCTTTACTTGAAGACTCAGTTTCGAGTGAAACTGTTTCCGTTAAGGTTGAAAGCCTCTGGAGGTCCGGGAAATCACTCGCTTTCCATGGGTGTACGGTGAGCTTCCTCGGGCTACAGCCCTGCGGGATCTCACCATGTACTATTCTCCCATAGGAGTCTCGCAATTTCCCGGACCTCCTTGCATTTATGAGAGAAACGGAAACATTGTTATGGAGCATTTCGGATCAGCCAGGCGTTCAATTATTGAACAGCTTATTCAATGTATAGTGCAACAGATCAGGTAAATACTCGAATGAATAATCGAGTTCCAGACGTTCTGTCCATTGGTGAGGGTCTTTCCCTAAAGGACCGACATTAATAACAGGCATATTGAGCGTTTGCATCACGTTTTCCGGAAGCTCGAAACCACGCCCTTGAATCGGCATCAAATCCAAAAGATCGTCAAGGGGAGACTCAGCAGAAACTGGTCCAATAAAACTTAAATCGGACAGGCCGGCAAAGTACTCGACATTTTTAAGGTCGACGCCATAAGTGTTCTTTGCATAGTCTTGACAGTCTTCTACTGTTTTTTCAATGAGCGGGTCTTTTTTTGATGACACCGATGGATAAAATGGAGGACTGTAAAACAGCACAATCATAGGCCCGATGTCTTTACACAGGGAGGCAAGGTCCTGTACCAGCAAAGTGGAAAAGTCCCTGTCTCCCTGATCCCTTTGTGAGGTCAACAAGTTCTGTCGTCTTTCCACCTCGCCTTTTCCGTAACGCTTTTCCGCCTCCTGGTATAACTGTTCATAAGAAAGTACTGTCACGTCCATATCAAGAAACGACCGCTCATTTTCTGCAATATAGTGTTCTGCTTTACTATTGTAATGCTGGAGGATTTTGTTTTTTGCCCTGCCCGCTGCAGCTAAAAGCTTCTCATTGATCTCTGCTATCGTCTGTTCCATGTATAGTACGTTGTACATAGCGACTGCGGCCTGGGGGGTCTGTACAGAGTATTCCTCTTTCAAATCCCGCTGCATCAGACTGATTGGCGGCGGGGTCGTTTCTTCTCCCACCGTTTCAATAAAATCCTCACTCAATTCCAGTTCCTGTGCCAGATAACTGATCATCAAGTTGGCATTCAAGCCAGCAAACGGTTCTCCGACATGCGTTTCTTTTCCATAACAAAGGAACCCGGGCAGCACTTTACCAATCGAACCGGTGTAGAGGTAGTAAGCCGGATCTCCAGGGTATTTGCGGAACATCGGCTCTCCGTTCATCGTCGCTTTATAATTCAGCTCATGTCTATTCTTAAGTTCATCTAAAGCAGGCAGAGCGGTCAGCATACCGAGTGAATTGACTTCTTCATCAGGCACTGCCAGTATGAGAAGATTCCCATCGAATGTCCCATTCATTGCTTGTTCTAATAGGGAAAGATGAACCGTGAGACCTGCCTTCATATCCATGGTACCCCGCCCAAACAGCCAGTTGCCGGACTGGAGATCCTCAGCAGCTTCCGCAGGTAATTCTTCCAAATGATTCATCAATTCCTTCGTCAGTTCTTTGGGATGAAAAGCTAAGTTTTGAAATGATCCATAATCATCAATCCCTACCACATCCACATGAGATAAAAGCACAATGGTATCTTTCGCTTCACCATTTTTAACTAAAGCCGTCAATAGCTGGCGGCCATCTTTCAAAGGGTGTACGTCAAGATGATCCGGATTCTGTTTGAAATAAGCTTTCGACCCCAGCAGGTGCTGTAAGTATTCAATAATGGCTATTTCATCGTTACTTCCAGTAATACTTTGATAATTGACTAATGAACATAAAAGATCAGTCAACTGTCCTTTCGTTTTCCACTGCGCTTCCATCGAAGACCCACTCCTTGTAAATTGACTTTTCTTATTAAATGTCACACAATCAAAAAGAGTAAATATCGAGAGGTGACACAATTGGGAACAATGATTTTCGCCCACCGAGGTGCAAGCAAACTCGCACCTGAAAACACTATGCCAGCATTCGAGCTGGCTTATCATGCCGGTGCGGATGGCATTGAAACGGATGTCCAGCTCACCAAAGATGGCATCCCTATCCTGATCCATGATGAGAACGTCCGCCGGACCACTAATGGTACCGGATTTGTTCAGGATTATACATACAAAGAAATAAAAAGGCTGGATGCCGGAGCCTGGTTTTCTACTAAATTTTCAGATACTTCCATTGTAACATTAGAAGAATTTTTAGAGTGGGCTCATGATAAATCCATTTTCTTGAATATTGAACTAAAAAACAATGTCATTGACTATAAGCAGCTCGAGCAAATTGTTTATGATCATCTCCAGAAATTCCAGGTACTTGAGAGAACAGTTATTTCCTCTTTCAACGCTGCCAGCATGAAACGAATGAAGAAAATCGATCCGAACGTTTCTACCGCCTTTTTAAGCTCAAAAAGGGTACCAGACCTGCCAAACCATTTAAAAAAAATTGGAGTTACAGGCTTTCATACCAAATACAGATTGTTAAATAGCAATCTGGCAAATGCTTGTCGCCAGCATAACCTGGCGCTCCGCATATATACGGTCAATCGGCCATTGCAGATGAAAAAGTGCTTCAAATTAAAATGTGATGGGATTTTCACTGACGTTCCCCACCTGGCTATGGAATATCGCAAATTATACGAATAACCTATTTACTGTCACGGAGGAGATATAGGATGAAACCGAAATTATTTACCGCTTATACCATTAAAAATCTCACCCTGAAAAACCGGGTTGTCATGTCCCCGATGTGCATGTATTCATCCACCACCCAGGATGGAAAGGCGAATGCTTTTCAATTTGCTCATTATGAAAGTCGTGCCGCCGGCCAAGTAGGCCTGGTCATGACCGAAGCCACTGCCGTCGTCCCGGAAGGACGGATTTCCCATGAAGACCTTGGAATTTGGAGCGACGATCATATTGAAGGATTAAAGATTATCAATGAAGGCATACACCGCCATGGTGCCGCTTCTGCCACACAGCTTGCCCATGCAGGCAGAAAAGCGAATCTGAATAATGATATTTATGCCCCTAGTCCACTCCGGTTCAACGAACAATTACAAACTCCCCTTGAAATGAGCACGGATGATATTCACCAGGTGATCATGGCATTCAAGGAAGCTGCCAGAAGAGCAAAAGAAGCTGATTTTGATGTCATTGAACTTCATGGAGCCCATGGATACTTAATCAACCAGTTCTTATCCCCTCTCACCAACAAACGGAACGACAATTATGGTGGGAAAAGAGAGAATCGCTACCGCTTCTTAAGTGAAGTGATAGCAGCTGTCCAGGAAGTATGGGATGGCCCCTTATTTGTCAGGATTTCAGCTGATGAATACCAGGAAGGCGGCAATACGATGCAAGATTTTCTCTATTATACTGGAGAGATGAAAGAGCAGGGAGTCGATTTGATTGATGTCAGTTCAGGAGGAGTTGTGCCTGCTTCGATCAATCCTTTTCCAGGCTATCAGCTAACTTATGCAGAAACACTCAAGCGCGAGACAGGCATCGCCACCGGAGCTGTAGGCTTGATTACGCACGGCCTCCAGGCGGAAGAACTTTTACAAAATGAACGTGCTGATTTGGTTTTTATCGGTCGTGCACTCTTACGCAACCCGTACTGGCCAAAACAGGCAGCTGAGGAGTTGGGCTTCTCTCTTGAAGGCCCGCGGCAATATGCCCGAGCATGGAAGTAACTCTATCAGGTAAAGATCCGTCCCTTCAGGCACGGGTCTTTCTTTTTACGTGTCACCAGTCTTTACCAATGGTAAGATAGCGATATAGGAGGAAGGATTATGGAATTATTTTTTCTCGGGACCGGCTCAGGGGTCCCTTCAAAAGAACGGAATGTCTCCGCGTTAGCCTTACAGATGCTTCAAGAACGACAGAGTACCTGGTTGTTCGACTGCGGAGAATCGACACAGCATCAAATATTACGCACGAACATTCGTCCACGCAGGATTGAAAAAATATTCATCACCCACCTCCACGGCGATCACATTTACGGCCTGCCTGGATTATTGAGCAGCCGCTCATTTCAAGGGGGAGAAACACCTTGTACCATATACGGGCCAAAAGGGCTGAAAGAATACGTGGAAACAGCACTGCGTGTCAGCGGTACCAGACTCCCCTACCCGCTGGAAATTATTGAAGTGACTGAAGGCGTTATTTACGAGGATGATGGACTGCAAGTAAAAAGCATTCGACTTGAGCACGGGCTGGAAAGCTTCGGTTATATTATTCAGGAAAAAGACCAGCCTGGAGAACTACTTCCTGAAAGACTAAAGGAAGCCGGCGTTTCCCCTGGCCCTATCTACCAAAGGATCAAACAAAATGAAGCGACAGAACTTTCTGATGGTCGAGTCATACAACGTGTAGACTTCATCGGGCCTTCCAAGCGTGGACGCAAAATAGCCATTCTTGGTGATACCCGTTACCTCGAAAGTTTGGCAGACGATTTGAAGCATGCTGACATCCTGGTTCATGAGGCTACTTTTGCTGGAGCAGATGAGCAATTGGCATATGACTACTTCCATTCGACCAATCGCCAGGCAGCACAACTTGCCAAACTCGCTGATGCAAAGCAATTGATCCTCAGTCACATTTCCTCCAGATATCAAGGTGAGGAGGCGGAGGAATTGTTGCGGGAAGCTCGAGAGATTTTTCCCAACACCGTCATTGCCCATGACTTTTATGAACACCCCGTGCCAGCTAATAAGTAAGGAGGTATGATCCATGTCAATCATTCAAAAATCGTTAGCAGACCAAAAAGGATTTTTCCGGCAAGGTCATACGAAACCCTACGAGTTCCGTTTGGATCAATTGAAGAAACTGAAAAAAATGTTGAAAGAATGGGAGCCTGCAATACTTGAAGCAGTCTATACCGACCTGAACAAATCGGAATATGAAGCTTTTGCGACTGAAGTAGGATTCCTTTATAGTGAGCTTGATGATCATATAAAGAATCTGGAAGAATGGATGGAACCAATCTATGTGAAAACTCCCCTAACACACAAGGGATCTAAGAACTATATCATAAAAGAACCATATGGTAATGTACTTGTCATCGCCCCGTGGAACTATCCGATCAACCTTGCGATTGCTCCGATCATCGGTGCAATCGCAGCTGGTAATACGGTGATTCTGAAACCATCCGAGTTGACCCCGAACGTCTCTGCCCTGTTGGAGGAAATGATTGCAGAAACCTTCGAACCCGGTTTACTTACCGTGATAGAAGGCGGAAAAGAAACCAGCCAGGAATTATTGGACCAGCGTTTTGATTATATCTTTTTCACAGGCAGCATACCGGTCGGAAAAATCGTCATGGAAAAAGCGAGCAAACACCTCACTCCTGTAACCCTGGAACTTGGCGGGAAAAGCCCCGCTATTGTCCATAAAGACGCAAAACTCGACCTGGCAGCAAAGCGGATTGTATGGGGCAAATTCACCAATGCAGGACAGACCTGCATAGCACCTGATTACTTATTTGTCCACGAAGATGTAAAAGACAAGCTGTTCGTGAAAATCAAAAAACATATCCAGTCTATGTATGGAAAGGATCCGTTTGAGAATACAGAATTCACCAGTATAGTATCCAGAAGCCACTTTGATCGCTTGACTGGCTTTTTGGATAATGGCGAGGTTGTCACCGGTGGACGCAGTGACAGGGAGCGGTTGATGATTGAACCGACTGTCATGGATGATATCAGTTGGGATGACCCAGTCATGGGAGAAGAAATTTTCGGACCAATCCTTCCTGTGCTTACTTACGAAAATCTATCCGATGCTGTGGAGATCCTGCAAGATCACGAAAAGCCGCTGGCACTCTACTATTTCGGTAAAAAAGAAAAGGATCAGAAATATGTGACCGAAACCCTTTCTTTCGGGGGCGGATGCATCAATGATACACTCTATCATATCGCAAACCCCTACCTTCCATTCGGCGGGGTCGGGAGCAGCGGCATGGGTGCCTATCACGGGAAAGCAAGCTTTAATACATTTACCCACCAAAAGAGCATCACCAGGCAAACGACCAAATTTGACTACAGCTTCCGCTATCCAGGCTCGAAAGCAGGGTTGAAAATCATCAAAAAGTTATTGAAGTAAGACGAACAAAAGAAAAGACCGTCTGATCGTAACCCTGGATCAGATGGTCTTTTACTCTTTTGTATATTATCAAGTCGACAACGGGCTGCCCTTTTGACTCAGTCTCTTCTTTAAGGACATTCTGGCTCGATATGCTCTTGATTTTACAGCAGAAATGGAAATTTCCAGGTGCTCGGCTATGTCAACTTCTTTCATTCCGTGAAAGTATTTCATCATAAATACTGCATGCAGCTTCGGAGCAAGGTGTTTAAGTTCTTCCATCAGTTGATGGTGACTGATTAATTGTTCCACTTCTTTATCCACTCCATCACAGCCGATGGCAGCTTGATGACTGCCTTCAATCAAGTCATCAAGTGGGACCATCAGCTTTTTTCTTTCTTTTCTCCATATATCTATCGCTGTCCTTGTGGCAATCTGGCCAAGCCAGGCTGCCAACTTATTGATATCCTGAAGCTTTTCTCTGTTGTTGTATGCTTTTATGAAAGCCTCCTGAGCAGCTTCTTCTGCAAGATAGGGGTTCTTGACTACACGTAATGCCGCACCATAAACTTTCGGATAATTGATTGTATAAATTTCTTCATATGCCAGCCCTTCCACAGAAATCCCTTCTTTCTAACTTAATTGACCACCCTCGCTACTAAATCTTCCGATATCCGATAGATCATCGGCTCTCCACCTTTAGGGTATATACCGACATAATACCCGCCCTGTCCCTGGTGTTCCTTGCTGTTTAACAGCAATTTGATTTTTTTGTTGTCTTTCACAGTCCAGACATGTTCATTGGAGGCAGCAGCTGATTTGAATTCGTTGAAAATCGGACCACCCGGTTCATTCTGATGAACAATCACTGCCTTGGAGACATCTTGGTCTGTCAATACTGCTTCTTCATACAGCCCTTTTTGTTTCAGCCATTCATTCAGCTGATCGTAGGAGCGTTTCATTGGGATATATATCTCCATCCCGCTTTCCAGCATAAAGCTGATATCTCCGCGATCTCCCAAGGAAGGGATCATGTCTTCATAGGTTTCCGCCTGCAAATCTTGTTTTAAACGGGACATTAATGTTTTAATTTCATCCGGTTCAGCGATGACCAGTTCATCCGATTTGCCCGTTTCGGTAAAAAACCGGATCCGGTCGATATTTTCCGGTTCCACTTTCATAACAGGATACTTCAATGCTTTATATTCAAGAGATTCATAGATCGGATCTAAGTAAGCCCGGTAGTCCTGTTCAGGAATCATGTATTCTCTTACCATTGTCTCACCGTTTTTCATCTCATAAGCAAGAAAGAGATTTCTTCTTCCGATTTGATACTCCTCTGAACCGGATGAAATGATTTGCTTGTGCAGTTTCGTTACAGCCTGGATATTTTCGTTTTCATTCAAATAACCGGACTCATTATAGGGGTGATTATTCTGATAGCTATACGACCCTTCCCCTATAAAGACACGCTCAACACTGGCCGCAGCAGGAACCCGCTGTTCAAACCCGGTAAGATCGAACTGCAACAGTAAAAAGACAAGTCCTGCAGCAGCTACATAGCCGATGAACCCTTTCCAGGCGCCAAACACCCGCCATGTCTTTTGCAGAACCATTTCCGCAATCGCATAACCGATCATCGCTCCGACCATATACCCAAAAATCATCCATGCAGTATCATGGTTATGGAAATACAAACCGCCGACAAGCATCATACAAAGCGTAAGCCCATATTTAAAGATAGGCCTGAGCACTCCATATACGATTGCCTGCCCCGCCATCTCCAGATTCCGATGCTGATAGATTTTCCATGCCAATCCATAAAACGCAGCCACAATAGCCAGGTAGACGTACATGCGGGAGGCCGGCAATGAGGCGTTATACAAATTCAAAGAATCGACGAGAGGAGAGAGCTGATGCAGATTCTGATCCATATAGTAGTTTTCAGAAAATCCATATAAAAACTGGTTCATAGCAAAGTAAAGTAGTACAGTGATTCCAGCCGGGAATAGCAGCATGATATAGGTCAGAACACCATGGAGTGCAGTCAGACCCGTGACCATTCCGACAAAAACCGCAGCAAAAAATAATAGCAGCGTAACGCTGAGTGTCCCGCCAAGCCAGTACCAGATGTCCTCCAAGCTGTATACATAAGATAAATCAAAACTAATATAGAGAATAGTCATCACCGCCGCATTGATGATAATCGGCGCCACCAGAATGACAATCCCATTCCAAACGTTATTATGATAGAGTTCCGTACGCTTGAGCGGCAGACTATGTACAAAATCTGACGTTTCTTTCACTTGCAGGTAGCGGAACAGAAAAATCCCAAGTAAAACAGGAATAACGATTATCATCACCTGCTGTAGCTCAAAATTGATCTGGAATAATCCGTTTTCATGAAAGAATTGAAACGGACGGTCACTGGACAACTCCGTCATTATTCGTAGCGGCATGGCAAATAGCAATCCGATCAAGTAAATGATTCCTATCCAGCCAACGCTCCTGAAGTTCTGTTTTGTCACTTCCTTCTTAAACGAGGATGTTTTCCACATTATAACCGGCACCTCCCATTTCATAGACAAAAATTTCTTCTAATGTAAGCGGTAGCAAATCATAGACGATAGGCTGGTAAGATTCAATTATCTTTGAAACTTCTGTTTCCGCTCCTCTGACAATCCACAGACGTACACTTCCACGCTTTTCTTCATGAAGAATGGACAACTCGTTCTTCAATGCTGCAGGAACATGATTCCTGAAAGCGACCTGAACTTTATGAATATCCGCTTTCAGTTCATCCAGATCCTTTTCCAGTAAGATGGAGCCCTCATGCAATATACCGACATAATCACAAATATCCTCTACCTCTCTCAGGTTATGAGAAGAAATTATTACGGTCATTTTCCGATCAGCAACATCCTGAATCAGCAGATTTTTCACTTTCCTTCTCACTACCGGGTCCAACCCATCGAATGGCTCATCCAGCACGAGGATATCCGGCATGGCGGATAAAGCGAGCCAAAATGCTACCTGCCTGCGCATCCCTTTCGAAAATTGACTGACCTTTTTTTTAATATTAAGTCCGAACATCTCCTTGAGCTGCACAAATCGTTCCTGATTCCAGGAAGGATAGATATTCTGATAGAAATTTGCCATTTGCTCAATGGTATAATGCGGAAAAAAATAAAGGCTGTCAGGAATGAAAATCATCCGCTTTTTCACGTCGGTGTTTTCGAACACCTTCTGTCCTTCGATTTGTACACTCCCCTTCTCCTGCTTTAAAATGCCGACAATGATTTTCAGCAAAGTGGTCTTCCCTGCTCCGTTAGAACCTAAAAGGCCGTAGATCGAACCGTCCTTGATTTGAAATGTTATATCATGAAGCACTTGTTGCTTATGGAAAGTCTTATTTACTTCCTGAAGTTTTATCATCGATTATTCCTCCCCTGTCGATTCATCTAATTCTTGAAGCAGCAATTCTATATCTGCGCGGGCCATTCCAAGGTAAAGGGCTTCTGAAATAGCTGCCTTCAACTTTTCCTTTACTTTGATAAGTTCTTCCTGACCGGCTTTTTCAGAAGAGGCTTGCACAAAGCTTCCTTTTCCTTTCAACGAATAGATGTATCCTTGCGATTCTAACTCCCGGTAGGCTTTTTGAATGGTATTGGGATTGATTGTCATTTGCCTGGCCAAGGTCCTAACCGAAGGAAGCTTTTCATCTGCCTGCAGTACTTCTTTTATGATCAGTTCTTTGAACTTTTCGACTAGTTGTTCATAGATCGGTTTTCTGCTTCGTAAATCCAAATCAAACATGGCTATTTCCCTCCGATCTGAAACCGTATTAACTGTATTAGTATCCTTAGTACAGTTAAAGTATATAGCAAACTTTCTGATTTGAGAAGCAGTTTTTTACTTTTTATGAAATTATTTACCAGCCTAAAGCTTAATAGTGGAGAAACGTTAAAAATTTTGATAGTTTAAACTCTCAACAAATTAGATTGGTTATGACTTATCAGGTTAGTAGATTTGACTATCCTAAAAATTCTGATAACATAAGAAACCATACGTCGACCAAAATTGGTCGTCTACACTAAGAATTTACAGGAAGGTGAAACTATGAGCACAACTAGACAATCCAATGATCATACTGTTCCCTTACGACGTGACGTAAGTGAACTGGGTAATATGCTCGGTGATATTTTGATTCATCATGGCGGACAAGAGCTTTTTGATAAAGTAGAAACCATCCGTCAATATTCAAAAGACCTGAGGAGCAACCCAGAGGAAGCAACTTACCAAAAATTGAAGCAAGAAATCGAAAACCTCCATCCCCCGATGCGCTCCCAAGTCATCCGCGCATTTTCAATTTATTTCCATTTAGTCAACATTGCCGAACAAAACCACCGTGTTCGCCGGCGTAGAGAGTACCAGCTTCGTGAAGACCATGGAGTTCAACCGTTTTCATTAGAAAGTGCAGTCGATGCGCTTCGCAAAAACGAAATATCCAGTTCAGTCATCCAGGAGGTCCTCGATCAATTATCTTTAGAACTGATCATTACTGCCCATCCGACTGAAGCGACAAAACGAACCGTTTTGGAAATTCAAAAACGGATCGCTACAATCTTGCAACAACTCGATAACCCTCAACTTACTGCCCATGAACGGGAACAATTACAAGACAGCTTAATGAATGAAGTGACTGTCCTGTGGCAGACCGATGAACTGCGTGAACGGAAACCGACTGTCATGGATGAAGTAAGAAATGGACTTTATTACTTCGATGAAACGTTATTTGATGTACTGCCTGACATTCACCAGGAATTGGAAGATCGCCTGGAAGAGAGCTACCCAGGGGAAGACTGGACAATCCCTAACTTCCTTCGTTTTGGGTCCTGGATCGGCGGGGATCGCGATGGCAATCCGAATGTCACTCCAGAAATCACCTGGCAAACCCTTACAAATCAACGGGATCTAGTGTTAGATAAGTATGAAGAAGTCCTGGTAGAGCTGATGAAACGGTTCAGCCACTCTACTAAAATAGTGTCTGTCACCGATGAATTGATTGCTTCTGTAGAAGAAGAGGAAAGAATCATTCCAAGTAATAAAAAATGGCGCGTCGAAAAAGAAATTTATCGCCGTAAATTCGCGATTATATTAGAACGTCTCCGTAATGTTGGAAAATCAGAAATCGGATATGATTCTTCCGAACAATTATTAGATGACCTATACATGATTCAACGAAGCGTCAATAGCCATCAGCCTAATCAGCGGGAACTGAAAATGCTCCGTAAGCTTGTTCGCCAGGTGCAGTTGTTCGGCTTTCACCTTGCCACATTGGATATCAGAAACCATAGTGGTGAGCATGAAGCAGCCATTAAGGAAATCTTGCAGAAAGTGAGTATCTGTGAAGACTATGCTTCCTTGAATGAACAGGAAAAAATTAAACTTTTGGAAGGTATTTTAGAGGACCCCCGACCTATCACATTACTTGATGAGGATTATTCTGAAGAGACACAGGAAATGTTGAAGGTCTTCAACTTGATCCGTGAAGCTCATCGTGAATTCGGGGATCGGGCAATCGAAGTATATCTGGTGAGTATGACAGAGGCAGCCAGTGATTTACTTGAAGTGCTGGTACTTGCTAAAGAGGCAGGGATTTATCGTCTTCATCCAGATGGAAGAGTAGAAAGCAGCTTGAATGTCGCTCCCTTACTGGAAACCGTAGATGACTTGATTGCAGGACCGGAAATATTAAAGACCTTGTTTGATATGGATGCTTATTCCAAGCACCTTGGCCAACGCAATTACCATCAGGAAGTCATGTTAGGATATTCTGACGGCAGTAAAGACGGTGGGACATTGACCGCTAACTGGAAACTTTATAAAGCACAACAGGAAATCCATGATATGGCTAAAGACTATAACATCGGTCTTAAATTCTTCCATGGGCGTGGTGGATCACTAGGCCGGGGCGGTGGCCCATTGAATCGAAGTATCCTATCCCAGCCTGCAGAAACGTTGGGCGATGGTGTAAAGATTACTGAGCAAGGAGAGGTATTGTCCTCCCGCTACCTGATCCGGGACATCGCTTATCGCAGCCTTGAACAAGCAGCCTCTACGCTTGTGGAAGGTGCAGCGCATGTTTCTACAGAATCGGAACAAGGACACCACCGGGAAGAAACATGGGAAAAGGCAATGGAAGAGATTTCAGAGGTCTCACTCAGAAAATATCAATCACTTGTTTTCGGCGATAAAGATTTCCTTACCTACTTCAATGAAGCGACGCCGCTGAAAGAAATCAGTGAGTTGAATATCGGTTCCCGCCCGATGAAGCGGAAAGACAGTTCCAAATTTGAGAACTTGCGTGCGATTCCATGGGTCTTCGCCTGGACACAGAACCGTCAACTGCTTCCTGCCTGGTATGCTGCAGGTTCCGGGTTGACAAGCTATGCAGAGCAAGGGGACTCCTACCTTGCCACCTTGCAGCAGATGTATGAAAATTGGCCTTTCTTCCGTTCAACCATTGATAATCTGCAAATGGCATTGATGAAAGCTGATATCCAAACTGCAGATCAATATAAATCTCTCGTCAATGATAAAGAACTTGGCGACCGGATCTATAATGATATCGTGGAAGAATACAATAAAACCAAGGATATTCTTCTGAAAATCAGTGGAGATCAGGAACTCCTCGATAAACAAGTGACCATCCAGGATTCTGTGCGGCTGCGTAATCCTTATGTCGACCCATTGAATTTCTTGCAGGTGGAATTGATTAAAGAGTTACGTGAAACAGAAAGCAGGGAAGAAAGTCTGCTGACCGAAGTACTCCTTACCATCAGCGGTATTGCAGCAGGTCTCCGGAACACAGGTTGATATCATTTGTAAAGCAGTCGGTTTATTCACCGACTGCTTTTTTATGCTGATATATTTACTTTTTCATATCAAAATATAACGGATAATGGTTACTGCATTTTTCATTGAAACGATGCTGGCATTCCGGGCATCCAGAAACGGACATATATTCATTGATGGTCAATTCGCGGCTGCAATTTCCGCATAGGATCGCTTGTTCCTCCCATTGGTCCCTGGGCCACTTTGTCTCACGATGATCTGCTTTCTCTTTATGACAATAGTAGCAAGCATAATATTCCTTACAGCAGTGAAACTTGATAGCAATGATATCGACTTCACTATGATAATGACGACAACGGGTAAAAGCATCTACTTCCATCCCTTTTACTTCTATACGGTTTCTTGTCACCCAATTCCCCCTTTATCTTCATTTCGTAAAATCAATTCAATTTTTTTATTTTTATCTCAAGTTGCATAATTCGATTCTTTTTTATAAAATTCCTGCAATAATCTCTACTTCCTGCTGTAAGTCTGGCTGGAAGCATTTTCTTCTATCTTTTGATAGACTAGCTCTAGGTTCTATAAACTCCATTTATCCGCCACGGTTGGCTTCATATGTGGAATAAAAGAAAGAACTTCTAAGGTCAGGGATGCTCTTTTGAAGTTCCTCCAATGATATTATCTTAAACGATAAGCAATAAGGAAAACACAGAATCAGGAGGATGATAAGGTGATAACCGTGAAAGAAATTTCAGCCGAAGATACTTACAGGATCCGGAACAAGTCCCTCAGTCAAAACCAAAGCATAGAAAAATGTCACTATCATGGAGATCATCTGGACACCACTTTTCATTTAGGCGCTTTTGAAAATCAGAAGCTGGAAGGGATCGCATCCTTTTACATGGAAGCAACGGATGCCATTCACTCTCAAAAACAATTTCGCCTCAGAGGGTTGGAAGTACCTAATCAAGATCAAAGCCTACGAATTGCTACAACGTTATTGCACAAAGCAAATCGTATCTTATACCACGGCAATGTCGAATACATCTGGTGTATTGCAGAAACGGCAGCTCAGCCTTTCTATGAGAGAATAGGATTTTCTTCAATCGGGGAAACATTTGAAACTGATCCAAGTGGTTCTCAGGTAATTTTGTATAAAGAAGTTGAGAAACCTTAATATTACAAAGTTGTGGTACCAATGTGTGGATTTCTCTTTACGTGTAGCTTGTATAAATCTCCCGCTTTAAAAAGAGGGAGATACATTATTTTTGTATCACCCTCTAAATGCAGTCATTATTTCTTATAATCATCTAAAAAGTCTTTTTGAAAACTGGTGCTGACTTTGTGAGAGTCATTCACCGTGCTCGATAGATCCCGGAACGGGTTCTTGCCATAACGTTCGGTCAAATCATCTATCGTTTTATAAAGTTTTTCCTTTTCTGCATATTGTTCATAATTGAAAATATCGAGCTGCTGAGTCACTTCTCTCTGTTCTGCCAAATCTCCAGCGGTTATGCCGAGCAGCCGGACAGGTTCCTGGTTCCAATGTTCATCGAACAATCTGGAAGCAATATGAAAAATATCGTCTGAAGTATGGATATAATCTTTTAATTGTCTGCTCCTTGTGACATTTTTCCAATCATGATAGCGAATCATCAATTGTACATTTCTCGCCAGCACTTTCTTGCCGCTCATACGGGCAGCCACTTTATTCGCAAGCCTTCTCAGCACCTGACGGATTTCCATATCATCGGTTGTATCTTGGGCCAGGGTAGTGGATGTTCCGATACTTTTGAATTCATGAACAGCATCCGGGTCAACCGGCCGGTTATCCTGGCCATTGGCCCGATTTTTCAATCGTTCTCCGTTAATGCCAAGCAGTTGTTTCAGTTTGAAGACATCATAATTAGCCAGGTCACCAATCGTTTCTATCTTATAACTTCGAAGCTTTTCTGCAGTTTTTTCTCCTACCCCGTACATTTCTTCTATTGGCAATGGCCATAATTTTTTAGGCAAATCACGCTTTCTAAGCACCGTGATACCCATAGGCTTCTTCATGTCAGAAGCCATTTTAGCTAGGAACTTATTGGGCGCTATTCCGATACTGCAGGGCAGATCCAGCTCTTCAGCAATTCTTTCCTGTATCCGGTCGGCTATTTCAAGTGGAGACCCGAGATTTTCACAGTCGGTAATATCCATATAGCCTTCGTCAATCGATACTGGCTGGATTATGTCTGTTACATCTGCTAAGATTTTGAACATTTCTTTGGAAGCCGTACGATACCTATCAAAATTCGGCCGCATGACGATCAAGTCTGGACAATGCCGTTTCGCTTCCCACAGAGGCATTGTTGTTTTTACCCCGTGTTTTCTTGCTTCATAACTGCTCGTTACGACAATGCCCTTCCGCTCTTCGGGATTACCCGCAATCGCTAACGGTTTCCCTTTCAAACCAGGGTCGAATGCCATTTCAACTGAGGCATAGAAGCTATTCATATCCACATGAAAAATGACCCTGCCATTTTTCGGGTACCATTTTGACATGGCAATCCTTCCTTTACGAACTTTTGTTCTTCCATTATATCATGGGAATGCAAATAACTTCGACTCCTACCCCAGGCCCTCCAGAATCTGGATGTCCCGGGGTATAAAACCAAAAAATCGACCATGCTGTGTTGGCATGATCGATTCATTGCATTATGCTTTTGCCGCTTCCTGAATGATTGCAGTCACAAACTCTGCGACTTTCTCGAGCTCAGCGACTGGCATGCGTTCATTGGTTGTATGGATTTCTTCATATCCTACTGCCAGGTTAACTGTCGGTATCCCGTGACCAGCGATGATATTCGCATCACTGCCGCCACCACTCTGAAGCAATTCACTGTTCCGTCCGATGTTATTGGCAGCACTTCGAGCCACTTCCACTACCCTGTCCCCTGCCTGATGTTTAAAGCCAGGATACATAACGGTCACGTCCACGTCTACTTCGCCGCCCATTTCTTTAGCTGTATCATGAAAAGCCTGTTTCATCTTTTCTACTTGAGTTTCCATTTTTTCAGGAACAAGAGAACGGGCTTCTGCTAATATTTCCACGTGGTCGCATACGATGTTCGTCTGCTTTCCGCCTTCAAAACGTCCAATATTAGCGGTTGTTTCATCATCGATTCGTCCAAGTGGCATCTTTGCGATCGCCTTAGCAGCAAGTGTAATTGCGGATACACCTTTTTCCGGCGCTACACCCGCGTGAGCTGTCTTCCCTTTTACGATGGCATTCACTTTTGCCTGTGTCGGTGCGGCTACAATAATATTACCAACCTGCCCGTCACTGTCGATCGCATAACCATATTTTGCTTTCAGCAAGGAAGCATCAAGTGCTTTTGCACCGACAAGACCGCTTTCTTCTCCTACTGTAATGACAAACTGGATGTCCCCATGTTCGATGTCATTTTCTTTCAACACACGGATAGCTTCAAGCATGGCTGCTAGTCCAGCTTTATCATCCGCCCCAAGAATTGTAGTCCCATCGGTTACGATGTAACCATCCTCAACCGATGGGGTGACACCGTTACCTGGAACGACAGTATCCATATGGGATGTGAAATAAATCGTATCGACGCCGTCCTTGGTCCCTTTAAGGTTACAGACCAGGTTGTTGGCATCGTGGTCGGTTTGGTTACGAGCATCATCCTCAAGCACTTCCAAACCAAGATCAGAAAACTTTTTTTTCAGTACCTTAGCGATTTTCGCTTCGTCTTTTGTCTCGGAATCGACCTGGACCAATTCCAGGAATTCTTCAAGCAGACGTTCTTTATTTACAGTTACCATTCGTATGTCCTCCTTTATGTACGATCCTATTAGTACGTTAGCGAAACAGCCCGAAACTGTCAACGGAAGCAGTTTCAGGCTGCCTTAACTTTACAGTGGAATATTGCCGTGTTTCTTCTTCGGCCGTTCTTCCTTTTTATTTTTGAGCATATCAAGCGCCTGGATCAAGGTAGTACGGGTTTCACGAGGATCGATCACATCATCGACCATACCAAGCGATGCAGCGACATAAGGGTTGGCGAAACGCTCCCGGTATTCACTGATTTTTTTCTGTCTTGTTTCTTCCGGATTTTCGCTTTCCTTGATTTCTTTGGCAAAAATGATATTCGCTGCACCTTCAGGTCCCATAACCGCGATTTCCGCGTTTGGCCATGCATACACTAAATCGGCACCGATCGACTTACTGTTCAAAGCAACATAAGCACCACCGTATGCTTTCCGTGTAATCACCGTAAGTTTAGGTACAGTCGCTTCTGAATAGGCGTATAAAATCTTCGCTCCGTGTCTTATTATTCCGCCATGCTCCTGTTTAATCCCCGGGAAGAATCCGGTTACATCCTCGAAAGTTATGAGTGGAATATTGAATGAGTCACAGAAACGGATGAATCGTGCCGCTTTGTCGCTGGAATCGATATCGAGCCCTCCAGCCATATACTTCGGCTGATTACATACGAGGCCTACTGTCTGTCCTTTCAATCTCGCGAAACCGACCACGATATTTTTGGCAAAATCTTTATGGATTTCAAAGAAAGAATCAGGGTCGACAACTTCATCGATTACAACACGGACATCATAGGGACGGATCGGATCGAATGGTATTTTGTCGGTGATATCCGGACGGTAATCTTCTTTTTCCTCCAATTCCAGTACAGGCGGCTTTTGTTCATTATTGGAAGGCAGGTAGCTTACCAGCTGACGCACAGCATCCAGTGCTGTTTCTTCGTCGTGCGTTTTTAAATGGGCATTACCACTTTTTGAATTATGGACATACGCTCCCCCAAGGTCTTCTGAAGATATGTTCTCTCCGGTAACGGTCTCGATTACCTTCGGTCCGGTGATGAACATTTGAGACGTTTCTTCTACCATAATGACAAAGTCAGTAATAGCTGGAGAATAGACAGCGCCACCAGCACATGGTCCCATAATGACAGAAATCTGTGGTATGACACCAGAATAAATGGAGTTTCTATAAAAAACATGTCCGTAACCATCCAAGGAAGAAACCCCTTCCTGGATACGAGCACCGCCGGAGTCATTCAATCCTATGAAAGGGGTGCCATTTTTCACTGCCAAATCCATAACTGCAGCAATCTTTTTGGCGTGCATTTCGCCAAGTGCTCCTCCGAAGACAGTGAAGTCCTGGGCAAACAAATAAACTTCCCTTCCATCAATCTTACCGAAGCCGGTCACCACTCCTTCTCCAGGTGCAGGCTGGCCATTCATCCCAAAGCTGTCACCACGATGCTCCATGAATGGGTTCAATTCGATGAAAGTACCTTCATCAAGCATATAATCTATACGCTCTCGTGCTGTCATTTTCCCCTTCGCATGCTGTTTTTCTATCCGTTCATCCCCGCCACCAAGTTCTGTCTGTCTGCGTTTATCATAAAGTTCACTGATTTTATCATAAATATCCATCGATGCTTCACTCCTTTTCGCTGTGCTGACATAACTCATATAAGACGCCGTGTCCGGCTTTCGGGTGAAGGAACGCAATTTGGCTATCATGCGCGCCTGTTTTCGGGGTATCATGTATCAATGCTACGCCGCTCTCCTTATATTGATTTAAGCGTTCGGTAATATCATCGACCTCCAGTGCCAGATGATGGATTCCTTCCCCGCGCTTTTCAATATGCTGATGGATCGGAGAATCCTCGCTTAACGGTTCAAGCAGCTCAAGTCTTGTTTCGCCAATCTTAAGAAAAGCAACTCGAACCTGTTCTGAGGTTACCTCTTCTACATTTTCCAGTTTCAAACCAAGCACATCCTGATAAAACGGAAGTGCCGCTTCTAATTGCCTGACTGCAATTCCTATGTGAGCGATTTTCTTTGGTGCAGCAACCAGGCTCGAATTCGGATCGACCATTTTTTCGATATATTTAGCGATTTCTTCTGTCGGCGTCCCACTAGTAAATATCTTAGCTACTCCCTGGTCCTCTAAATATGGGATATCCTCAGCAGGAATAACTCCGCCCCCAATGACAGGAATATCTTCCGCACCTTTATCCTTCAATGCTTGTACAACCTTTGGAAACAATGACTTATGCGCACCTGATAAGGAAGATAAACCGACAACGTCGACATCTTCCTGAATGGCTGCCTGTGCAATCTGAATTGGCGATTGCCTTAAGCCGGTATAGATAACCTCCATTCCCTGGTCTCTCAAAGCCTGGGCAATGATCAATGCACCGCGATCGTGTCCGTCTAAACCTGGTTTAGCAATTAATGCACGTATTTGTTTTTTCATGTCAGTACTCCCCCTTTTACATCCCCGTATACTCACCGAATTCTTTTCTTAGTACGTTGGCAATTTCTCCAACGGTCGCATAAGCTTTGACAGCTTCAAGAATATACGGCATCAAATTTTCCTTCTCCTGCCTGGCTGCTTCTTTAAGGTTATCCAGGCAGTCATCGACCAGCTGCTGGTTCCTTGTTTCTCTAATATTTTTAGTCTGTTTGATTTGTTGTGCTTCCAAAGCTTCATCTACCCGGAGCAAGTCAGGATTAATTTCTTCATCGATTCGGAATTCATTCATACCTACGATGATATCTTCGCCTGATTCTATCCGTTTTTGGGCTTCATATGCAGATTGGTGTATTTCCCGCTGCATATAGCCATCTTCCACAGCTTGGACTGCTCCTCCTAATTTCTCGATTCGTTCAAGGTAATCATTGACTTCTTCCTCGATTTTATCGGTCAATGACTCAACGTAATAGGAGCCTCCCAACGGGTCAATCGTATCAGCGACACCGCTTTCATTAGCAATGATCTGCTGGGTTCTTAGCGCTATACGAGCAGAATCTTCGGTTGGAAGAGCCAAAGCTTCATCACGAGAGTTGGTATGTAGACTCTGAGTTCCTCCCATGACAGCTGCAAGCGCTTGCAAGGTAACACGTACTATATTGTTATCCGGCTGTTGAGCAGTAAGTGTTGATCCGCCAGTCTGGGTGTGGAACCTAAGCTTCCAGCTCTTAGGATTTTCCGCTTGATAACGTTCTTTCATGATTTTTGCCCAGATACGCCGTGCTGCTCTGAATTTCGCCACTTCTTCGAAAAATTGGTTATGGGCATTGAAGAAGAAAGCGAGTCTTGGCGCAAACTGGTCGACTTCAAGTCCGGACTCGATGGCAGCATCAACGTATGCCATGCCATTGGCAATCGTAAATGCGACTTCCTGGACTGCTGTAGAACCAGCTTCCCTTATATGATAGCCAGAAATACTGATGGTATTGAATTTCGGCACATGCGTCTGGCAATATCCGAAAATATTCGTAATTAAACGCATGGATGGTTTTGGCGGGTAAATATATGTCCCTCTCGCAATATATTCTTTAAGGATGTCGTTCTGAATCGTCCCTGTAAGCTTTTCCATCGGTACGCCTTGCTTTTCTCCCACAGCTATGTACATACAAAGCAAAATCGAGGCAGGTGCGTTGATGGTCATAGATGTACTGACTTTATCGAGTGGAATCTGATCAAACAGCTGTTCCATGTCCTTTAAACTGTCGATGGCGACTCCGACTTTACCGACTTCCCCTTCCGCCATCGGATCATCGGAATCATATCCGATTTGAGTGGGAAGATCGAATGCGACGGATAACCCCGTCTGTCCTTGTTCTAATAAATACCTGAATCGTTTATTGGTTTCTTCAGCAGAGCCGAATCCTGCATACTGCCGCATTGTCCAGTACCTGCTTCGATACATGGTCGGTTGTATCCCGCGGGTATAGGGATATTGACCAGGGAACCCTAATTTGTCTTCATAAGTTTCGGAAGAAGCCTCCTCCGGTGTATACAGGCGATCTATAGATATTTCTGAACTTGTGACGAAATCCTCTTTTCGTTCCGGAAACCGCTTGGACGTTTTCTCCACGTCCGTTTCCCACTGCTGCTTTTGTTGCTGGTATTTTGATTGATCACTCATTAAATGACCTCCTTCTCCCTAACTACTATCTTCCATACTAGCTTATCAAATTATTAAACAATTTTTCAGCAAAAAAACAAAAAGTGCTACATAATTTTTCAAATTTTTGCAAGCATTCATAATTCTATTTTGAAATACTTTCCCGCTCTTGTCCAATTTATCATTTACATGTAAAATACAGTTAACGCATGTCCGAATTATTCCGGACATCCCCAGGACGCATAAAGGAGGTAACAACCTTGGCACGTAAGCAATCAAAGCGTGAACGACGCATGAAAATCATCATTTACATCATGATTTTATCCATGGTACTTTCATCTCTATTAGCCGGAGCAGGCATGTTTCTATAAGAAAGGGATAGGCAAAAGCCTTACCCAGACCCTAACAAAAGCGCTAAAACAAAAGCGGAGCTTTGTCGAAACGAGGCAGCTCCGCTTTTTTAATGCAAACGATCCTTGATGTTCTTCTTTACATACTTTTCATACACACTTAAAAAGTCCTGGTTATCCTTCACAATCAATATTTTTGTCCCGATCGGAACCCGTTCATAAAGCTCTTCCACTTGATTATTATAGGAACGGATACATCCTTGTGACACGTTTTTTCCAATCGAGGAAGGCTGATTGGTACCATGTATCCCATAGATACGGCCATCTGTACCTTTAGCATCAAACCCGATCCACCTGGAACCTAGTGGATTTTTCGGGTCTCCGCCGGGTATATTCTTTTTCCGGTAATATGGATCTTTCGCTTTTACAGTTATAGTGAATAAACCGGTTGGTGTAAGTTCATCCGTAGCTCCGGTTGCCACAGTATAAACTTCTTCGAGCTCACCCTCATTAAAAAATGCAAGCTGATTAGACGCTTTGTTGACAATGACAAATGGGTCGACTATTTCAGGACTATATGGAGGAGAAACAGAGAGGACAAGAAACAATAGAAAGATTTTCATTTTGATTGCTCCTTTTTGTTTAGCTTCCCCTCTCTGCTCAACCTTCTATACATCACTTTTTTTAAAGGAACGTTTAATGATTAAATATTGCTCGATCTCATTCAGTAAATTGAATAAGCTGGCTCTCACTTCAAATTCTTCACGTGATTCCGGTAGATTATCTTCCCGGAATTCTTTTCTCAATGTCTGGATCTGTCGCAAGTAAATGATGGCAGTATTTCCAGGGTGCACGGCATCTGCCAGTTCCTCAAAGAATTCAGCAATTTTAACTGCATGTTTATAAGGACCGGAAATACGGCTGACCAGCGGCAGCATCCTTTCAAGCAGCTCAAATTGTTTCAGCCGCATATTAAAGTAATGATAGTGTTGGTTATGAGAACGCAGCAAATGGTTCTCTACATCACGGAACGCCATCGTTTTGGACTCTTCCAGCAGGTCAGCGGTCTCGGTCAATTCTGTCCCTGACCAGTCATTATCACCTTCACGTAAGTAAGTGGCAAGTTCTTTTAAAATCACAGTGAAGTTATGTTCAATCTTTTCCTGGTACTCATACAATTTTTTATCCATACTTGGCATATAAAGGTTCAATAACAACGCTGTCCCAATTCCTACGACAATTAACAATAATTCATTTGTTACGACTCCTGCGTCAATTCCTTTTGAACCATATAAGTGAAGAATAATGACGGAGCTTGTTACAATACCTGGAGAAATCTTCAGCTTCACGGTAGTTGGAATAAATAAGAAAAGCATGAGTCCGATCGAGATCGGGTTATAACCCAGGGTTTCGAAAAATAGAAATGAAAAAACCATTGCCACTATACATGCGGCAAAACGGTGCCAGGCAGACAAAATAGATCGTTTTCTGGTCACCTGGATACATAAAATGGTCAGGATACCAGCAGATGCGAAATTTTCCAGACTCATCAGCTGGGCAATCCATATAGCGATTGGTGTGCCTATTGCAGTTTTTATCGTGCGATAACCGATTTTCACGATAGGTGACTCCTCTTCCTAGTTGTACTGAAATAATTTAAAATCTTAACATGTCTCCATATATCCTGAAAAGGCAGCCGCTATTTTATTTAGTTCTTCAGCTGCCTCCTTTTTCAGCTGCTTGCTTATATCTTTGATAGTAAGCAGGGACATTGTTCAAAAGCAACAATTCTGTATACAGGTAACTTTTCATATTGAAGTCATTGAAATCGATATTCGTCAATTCTAGTATTTGTTTGATTCGATAATTAAGTGTATTTGGGTGGATATATAAATCATTGGCCGTCTGCTTGCCCTTTCCGTTGTTAGCAAGGTAAACTTCCAAAGTCTTCAGCAGGTCGGTCTGGCTTTCCATATCCTTTTTCATCAAGCGCAGCAAGTCCTCACTGAAATAATCTTCTGAGCTATTCTTTTCATACAGAGCTGCCAGATAGCGATACACTCCTAATTTAGAAAATTCCCGAGGCATCGTTTCCGGGCGGGGTGTGATAAAGTTAGCAGTTTCAATAACTTCCAAAGCTTCAAGAAAACTCTTCCTCATTTGAACCAGTGAAGTATATTCCTTCCCAAGACCAATTAAAAAACGATAAAACTCCTCCCCGCCGGCAATATCTTTTACTTCATTGATAAATTCGCGTGCCAGATTTCTTGAGGAGAACTCTTTGTCTGTTTCCCCTTGTACAATCAGCAACATTTGATAATCAGATTTCAACAAATATATTTTTCTCCTGAGATAAAAGCTTTCCACTACTTTTTCTAAATAATCTAACCGATAATTTTCTCCGGGGTCAGAAATAGAAAAAACTAGTACCGAAAAGCGTTCAGGCAAGTCCAGCTTCGCTAAAGACGCTTCATTCCGCAATTGATTCTCACTGCCATACTCATGCTGAAGGAGTTTCCACAATAATTCCTCACGTCGTCCTTCTTTTGCATTGACTTTAGCATAAGTGTCATAAACAAGCTTCCCTATGTGGGCATTGATTTCTTGTAAAAAATCAAGCTCTTCGTCATTAAGCAGCGTATCCGATTCTTGCACCCATATATATCCCATCGTTTGGCCCAGATGTTTGGCAGCGATGACGATTCTTTGATAAAAACCAAGCTCTTCAATCGGGTGGACTCTGATTGGCGTCGGCTGTTTCTCCAAGCGCTGGACGATCCCTTCCTTTTTCAGACGATCGATGATAAAGATCGGACATTTTTTGGAGAGGATTGTTTTTTGCTGTGTTTGATCGAATTCATCCATGGAAGCACTATAGGAAACCAGCTCAAAATTTTTATTCTCTACGATGACTGGCTTGTTCAATTTTGAGCTGATTAGTTCGGTCACCCTATGAATATCCTCGGTACGATAAATCATTTCTTTTGCATCCATAGTATCTCAAACCTTCCCCCATGCAGCCCGGAGCCTCCAGTTTTTGGAGGACTACGGGGTACGTTAAAATAAGTTACTGCTTATTATATCGAACTTCATAGGGAAACCGAAAGAAGAACTCTTATTAAGAATTTTTCTTAAGGGAATTCTACGTAAGCATAATATGTATTTCTTTTAAAAAAGCAGCACCCCAACATTTGGAGTGCTGCCTTTAAAGCGTGCTTAATACTTTTCAGATATAGTTTTTGGATTCATATGAAGGGTCAGGTAATCCGGACCACCTGCTTTGGAATCTGTACCAGACATATTGAAGCCTCCAAATGGCTGGTAACCGACAATCGCCCCTGTACAATTACGGTTGAAGTATAGGTTTCCGACATGGAAATCTACAGCAGCTTGGTCGAGATGAGCGCGATTATTAGAAATCACTGCGCCTGTCAATCCATATTCTGTGTTATTCGCAATTTCAATCGCTTCGTCGAAGTCTTTTGCTTTTGTAAAGCAGACAACAGGACCGAAGATTTCCTCCTGCTGCATGCGGGAGTTTGGATCAAGGTCAGCAAAAACAGTAGGATCGATGAAATACCCTTTAGAATCGTCTCCTTTACCGCCAGTAACCAAACGGCCTTCCTCTTTGCCGATTTCGATGTAGCTCATGATTTTGTCATAAGCTCCTTGATCGACTACCGGTCCCATGTAAACATTTTCTTCGGAAGCATTACCGACAGTAAGTTCTTCTGTACGCTTTTTCACTCGCTCAAGAACTTCATCGTAAACATCTTCATGCACGACAGCACGGGAACCGGAAGAACATTTCTGCCCGGAAAAGCCAAATGCTGACACGATGATCGCCTCTACTGCTGTATCTAGATTTGCTTCATTGTCGACAACAACTGTATCCTTTCCGCCCATTTCTGCAATCACTTGTTTCAGATGTTGCTGGCCAGGTTGGATTTCAGCTGCCCGCTTGAAGATACGCGTACCGACTTCACGTGAACCTGTAAAAGAAATCAGTGCAGTTTTTGGATGATCGACAAGATAGTCACCAACTTCTCCGCCGCTTCCTGGAACAAAGTTCAGTACACCTTTTGGCAGTCCTGCTTCTTCCAAGACCTCAACGAATTTAGCTGCAATGACAGGACTATTGCTGGCAGGCTTCAGGACAACTGTATTACCTGTAACAATCGGTGCAATCGTAGTACCTGCCATGATGGCGAATGCTAAATTCCAAGGAGGAATGACAACGGAAACACCGGTAGGAGTGTAAACATAACGGTTATGCTCTCCATCACGGCTATTGACAGGCTTTCCATCTTTCAATTCCAGCATTTGACGGCCATAATATTCCATAAAGTCTATCGCTTCTGCTGTATCCGCATCCGCTTCTTTCCATGGCTTACCTACTTCATATACGAGATAAGCAGAAAACTCGTGTTTACGCCGGCGTACAATATTAGCAGCACGGAAAAGAATCTCAGCACGGGAAGCTGCGTCCCATTTTTTCCAACTTTTGAAAGCTTCTGAAGCTGATTGAACCGCTTGCTCCGCAATATCCTGGTTTGCTTTGGAAACATTTCCGACTACCTGTTTTGTATCGGCGGGGTTTGTAGAAACGATTTTTTCCTCGGTCTGTAGACGTTCTCCATTAACCACAAGGTCATAATCTTTTCCCAGCTCTTCTTTAACTTGCTTCAATGCAGCTTCAAATGCCTGCTTATTCTCCTCAACTGTAAAATCTGTGAATGGTTCATGACGATATGCTGTTACCATTTATAAAACCCCTTTCAATAAAATAATCGTTTTATTTACTGAAAACACCTTTGATAGCAAAGGCGATATTCGCTGGTCGTTCTGCCATCCTTCTCATAAAATATCCATACCAATCATCCCCATATGGAAGATAGACTCTTACTGTATATCCCTCTTTAGCTAAATCGAGCTGCGTTTGATTCCTCATTCCATACAGCATTTGGAATTCGAATTGGTCCTTTGGAATATTCTCTTCTTCTGCTAATTTTTTTGTATAGTCGATGATTTTATCATCGTGACTCGCGATAGCAGTGTAATTACCATTCAAAAGGTTTTTCTTAATTAAATGTTTCAGGTTGTCATCTACCATTGATTTATCGGGAAATGCCACTTTCCCAGATTCTTTATATGCACCTTTTACTAATCTCAGATAAGGATTACATTCGTTAAGATCATCCAAATCGGAATCAGAACGGTATAGGTAGGATTGAATGACAGTTCCCAAGTTATGATACTGGAATTTCAGCCGCTTATATATTTCTAAGGTCTGTTTACAACGAGATGAGTCTTCCATATCAATGGTTACCACTACATTGTGTTCTTCGGCAGTTTCAAGAATTTGTTCCATATTTTCCATTACTATATCCTCATTGATGTCAAGCCCAAGAGATGTCAATTTTAATGAAACCTCTGAATTTAAACCGGTTTCAGAAATGGTTTTAATGGTGTTCTTACATTCCTGGCCGCGTTTCCTGGCTTCTTTTTCAGAGTTAACAAATTCCCCTAAATGATCTACTGTGACTTGCAGTCCTTGTTGATTCAATTGTTGAATCAACGGGACAGCTTCTTCAAAAGTCACTCCGCCTACTATTTTGTCAGCACCGAATTTCGGCCCCCATTTTTTAGCTAAATGATCCAACAGACGATTATTTGACAAAAACAAGAAAAAGTTTTTGCTAATGGCTTCCAATATCACCACATCCCTTCAGTTACATATGCGTAATGAAGATGTTCCTTCTATTTCCTGCAGTTAAACAGAATAACTAAAAGTTTTTTATCTGTTAAGAAAATTGTAACGATTTTGACGTCATTCTGACAACGTGTGCTTTACACAAACATCTCCCTATTAAATTGTGGTTTAACCACAACCCCTAACAACAAGATAAGACAGGATATGTAGAAAATAAAAAAGTCCGTTACAGAGGGAGGCCCTCGTAACGGACTTTTTTATCTTTGCTTATATTTCTTCACAATGTTCCTCAAAGATGTTTTGAAGCTTGCCAACTACTTCCATCGGCTCAAAGCCCTCAATGTCATGACGTTCGACCATGGTTACAATCTCTCCATCTTTCATAAACGCGAAAGAAGGAGAAGAAGGCGGGTAACCAACGAAGTGTTGACGGGCACGTTCTGTCGCTTCTTTATCCTGACCGGCAAAAACTGTAACAAGGTTGTCCGGTCGTTTATCATAGTGGATAGAATGTGCAGCGGCAGGACGAGCAACTCCGCCGGCACAGCCGCATACAGAATTGATCATGACCAGGGTGGTGCCTTTTTGCTTCAATGCTTCATCTACTTCTTCTGGAGTAGTAAGTTCCTTATAGCCAGCTTGTGATATCTCATTACGTGCCTGATTGACGACATCGTTCATATAAATATTAAAATCCATGTGTATATCCCCTTTTCAACTAGAATACCTTCTTAAGTTATCTTATCAATTTTCTATTATGCTTTCAATTAAACTGGCACTAAAAGCTGCGTATCAATTTAAAATAATCTGAAAATATGGTTGACACCTGCTTCTTCCCCAACTTATAATACAGGACAATTGCATAGATAACTCTTATCCAGAGTGGCAGAGGGACTAGGCCCGAAGACGCCCGGCAACCTTTCAGATATTCATCTGAAAAAGGTGCTAATTCCTACAGATTTCTTGATCTGGCAGATAAGATGAGGATTCGTTACAAAAATCTCTCTTCTTATTGGAAGAGAGTTTTTTATTTTTCAAAAATACTTCACCTGAGAGGATGGTTACATGACAAAAAGAAGTTTAGAGGAACGTTTGCAGGATGGACCAGTCATTTGCGGAGAAGGCTACCTGTTTGAATTGGAGCGTCGAGGATATTTACAGGCTGGTTCATTCGTGCCAGAAGTGGCTTTAGACAATCCTCAAGCATTAAAACAAACGTATCGGGATTATATGTTAGCGGGATCAGACGTTGTACTGGCCTTTACCTACAATGCCCACCGTGAAAAAATGAGGGTTATCGGAAAAGAAGATCTACTTGAGCCCTTAAACCGCCAAGCTATCCGCCTGGCTAAAGAAGTAGCCAAAGAACATCCCGAAGAGGAAGCACTCGTTGCTGGAAATATATCAAATACAAACCTTTTCAATCCTGATGATCCATCCTCAAAGGAAGAGGTTCGCAGCATGTTCGCTGAAATGATCTGCTGGTGTAAAGAAGAAGGGGTAGACTTTGTAAATGGAGAGACTTTCTATTATTACGAAGAAGCCAAGATAGCTTTAGAGGAGATTCAAAAGCAAGATCTTCCTGCTGTGATCACGTTTGGACTCATGGGTGAAAATGTATTACGAGATGGATATTCTGTTGAAGAAGGCTGCCGTTTATTGAAGGAGCATGGCGCATTAGTAGTAGGAATGAACTGTTTTCGTGGACCAGCAACCATGCAGCCTCATATAGAAAAAATCCGTGAAAATGTCGATGGCTATGTAGGAGCTTTACCAATTCCATACAGAACAACCGAAGAGCACCCCACCTTTTTTAACTTGCCGGACGGCGGCTGTGCTTGTAGTATACCGACGGAGACTACATTTCCAACTTCACTCGACCCGCTTTATTGTAATCGATATGAATTGGCTTCCTGGGCAAAGGAAGCACATGAGACTGGAGTAAATTACTTTGGACTATGTTGCGGGGCATCTCCAAGTATGCTTCGTGAGGTGGCAGAAACAGTTGGAAGAGAAGCTGTTAATTCTACTTACTCTCCTAATATGGAAAAGCACTTTTTATTTGGCTCAGATGAAAACCTGCAATCCCATATCACTTCCTATAAAAATAAAGCATGAAATCCAAAACTCCCGGAACCTACATCGGTTCACGGGAGTGTTTGTTTTTGGCTAGGAAATTATAAAATTTTCTTTTTGTGGATAACTTTCGGTAGTGGGTCTCATCCAGCTCCAGCGCCTACCCCCTCGAGGTCTTAAGTCAATCCTCTCTGTGATTAGAAAAACTTGGCTTATCGCCAATTTTTTATGGCGAAAGCCTTAGTTTTACTTATACTTTAAACCTTTAAAAATTTAATTGGTCTAAAAGTACAAAGAACGTCACGCCGAGGCTTGTCTTAAGCTTGTCGGGGGTGAGCAAGGCGCTTGCGCTTTTGTTCTTAATAAATTGGTGTGTTGTCTTTGTTTACATTTTCCAAAATTTCTTTGACTCGTGCCAGGAAATTGCCAGCAACGAGCCCATCCAGTACACGGTGGTCCAGAGATAAGCATAAGTTTACCATGTCACGGGCTGCAAACATGCCATCTTTGATGACAGGCTTTTTCACAATTGATTCCACTTGGAGAATTGCTGCCTGTGGATGATTAATAACTCCCATCGACTGGACGGAACCGAAGGAACCGGTATTGTTAACGGTGAATGTACCGCCTTCCATATCAGCGGAGGTCAATTTACCGTTTCTCGCCTTCATCGCGAGGTCAGTGATATCCTTCGCAATCCCTTTGATGCTCTTATCATCTGCATCCTTGATGACCGGAACGAATAGTTGATCTTCTTTAGCAACTGCGATATTCAAGTTGATCGCCTTACGCTGAATGATTTTATCACCAGCCCATGTGCTGTTCAATTGCGGGTACTCTTTCAATGCCTGGGCTACCGCTTTGACAAAGAAAGAAAAGAAAGTCAGACTATAGCCTTCTTCAGTTTTGAATTTATCTTTCAGTGAATTTCTGTACTCGACCAAGCCTGTAACATCGACCTCAACCATCATCCAGGCATGAGGAATTTCAGTCTTAGATTTGACCATGTTTTGTGCAATAGCTTTTCTCACACCAGTGACAGGAATCTCTTTATCTCCGGCTTCCGTTTTTATATTAGAAGGTGCAGGCGTTGGTTGTGCTGGAGATGGAGCCGGTTCAGAAGTTTTCGCTGGAGCTTCTTGTACCGTTTCTTGAGGCTCTTTATCTTGCGTGCCTCCAGCAGCAATCACTTTTTCTACATCTTTCCGGGTGATACGGCCACCCTTGCCTGTCCCCTCTACCTGTTCAAGATCGATGTCATTCTCCTGCGCCAACCGCATAACCGCCGGTGAATAACGCTTCTTCATTGTGTTATCTTTATTTTCGTGCTGCTCTTGCTTCTGGCTCTTTATCTTCTGTTCGTCTTTTTCCACAGCTGCCGGTTCTTCCGCTGCAGGTTCATCTTTTGCAGGTTCTTCTGCTACACCAGCCGAACCGCCGCCTTCTACTTCGATATAACACATTAATTCACCCACGGCGATTGTGTCGCCTTCCTGAGCTACTAATTCTTTGATAACGCCCGTAAACGATGAAGGTACTTCTGCGTTTACTTTATCTGTCATCACTTCAGCAATCGGATCGTACTTATTGACTTTATCTCCCACTTGGACCAGCCATGTGCTGATTGTGCCTTCGGTGACACTTTCGCCCAATTGTGGCATGTTTATTTTTTCTACGCCCACAGAGACTCCTCCTTTGGATTAAAATTCAGCAAGCTCTCTCATGGCTTTTTCTACTTTATCCGGATTGATCATAAAATACTTTTCCATTGTCGGTGAATATGGCATCGCTGGAACATCCGGACCTGCCAGACGCTGTACTGGTGCATCAAGTTCAAATAGACAGTTTTCACTGATGATGGCAGACACCTCACTGATGATCCCGCCTTCTTTGTTATCTTCTGATACGAGCAGTACTTTCCCGGTCTTTGATGCGGCTTCGATGATTGCTTCCCGATCTAATGGATAAACAGTGCGCAAGTCGAGGATATGCACATCGATTCCCTCTTCCGCCAACTTATCTGCTGCCTGTAAGGCGAAATGCACAGCTAAACCGTATGTAATCACGGTGATGTCTGAGCCTTCACGCTTTACATCCGCTTTTCCGATCGGCAAGGTATAATCTTCCTCAGGAACTTCTCCTTTAATAAGACGATAAGCTCGTTTATGTTCAAAAAATAGTACCGGATCAGGATCACGAACTGCTGCTTTCAATAGACCTTTGACATCATATGGAGTAGACGGCATAACAATCTTCAATCCTGGCTGATTGGCAAACACAGCTTCAACAGATTGAGAATGATACAATGCGCCATGAACGCCCCCGCCGTATGGTGCCCGGATGGTTATGGGACAGCTCCAGTCATTATTGGAGCGGTAGCGGATTTTTGCAGCTTCGGAAATGATCTGGTTGACAGCTGGCATGATGAAATCTGCAAATTGCATTTCAGCTACAGGTCGCATACCGTACATTGCAGCACCGATACCTACCCCAGCGATTGCTGATTCAGCGAGAGGCGTATCTAAAACACGATCGGCTCCAAATTCATCATATAACCCGTCTGTAGCACGGAATACACCACCGCGTTTTCCGACGTCTTCTCCCAAAACAAAAACTTTTTCATCACGCTGCATTTCTTCACGCAGCGCTTGTGTTACAGCTTGTATATAAGAAATTACTGGCATTGTCATTCCCCTCCTTACTCTTCATATACGTATTTTAAAGCGGATTCCGGATCAGCATATGGAGCATTTTCTGCGTAATCAGTCGCTTCATTAACCAAATCCGTGATCTCCTCATTCATTTTCTTCTCAATATCTTCTGTTAAAATGTCTAAGCTCCGAAGGTAGTTGCCAAATGTAATGATAGAATCTTTTTTACGGGCTTCGTCAACTTCTTCTTTTTCACGGTAAGTACGATCGTCATCATCACTGGAATGTGCAGTTAAACGATAAGAAACTGCTTCAATCAGTGTTGGGCCTTCTCCGTTACGTCCTCGTTCTGCCGCTTGTTTAACAACTTCGAAGACTTCAAGAGGATCATTGCCATCGACAGTATATCCTGGCATCCCATATCCAATTGCTCGATCAGAAACTTTTTCACAAGCAAGCTGCCGTTCGACTGGAATGGATATGGCGTACTTATTGTTTTCTACCATAAAGATGACTGGCAGCTTATGGACACCTGCAAAGTTGGCGCCCTCATGAAAATCACCCTGGTTAGATGAACCTTCTCCAAATGTAACTAAGGAAACAAAGTCTTTTTTCTCCATTTTACCTGCAAGGGCAATTCCCACTGCGTGAGGCACCTGAGTCGTAACTGGAGAAGAACCTGTAACGATTCTGTTTTTCTTTTGCCCAAAGTGGCCAGGCATCTGCCGGCTCCCTGAGTTCGGGTCTTCAGCTTTAGCAAACCCAGAAAGCATCAGTTCTTTGACTGTCATACCAAAAGCAATTACAACACCCATATCCCGATAGTAAGGAAGTACATAATCCTTATCTCGATCCAGCGCAAATGCCGCTCCCACTTGTGCAGCTTCCTGTCCCTGACAGGAAATGACGAATGGAATTTTCCCTGCACGATTCAACAGCCACATTCTTTCATCAACTTTTCTCGCAGTCAGCATGATCCGGTACATCTCTAATACTTGATCATCAGTCAATCCAAGTTTTTCATGGCGATTTTCAGCCATAATAATCCCTCCTTTGCATTATCCGTGAATCTGTTTTCCATCTACAGCCATCGCCGCTTCCCCAATTGCTTCTGATAAAGTCGGATGAGGGTGAATGGATTCGGCAATTTCCCACGGTGTCGCATCGAGCACCTTGGCAAGGCCTGCTTCTGAAATCATATCCGTTACATGCGGTCCTATCATATGAACCCCTAACAAGTCGTCTGTCTGTTTGTCGGCGATTATTTTGACAAATCCGTCCGACTCTCCAAATACCAATGCCTTACCGATCGCTTTGAAAGAGAACTTGCCTTTCTTCACTTCATAACCAGCTTCTTTCGCCTGCTGTTCGGTCAAACCAACACTCGCAATCTCAGGATTGGAATAAATACATGTCGGAATGTCTTCCGCTTTCAATTTGTGCGGCTTATTATCCGCCATATGCTCAACAGCTATCATACCTTCATGGGAAGCTACATGGGCAAGCTGCAATCCTCCTATGACATCACCAATTGCATAGATATGGCTCTCTTTGGTCTGGTAATAATCATTCGTTTCAATGAAGCCATTTTCGACTTTAATGTCTGTATTTTCTAAGCCGATATTCGTTACATTAGCTGCACGACCGACGGAAACCAATAATTTATCCGCTTGATACGTCTCTTGTTTTTCTTTTACTTCCGCCTGGATTTCTACCTTGCCATCTTTTTTCAAGGTTTCTGGAAGCACTTTGGCACCAGTTACTACTTTAATACCTTTCTTTTTCATCAGACGCTGCATTTCCTTAGCTACCTCTTGATCTTCTGTTGGCAGGATTTGAGGAAGGTATTCAATGACTGTTACTTCGACCCCAAAGTCCGCAAGCATAGAAGCCCATTCGATACCAATGACCCCGCCACCGACGATAATGATTGATTGAGGCAGTTCTTTCATTTCTAATGCTTCATCCGAGGTCATGATGTATTCTCCATCAACCTCCAGACCTGGGAGTGTTTTTGGTTTGGACCCAGTGGCAATCAAAACATTTTTAGGGATAAGCATCTCATTTTCTTCCCCATTGTTCATCTCCACAGAAATGGTGCCTGGCATAGGAGAAAAAATCGAAGGACCCAGTATCCGGCCAAAACCTTCAAAGATATCGATTTTCCCTTTTTTCATCAAGCCTTCTACACCTTTATGTAAGGTATCAACAATTGACTGCTTACGTTCCTGGACACGATCGAAGTTAATTGTCGGCTGCTCCGCAGTGATTCCGTACTCATCAGCTTCTTTTGTTTGCCGATATACTTCAGCGCTTCTTAATAGCGCTTTAGAAGGGATACACCCTTTGTGAAGACAAGTACCGCCCATCTTCCCTTTCTCAACAACCGCTACATTCATACCCAGCTGAGAGGCTCGTATAGCCGCTACATATCCTCCAGTACCTCCGCCAAGCACTACTAAATCATAATCATGAGCCATGCAAGACTCTCCTTTCTATTCTGTGAAATTAGGATACTGTTTTGGCAGCTCTTCCTGGTGAAGGACACGCAATGCTCCTTCATTGAGAGCCTCCAGCTCATTTTCGCCTGGATAGACCAGAATATCAGCAATCCATTTCACACGCTCTGAAATTTGTTTAACGAACTCTTTCCCGTACGCCAGACCCCCGGTCAAGACGATAGCATCTACTTTACCTTCTAAAACCGCGCTCATTGAGCCTATTTCTTTAGCGATTTGATAAGCCATTGCGTCATAGATAAGCGCCGCTTTCCTATCGCCTTGTTCAATGCGATTTTCTATTTCTACAGCATCATTGCTCTCCAGATAAGCCATCAGGCCACCTTTTCCGACCAGCTTCTTCATGATTTCATCGCGGTAATACTGCCCGGAAAAACATAAGGATACAAGGTCACCCGCAGGTACTGTTCCTGCACGTTCAGGCGAAAAAGGTCCATCCCCGTGAAGACCGTTGTTCACATCTACCACTCGGCCATTTTTATGAGCGCCTACCGTAATCCCACCGCCCATATGGGTAACGATCAGCCTGGAAGCTTTATAAGATTGTTTAAGATCTTTTGCGGCCCTTCTTGCCACAGCCTTTTGATTTAATGCGTGGAAGATGCTTTTTCTTGGTATTTCCGGAACACCAGAAACACGTGCTATCTCCTGCAATTCATCCACCACGACCGGATCTACAATAAACGCTGGGATGTTCAATCCCTGGGCAATTTCATTGGCGATGATTCCGCCTAAGTTAGAAGCATGTTCTCCGTTATAACCTGCTTTCAAATCCTCGAGCATCGCATCATTGACTTCGTAGGTGCCCCCTTCGATCGGACGCAGCAGCCCGCCACGTCCACAAACGGCACTAAGTTTACTAATATTGATTCCTTCTTCATCCAGCTCATTCAATATGACGTGCTTACGAAACTCAAACTGATCGATGATTCGTGAATAACCCGCTACTTCTTCGGAAGTATGGCGGATCGTTTTTTCAAAAATACAATCTTCCTCATCAAAGACACCGATCTTCGTAGATGTCGAACCTGGATTGATTACTAGAATTCTGTGAGTTTGCTGCACTGACTTAAACCTCCGTTCAACCGTTGCTGTTTATCTTCTGCTAAGAATGTTTTGGCCATTTTGTAAAAACTGGCTGCGAGAATGACGCATACGCTGAATACGTTCCTCAGCCATTCTGTCAGCAGCTGCATAAGTAGGAATATTATCGCGCCTGGAAATTTCAAACACTTTTGTGACATTATCGTAAATTGTTTCTACCCGTTTCATAGCGCGCTCTTTATTATATCCGTTCAATTCATCAGCTACATTGATTACTCCCCCGGCGTTAATGACATAGTCCGGTGTATAGACAATCCCTTTTTCGTGAAGGATATCGCCATGAGTTGTATCTTTCAGCTGGTTATTAGCTGCTCCGGCAATAACTTTCGCCTTTAATTGGGGAATGGTTTCATCATTGATCGTAGCACCAAGTGCACATGGTGCATAAATATCACAATCCACACCATAAATTTCTTCCGTGTCCACTGCTTTAGCTCCGAAATCATTTACTGCCCGCTGGACTGCATCTTTATTGATATCTGTGACAATCAAATTAGCTCCTTCTTCATGCAGGTGACGACACAAGTTATAAGCCACATTACCAACACCCTGAACAGCAACTGTTTTTCCTTCCAGTGAATCGGAACCGAAGCCTTCTTTAGCAGCTGCTTTCATCCCACGATAAACGCCGTAAGCAGTTACAGGAGAAGGGTTTCCGGAAGAACCGAATGCAGGGGAAATGCCCGTCACATAGTCCGTCTCCTCATGAATTAAATCCATATCCTGAACCGTGGTTCCCACATCTTCCGCCGTAATATAACGCCCGTTTAACCCCTGTATATAACGACCGAATGCGCGGAAAAGCTCTTCATTTTTATCTTTTTTTGGATCTCCGATGATAACAGTTTTTCCACCGCCAAGATTCAAGCCGGCAGCCGCATTTTTGTAGGTCATTCCTTTAGCCAGACGCAATGCATCCTCGATAGCTTCATCTTCCGTTTCATACGTCCACATTCTTGTTCCGCCAAGGGCTGGCCCTAACGTTGTATCATGGATAGCGATGATTGCCTTTAAACCTGAAGTTTCATCCTGGCAAAAGACTAATTGCTCATAATCGTATTCCTTCATATAAGTGAAAATTTTCATCTTGTATTCCTCCTATTGTTTGTCAGATGATAATAAAGCCAGAGCGAGTGAATATATTTTACTCTCCGCTGAATCAGCGCGAGAGGTGAGAACGATCGGTGCAGCAGCCCCGCTGATGATACCGGCGACCTTCGCTTCTGCAAAGTACATGAATGACTTATACAAAGCATTAGCTACTTCGATTGCTGGAACGACCAGTATATCTGCTTCTCCTGCTACAGGTGAGTCGATTCCTTTTTGTTCTGCAGCGGTCTTACTGACAGCGTTATCAAAGGCAAGCGGACCATCCACCTGGCAATGCTTGAGCTGGCCTCTCCTATTCATCTGTGTAAGCATGGCAGCATCCATTGTAGCGGGCATCGCAGGATTGACTACTTCGACTGCAGCTAATACTGCAACTTTTGGCAGCTCTACACCTAAACTCCTCGCCACAGAGACTGTATTTTCGATAATCTCTGCTTTTTCTTCAAGAGAGGGTGCTATATTCATGGCAGCATCCGTTAAAAATATAAGCCGCTCCTGATTGGGAATTTCGAATAAAGCCGTGTGGGATAAGACATTTCCGGTTCGCAAACCGTATTCTTTATGCAGTACTGCTTTTAAAATCTCTTTGGTAGAAAGAGCCCCTTTCATAACCACATGAGCTTCACCAGACTTTACAGCTTTGACAGCATACAAAGCTGCTTCATGTTTTTCTGTAGATTTTATTTCAATGAAGGGATGGTTAAGATCCAAGCCTGCTTCATTTGAAATACGTTCTATTTCTTTTGGCTCTCCAAACAGCAGAAAACGGCAAAGGTTACGTTGAATAGCGTTTTTGACTGCTTTCAATACCTCCGGATCTGCCGCTTGAGCTACGGAAACCGTTCTAAGTTCCGACTTATCCAGTTTTTCTATTAATGCTTCTAGTGTGCGCAAAGTCTCACCTCTTCACTATTCTACATGCAAATACCATGCCAACTTATTCAGCCCGTGTAAACGCTTTTTTGCAAAGAATGCAAACCTGCAAGAATTGACATATATGCAAATTATTGCATGCTATTTTTGTCTAATTTATATTTATCCAATTTATAATAAAGATTACGAATAGATATATCCAACGCCTTTGCCGTCTGTGTTTTATTGTAATTATGCGCTTGATAAGCCTCGGCAAGCAATTTCCGTTCATAAGTATCGACTGCTACCTGGAGCGTTTCACCTAACCAGGCCTGGCCATGTTCATTCGTTTTATCTTTTTGGGGTACTACATGCTTCAAAGGAGGAATATGGTCAAGCAGAATCACTTCTTCAAAGTTTTCCATGTAAATCATCGCTCTCCCGATAATATTTTCCAGTTCTCTTACATTTCCAGGCCAGTGATAATTTTTCAGTTTTTCTAATGCAGCCTCTTCAACCCGCTTTACATTACGCCCGTAATTTTCGTTCAGCTTTTGGATAAGATGGTCGATCAACAAAGGGATATCTTCCATCCTTTCCCTTAATGGCGGAATATAAATGGGAAGACGGTTGAGCCGGTAATAAAGGTCCTCACGAAAACTTTTGTTCATGATCGCCTTCTCTAAATTGACATGGGTAGCAGCAATAATTCTGACATCGACCGGCACCGGTTTCGTTCCGCCGACACGGACAATCTCTTTTTCCTGAAGCACACGAAGAAGCTTGGCTTGCATTTGCAATGTAAGTTCTCCAATTTCATCCAGGAAAATACTGCCATTATTCGCTTCTTCAAACAGACCTTTTTTACCACCTCGCTTGGCCCCTGAAAAAGCTCCCTCTTCATAACCGAACAACTCACTTTCCAGTAAGGATTCAGCAATAGCAGCACAGTTGACCCGGATGAACTTATTATGCCGTCTTCCGCTCTCATTATGGATAGCATGCGCAAAAAGTTCTTTTCCTGTCCCCGATTCCCCTCTTAACAATACGGTTGCGGGAGTTTTTGCTCCTACTTTTGCTTGCTCCAACGCTAGTGTCATTTCTTGCGAGGTACCGATAATATCATCAAATGTGTATTTTGCCTCCAATTTCCTGATGATCTGCCTCGCCCGTTTCAATTCGCTTGTCAGCGACTTGATCTCTGTTACATCATGAAGGACACCGACACTACCTTTCAATTTACCATCAACAATGACAGGGGCGACATTGACAATGACGTCCTTTTTAGCGGGCCCGACTTTCATTCTGACACCGCGCACAGGCCTTCTTGTCTGCAACACTTTCATGTGCATACTTTCACCCTCATAAATATCTACTGTGGCTGGTTTGCCCACGATGTCTTTTTCAGTCAGGCCTGTAATTCTCGTGTAGGCCGGGTTGATCATTAGACCATTCCCATTCTCATCCACCACAGAAATCGCTTCATCAGAAGATTGGATAATCGCTTCGAGCATCGTTTTGACTTCTTTCAAATCAGTTATCTCTTCCGCTAAATTGACCACTTCGGTAATATCTTTGAAAACAGCGAACGCACCCATAACATCTCCATCAGAGTTGATGATGGGAATCCGTGTGGTGATCACTTTTTTGCCATTTTCCAGAATCAGTTTCTGGTTGACCTCCTTCCGGCGTGTTTTCATTATTTGCGGCAGTCTTGTCGAGGTGATGATTTGATTGACTTTTCGGTTTAACGCTTCTTTCTTATCCATCCCTAAAATTTTCGCTGCACTTTTGTTCATGAATGTAACTTTTTCCTGCTCATCAATGACAATCATTCCATCATGGATACTGTTCAGAATTAACTCCTGATTAATTGTTTGCGTTTTCAATTCATTCAATAACGTCTCTTTTTCTTCCAAAAGTTCAGAGGTGATATAAGCCACCGAACCTGGAATGACCACGGTTTTCCCGCTCCGAGCCGAGAGAATAGCTTCGAAAGTTTTCTCATCGCCTGTCGCTTCAATAACAATATCGATCTCTTTATGTATCCATTTTTTCCAATCCGAACCTGTTGAGATTCCAAAATCAGCAGCCAAACTTAACCCTTCTGCTTGTTCGTTAATATCAACAATGGCTACAATTTCCATTCGGTTGGTTGCTTTTAATAATTTTAATAATGCCGTACCGCCTTTACCGGCACCTACAATCAGTACTCGTTTCACTGTACCACTTCCTGCAATTTTTTGCGTATCTTTATCATAATTCAACCTGCATATATTAGCAAGTTTTAATAAGTTTTCATTAAACGGCTTGTTTGCTATACTTAATAATCATTGACAAAAATTGCGCAGCTGACTATAGTATCTCAGTTTTTTTATAAAATTTTTATATAAAGGGAGTTCGAGGGCAATGCGATTGATAGCCTTACTTATCCTGGTTATTCCCGGAATCATTGCAACATTAGGAATTAAACTGATACGTGATACGTTATTTGGAATATCACACCCAATTTTCTTTCACATTTCAATACAATTTATTTTTGGTGTCCTGTTTATATTGGGAGGTATTGCGTTTATCGGAGGATTTATCCGCCACCGGGATAAAAAGCGAAAACAGACAAATGGAAGATTCTAAAGAAGAGCCGAAGGTGCTCTTTTTTTGTTGAAAAGATATTCAAAAGCTTATCAGAGCATTGCTGCGTATTGGTTTGCTATACTAAGATTACCAACATTCGTAAGTGAGGAGTTTTGTAATGGAAAGCTATCAGAAGATGTTCAAAGAACAGTATCCATTTAACTTATTGACAGCTGAAGAATTTAACGACATCTTCGGGAATGCCACCATCAATGAATATAATAAAAATGAATTCATTATCCATGAAGATCAGCAGGAAGATTCTGTAGAAGTACAATTTCTTTTATCGGGACTTGCTAAAAATATCATGCATCGCTCTAATGGACAACAATTATCTGTCAACTTTTTCTATCCTGGCGACCTGGTAGGGGTCATGATGATGCTAACCAGTGGGGAGATGAAATTTTCTGTTCAGGCATTAGAAGCAACCAAAACATTGTGCTTTGATAAAGCAAAATTTTTTGAGGTCATGTCCAATAATACTCACTTTTCAAAAGTCGTCGTCAATGAAATAAGCAATATGATGAAATCACTTTATATTGAAATAAAATATAAAAGTTCTACGACAGACGAAAATGATGAAAAAGAGTTATTTAAAAAACGAGCGGATGCTTTTATGGAGCCACCTACGTTCATTCACCCTGAAAAATCTGTAGAACAGGCGGCAAGGATAATCCAGGAAGAGAAGGTTGAAGCATTGATTGTCAGTGAAGATCGTCAAACCATGATCGGGATGCTGGGATATTCAGAAATATTAAAAGCCTATTTTGAAAATGGACATAAGAAGCCTGTGAAAGACTATGTCACCGAAGAGTCTTTTGCAATTGCTTCCCAATCATTCATCTATGATGCCTTAAGTTATTTAAAGCACCACCCAACAGAATTGATTCCTGTACTACATCGCGATACCATCGCAGGGGTACTTAGACAATCTTCTTTCTTTACGATTCAGAACTCTGTTTACTTCGATCTTACTTATCGCATATCTAATGCAACCAATATAGATGAACTGAAAAGTCTGTCCCCTTCTCATAATAAACGTTTTCAACAATTTGTCGGCAGTTTGGTCGGAGAGAATATGTATGCTTATGACATAACCGAATTAATATCTAACTATAATGAGCGGATTCATAAGCAAATCATACAAATCGCGGAAGAAGAAATGGTCAAGGAAGGCTATGGAGCACCACCGATCAACTATTGTTTTATTGTCATGGGAAGTTTAGGAAGAAAAGAACAGGCTTTCAGCACCGATCAGGATAATGGTTTGATTCTGTCTGATTATAAACACCTGCCTGCCGCAAAAAAAATTGATGAATATTTCAAGTTGTTCGGAGAAAAAATCAACCACATGCTTGCAGATTGTGGATTCCCTTTATGTACAGGGGGGATCATGGCAAAAGAGGAAAAGTGGCGTAAATCAAAAGAAGAATGGTATGAAAACGTCAAAAATTGGATTGAAAAAATGGATGGAGAAGAAATAAGAGATTTTACGATTTTCGTTGATTTCCGCCCAATCTTCGGCGATTATTCCCTCGCTTACGAACTTAGGGAATTTGTTGTAAAACGAATCCAGCGTTCCTTAAACCTCCACCAACTGCTGATGAAAGATACATTGCGATTCAGAGTTCCCATTCAACCGTTTGGGCGGATCACAGGAGTTGGTAAAAAGCGTGGATTGAATTTAAAAAAATCAGCCATCATGCAGATTGTGAACGCCATCCGGATTTATTCAATCAAGTATGGTATTGACGATGTCAATACCATCAAAAGATTGACGGCTCTCACAGAACAGGAGCGCTTTCATCCAAGAGATGCCGAAAATGCCAAGCTCGCATTACACCGCTTACTCACATTCCGGCTGCAGGAAAATTTAAGGCAGCTGGATGAAGATTTACCTTTATCGAATGAGTTGAATTTAGCCCGTTTAAAGAAAGACGAAAAAAGAATTTTACGTGATGCATTGATTATTGCTAAACGTCTCCAGCAGGTCTTGGAATTAAGCTATAACAGGAATCGGGTGGTCTGATGCTTCCTATCGACTTACAAATCCTTAAGTATTTATTTTTTGAGAAACCGATATACGCCTATAAAATCAGACCTCATTTGAAACTGGAGGCCTATCACCAACTTTACGAAATGGTGGAGAGTTATCAATATGACCGTGATCTGCTGCATCAGCCGCTGGAAGAAGCAACCTACACTATCTTTGATTTAGAAACAACTGGTTTCCTGCCAGAAATAGGTCACGAAATCATTTCAATCGGAGCTATCCAGATGGAAGGGCTTCAAGCATGTAATATCAAAAAGTTCCACCAGATCATACGGCCTATTCGACCCGTTCACCGCTATACGTTGGAGTTAACAGGTTTGACACGCTCCCAATTGCAAAGTGGATGTTCGTTTATTGATGGTTTTGAAAGATTCTTATCTTTCAGTAAGGATTCGATCCTGGTGGCTCATCCTGCTAAGTTCGATATGCGATTCCTTCAGGCTATGTTAAAACGTTGGAAACTCCCACAGTTCGATCCACCGGTAATTGATTCCCAGTTGCTTGCACAATGGCTCTTGCCTGATATCCGTCATCAGCTGGATCCTTTATTAAGATACTTTGATATCGAACAAATGGAAAGACACCACGCTTTGAACGATGCGATTATGACAGCAGAATTATTCGAACAGCTCTTAAAAGGTGCTGTCGAAACTGGAATAAGCGATTATTCTGCTTTAAAAGAACGTTTATCGAACATATCCAAATCAAACAAGAACTCTTCCTTATTGTTAAGTCGCTAAAATAATGAGGCTGTCCCAAAAGTCTTCAAAATGACTAACTGGGACAGCCTCTTTTTTTACTCGGAAAAGAATATTTTTTGCAGTGAAATAGCCTGAGGGGGCGCCTTTTCCTACTTATTCAAAAAACTCACGATACAAGTATTGGACGACTCGTTCCATCCCCTCGGCATCCACCCCGAACATCATCGACACCTCTGAAGAACCCTGGTTAATCATTTCAATATTGACGTCGGCTTCACGAAAAGCACGGGTAGCCTGGCTGGCAAGACCGATCGTACTGTTCATTCCTTCCCCTACAAGCATGACCATCGCCATATTCCGTTCGATGTTCACCATGTCCACATCCAATTCTTCTTGGATACGCGCTAATATTCGCTCCTCTTTTTCCTCCTGCAGCTCTTCTTCCCGTAAAATTACAGACATATCGTCTATACCAGAAGGAGCATGTTCGAATGAGATGCTTTCATCTTCCAGAATTTGCAGCAAACGGCGACCAAAACCGATCTCACGGTTCATCAAGTACTTACTGACATATAAGGTCAAGAAACCTTTATCACTGGCAATTCCAGTCACTTTACCGTAGCCAGCTTCATTTTCAGCGACAATCATCGTGCCAGGTGCCTGAGGGTTATTCGTATTCTTAATACAGACGGGAATCTTCGCCTTAAACGCCGGTATTAGTGCTTCATCATGGAAAACGGAAAAGCCGGCATAAGATAATTCACGCATTTCTTTATACGTTAAAGAGGTTATTTGTTTAGGATTAGATACAATATTCGGGTTTACACAATAAACCGAATCGACATCGGTAAAGTTTTCGTATAAGTCAGCTTTTACTCCGGCTGCCACGATCGATCCTGTGATATCGGATCCGCCACGAGGAAAAGTGACCAGTCTACCTTCTTTGCTATATCCAAAAAAGCCAGGAACTACCAGGATTCCTTCCCGATCGTGCAGTTTATACAACTGCTCTAAACTCTCATCAAGCACTTGCGCCTGTCCAGGTTCATCACTGACAATGATTCCGGCTTCTTTTGGATTGACATAAGCAGCTTTTACATCTTTTGATTGTAAATACGCACTGAGAATCTGCGCAGAACCATCTTCCCCACAAGATTTTAGTGCGTCCAGTGTCCATTCTGCGGACTCATGTGAGTCAATAATATATTGGATGTTTTTTTGAATCGTTTCAGTCAAATCTTCCGGCAGCTCCAATTCCTGGATGATTTCACGGAAACGATCCATAACGGCTGATAAAGCTGTGTCATAATCTTCATTGCCGATCACTTTTCCGGCAAGCTCAATCAATAAATCGGTCATTTTGACATCATCACTGAACCTTTTCCCAGGCGCTGAAACTACGACTACTTTTCGCTCCGGATCATCCAGGACAATATCCGCAACTTTTCTTAATTGGTTTGCATTTGCTACAGAACTTCCTCCGAACTTTACTACTTTCATGATTACATCTCCCTGCTACTATGTTAAAGTGTTTAATAATTTAAAATTGTAACATAGTTGTTTGCTCTTCTCCATTATTTGGAGAAAGAATTCTGATTTTTCTTGAGTTCGGATTTCAATATTATCCGAATTCCATACTCCGTAAGTTCCAAATGTCTCACAAGAGTAATGCACGATCCTACTATACCTTACGAAACCAAAATAAAAAGCTTCTCTTCTCTCTACACATCAAGTGAGAGAAAAGAGAAGCTATTTTTTATTATTTATAGTCGTTAACTTGCTTTATGTTCCAAACGCAGGCGGTCGGCTACCATAGCAATAAACTCGGAGTTAGTTGGCTTTGCCTTTGTATTGGAAATGGTATAACCAAACAAAGAAGAAATCGATTCGACATTACCACGATTCCAGGCTACCTCGATCGCATGACGGATAGCACGTTCAACGCGAGATGCGGTTGTCTGATATTTTTTAGCGATATCCGGATACAATACTTTGGTAATAGACCCCAATAATTCAATGTCATTGTACACCATCGAAATAGCTTCACGTAAATACATGTATCCTTTAATATGTGCTGGCACGCCGATTTCATGGATAATATGAGTAATACTGGTGTTAAGGTCAGGTTTCTGCCCAGACTTGGCACTTGTACCAATAGCTTTGCTGATCGGATCATTGGAACCATGGATTTGACGAATCTGATCGGTAAGGGAATCAAGGTCGAACGGCTTCAGCATGAAGTAGGATGCACCTAAATCGACTGCTTTTTTCGTTACCTCTTCTTGTCCAAAAGCTGTAAGCATGATAACGCTTGGTTTTTTCTTAAGCTCCAACTGCTTCATTTGACTTAGTACAGCAAGGCCATCCATATGTGGCATAATGATATCTAACACGAGTACATCCGGTGTGGTCTCTTTTAACATTTCCAGGCATTCTTTCCCATTATAGGATGTCCCTACAACTTCTACATCTTTAGTGTCTTCAAAATACTCTTCCAACAACTTGATCAACTCACGATTATCGTCTGCCAAACCAATTTTAATTTTTTCCACTTTATTTGATTCCTCCTTGTATTTTCCGCCTGTGTTTCCAAGTAATGTATTCGACAATCGTGCAGATAATCCTTTTAATTTAGTGAGAAAAATTTAATTATTTTTAAAATGCTTCTATTTACTTTGATTTTCTATTGTTTTCGATTATATTCTACAATTAATGCAAGGCGAATTTTCTGTTTGTCGAAAAATCTTTATATGAAATATATTAACATAAATTTTCCATAAAAGGAATTAAGTTTTTAAATTACAAAGCTTTGTTAAATCTTTTTGTTGATTTTTCATATGAGGCTTATTCAACAATAGGGCCGAAAAGTCGAAAACTTTATTTCGAGATGCTTATCTGAATAACGGTCCGGTGGGGAACGGCTCCCTTTCCGCGGGCATGCGTTGAGCCTCCTCAGACTTCGTCTTCCGGGGTCTCACCCGACATTTTCATCCCGCAGGAGTCTCGCCGTTCCCCACCGAACCTTGCTATAGGAAGTTCTCGAAATCATACTTGTGTAAACCGCCCTATGATAATTTTGAAAGAAGACCTTTGCACCCTTTATAAATGGCTCAAGATAAAGATTTCACACACGAAGGGTCCGTTTATTACAAAACGAGCTGGATGGGAAGGGAAACGGCGAGACTCCCGCGGGAGAAGGGGCTAGGCGAGATCCCGCAGGGCTTTAGCCCGAGGAAGCTTGCCAGGTCCCCCGCAGGAAAGCGAGTTGTTTCCCGAACCATCCCATTCCGCTTATGGAAACGGACCTTACTATCTCGAAACTGAGTCTTCATGTGAAGGGAGCTTAACTGTAAAATCAACACGAAGACAATAAAAAAAAGCCGTAAATGATACGGCTTCAACTTGCTTGCTGTTTATAGATGTCAATACCTGCTTCTTGAAGCATCCATTCAATATGGACACCATAACCTGAGGTAGGATCGTTTACAAAAACGTGGGTAACTGCTCCGATGACTTTGCCATCTTGAATAATCGGACTGCCGCTCATCCCTTGCACGATGCCACCTGTTTCCTTCAATAATTCTGGATCGGTGATTTTTACTACCATTCCCTTTGTGGCAGGATGCTTTTGCGGGACGGTACTAACTACCTCTACATCGAACTCCTGTACTTTTTCACCTTCAACTACGGTTAAAATTTTTGCAGGGCCTTCTTTTACTTCATGTGATAACGCAATCGGCATCGGTTTATCACTTACACCATTGGTAATTCCATTGTCCAACTTCCCAAATATACCGAAAGGGCTGTTTTTGGTGATTTCACCAATTCGGTTACGGTCAGCAGAGAATTCGGCTTTCTTTTCTCCCGGAACTCCTTCACTTCCTTTTTGAATGGAAGTAACATTGGACCTGACGATGGTACCTTCATGAATCTCAATCGGCTTTTGGGTATCCATATCAGAAATCACATGACCTAGAGCTCCATATTTTTTTGAATTAGGGTCATAAAAGGTCATTGTCCCGATACCTGCAGCTGAATCACGGATATAAAGACCGATACGGAACTTTTGGTCTTTTACATCGTAAGTCGGAGTAAGATTTGTATCAAACGTTTCTTTTCCCCGCTTGACCGTTACTTTAAGATCTTTTTCTTTTTCTCCAGCTGCTTTCACAATCGGTGCCATTTCTGACATTTTTTCTAATTCTTTGCCATTTACCTTAAGAAGTATATCGCCAACTTCAATCCCGGCCTTTTCTCCTGGAGATACCTGATTTGACTCTGTCTTCACCTGATGATGTCCCACCACTAATACACCCTTAGTGTGGAGTTTGACACCAATCGATTGACCTCCAGGTATGACTTTATAGTCACTAAGATAATCCACGTTGATTTTTTTCAACGGCAGGCCAGCAACGTTATAGAAGAACTCATCTGTTGAGGAGTTTTCTTTACTGGATTGAAGGGCATGTATCGAAGAACCTTCTGCTTCATTTATATCTTTAATAGCTGGCACACTGGTTATGCCTTGTTCTTGAAAGGTGGTCCATTCTGTCGGAATGGATAAATACTTTTGTACAGGGCTTAGAAACGGTATTACAATCATGGTGAGCAAAAGGATTAAACCTGCTGCATATCTCATCTGTTGCTTAAATTTCAAATGTTCCAACTCCTCGCCTCTAACCCACACCATCTCAATCGAATGGTTTACTTTTAATGTGGTCTAAGCAGGCGCTTTTTAAACACAGCTCGAGTCAGAAAATAGAGGGAACAATTCCTGAAACATTTCTAATGTAAAAGGATGGATAAAAAGGGCTTTTAACGTAAAAATTAATAATAAAATCACGCTATTTTTCAGCGCGATTTTATGTGCTCGTTGGACTTATGTTTGATTGCCAGTTCCAGTAATTCTTTGGCATGTTCTCTTGTCGTATCTGTCAATTCTGCACCTGTAATCATCCTGCTGATTTCATCAATTTTGTCTTTTTGTGTCAATTCCGTCAAGGAAGTGGATGTACGATCCCCGCTAACATGCTTTTCAATCTGCAAATGGGTATCAGCCATGGAAGCAACCTGGGGTAAATGAGATATACAGAGGACTTGAGAGGACTCTGAAATTCCATATATTTTTTCAGCGATAGCTTGTGCAACACGTCCGCTGACTCCAGTATCCACTTCGTCAAAAATGACGCTGGTTACTCCCTGATGCTTTGAAAAAATCTTTTTTAGGGCTAGCATTACGCGGGATAGTTCTCCGCCTGAGGCAACTTTATGAATTTCTTTTAAAGGTTCTCCAGGGTTCGTGGTTATCAAAAATTTGACCAAGTCGAACCCGCTGGACATCAATTTGACATTCCTGCCTTCAAATACCGGGTCATCCTCCTGCCCGCTTTTGGTTTGGATATCAACCGCGAAAGATGCTTTTTCCAGGTATAAACCTTTCAATTCCTGTTGAATAGCATTTGCGAGATCCTCGGAAGCCTTCACTCTGATATCCTGGATTTGCTTTGCTTCCAAAGCGGCATCTTGTCCGATTTCTTTGATATCGCTCTCAAGCTTGGCTAGATGTGAATCTTTATTTTTAATTTCTTCGATTTCCTCTTCAATTTTTGAACTGTACTCCAGAATTTCTTCAACACTTTGCCCATATTTTTTCTTAAGTCGATTGATTTCATTCAATCTGCTCTCAATTTCATTCAACCGGTCTGGATCAAATTCCAACTGTTCAAGCTGGGAGCTAAGTTGAAATGTCATTTCTTCCATCAGGTAATAATGATTGGACATTTCTTCTGACATTTTCTTAATCTGTTCATCATAATCCTTTGCTCCTTCTAACGCAGTCAGCGCATGGGAGACCCAATCCAAACCTTTTTGTTCTCCATAAAGAGCCTGATAAGCATCCTGGATGCCAGAATATATTTTTTCATAATTGACTAAGCGATTTCGTTCTTCCGTCAATACAGTATCTTCATTAGGCTCCAGCTCTGCTGCCTGCAGTTCATTCCATTGAAACTCTAATAAATCAAGTCGCTGAGCCATTTCCTGTTCATTGTCATTCAATTCCCTAAATCTTACCCGTAAAGATTGGTACTTATCATATAACTTTAGGTATTCTTCTTTTGCCTGTGTTATTTCCTTATCTGCATATAAATCCAATAACTCAATATGCCGTTCTACATCCATTAAGGATTGTGTTTCATGCTGACTATGGATATCTATAAGCGTTTTACCGAATTCCCGGAGAATAGCGAGTGTGACGAGTTTTCCGTTTACACGGCAGATACTCTTTCCTTGAGAAGTTATCGTTCGATGAAGCACGATCATACCGTCTTCTTCGATATCAACCCCGAATTCCTCTCCTTTATCATAAACAGGATGGTATCCCTCTACGGAAAACAATCCTTCTATCTCAGCTTTCTTGCTGCCATACCGGACAAACTCTACAGAACCGCGTCCACCAGCGAGTAATTGGATGGCATCAATAATGATGGATTTTCCTGCACCAGTTTCTCCGGTCAATACAGTCAATCCATCTTTAAAGTTGACAGAAATTTGATCAATGATAGCAAAATCGCGAATAGAAAGTTCCATTAACATCGTTGAGCCACCTCGACTTCCCCATTTCTTAGACATTCCTTTCGTCCAGGATGTCGTGTTCCGCTTTACAGCATTTCCAATAATTGATTCGATATCATCTGCGTCTGTTCCTCGCTCCGGCAAATAATCAAGCAAGTATCATCACCGCAAATAGTCCCCATTATTTCTTCCCAGTCTAAATTGTCAATCAATGCACCAACTGCATTAGCATTGCCGGGTAATGTTTTTAAAATGATGAAATGCCCGGCACGGTCGATACTCACAAATGCATCCATCATAAGTCGATGAAGCTTTTCCAATGGATTAAAGCGTTGGTCGGCTGGAAGACTATATTTATATCTTCCATCAATCATCGGTACTTTTACCAAATGCAATTCCTTTATGTCCCTAGACACTGTGGCCTGGGTAACATTATAGCCAAGGCTTTTCAAACGGTCGACAAGTTCATCCTGTGTTTCAATATCATTATTGGTAATCAATTCACGAATCTTAATGTGGCGCTGACCTTTATTCACAGAAATATTCCTCCAATCTAAAACAATGCCTTTCGCATAAAAAGAGGGCTACACATCAAGGCAGCCCTCTTCTTTTCTACGCATGCTTCCGATGTATTTGATGTGCTTCTTTCACAATATCACTTATTTCGACATCGGAGATACGATCACCTTCTTTATTGGGTTTCCAGCGGAAATGTGCTAAAAATTCAATATTTCCGTCTCCCCCGGTAATAGGTGAAAACGATATATTCGCAACCGAATATTTTTGCTCCTGAGCAAAGTCAATGATTCCTTTTACGACTTCTTCATGGATTTTCGGATCGCGGACGATCCCCTTTTTACCTACTTGCTCTCTACCCGCTTCGAATTGCGGCTTGATCAATGCGACGATGTCACTTTCTTCCTGTAACAGCTGTGACAACACAGGTAAAATCAACCGCAGTGATATGAAGGAGACGTCAATCGAAGCAAAATCAGGGGCTCCATGAATTAAATCATCAGTGGTAACATAACGAAAGTTTGTCCGTTCCATCACAATTACACGAGGATCATTTCTTAATTTCCAATCCAGCTGATTATAGCCTACATCTATAGCATAACTACTTTTTACCCCATTTTGTAATGCACAATCTGTAAATCCGCCGGTGGACGACCCGACATCAATCATAATTCTATCCTTCAGGTTCAGGTCAAATTCTTTTATCGCTTTTTCAAGCTTCAGACCACCGCGACTTACATAGGGTATCAGCTTCCCTTTTACATGGATGGAGATATCTTCATCCACCTTCATACCGGGTTTATCCAGACGGGCACTTTCCGAATAAACAAGACCTGCCATTATGGTCCTTTTAGCTTTTTCTCTTGTTTCTATTATACCTCTTTCGACCAGTAATATATCCAGTCTTACTTTCTTTGCCATATCTTCAAGCCCTTTTTTGTTTACTTGGTATTAGTTCTTTCAGGTTCGCAACGACAGCTTCTTTTGTCAAATCGATTTCTTTCAACAATTCGGGTACTTTACCGTGTTCAATATAACGATCCGGGATACCCATACGCTTGATAGATTGATTTCTATATAGGTTCTCTTCAGCAAACTCAAGAATACTCGAGCCGAAGCCACCTTTCAATACAGCTTCTTCAATAGTCAGAATCGGCAGTTTTTCCTGCATGATGTCATGAAGCATTTTATCGTCTAAAGGCTTTAGGAACCTGGCATTAACCACTCTAATTGAGATTCCCTGCTTCTTTAGTTCTTGACTTGCTTCCAAAGCCATGTCAATCGTAGTACCAAAGGTCAATACCACTGCGTCAGAACCTTCCTGCAACGTTTCCCAGCTGCCTATTTCTAATTGTTTAGGTTCAGGGTCGACCTCTATCCCTTTTGCATTACCACGAGGATAGCGAATAGCCATTGGCCCGTCATCATACTTCATCGCGGTATGCACCATATGCTGTGCTTCATTTTCATCTTTAGGCATCATCAGGGTTATATTCGGCAAGTTTCTTAAAAACGCTATATCAAATACACCCTGGTGCGTTTCTCCGTCAGCTCCTACCAATCCTGCCCGATCAATGCCGAAAACGACATTCAGGTTTTGGCGGCACACATCATGAACGACCTGGTCATATGCGCGCTGCAAGAATGTAGAATAAATCGCAAGAAATGGCTTCATCTCCTGGGTAGCTAATCCAGCAGCTACTGTGGTAGCGTGCTGTTCGGCTATACCAACATCATATAACCGGTCTGGGAATTCTTCCCCGAACTTCTCTAATTTTGAGCCTAAAATCATGGCTGGAGTAATAGCAACAATTCGTTTGTCTTCACGTGCTTCCCGACGCAACGCCTCGGTTATCACTGAACTCCAGGCCGGTGGAGCTGTATCAGGCTTGATTTTTTCACCAGAATCGATTTTATAAGGTCCTACCCCATGCCATTTATCTGTTTTATCCGTTTCAGCAGGATGATATCCTTTGCCTTTTTGAGTCATCACATGAACGATGACTGGCCCTTCTGTCTTCTTCGCATAATTAAGGTTTTCCAATAAATCTTGAAAATCATGTCCATCTACAGGCCCGTAGTAAGTAAAACCTAGTTCTTCAAAAAACATTCCAGGAACGACAAAATATTTCATGCTATCTTTAAGACGCTCGGCAGCTTGCGCCAGCCTGCCGCCGACTGCAGGAATTTTTTTCAACAACCATTCCAGGTCATCTTTAGCTCGATTATATTTTCCTGCGCTCCTCATCCGTCCCAATGCATTATGAAGTGCACCGACATTTTTAGCAATCGACATTTCATTGTCATTAAGTATAACCGTAATATTTTTCTTTTCATGGCCAATATGGTTGAGTGCTTCTAAGGCCATACCGCCAGTTAATGCTCCATCACCAATCACCGGAAGGATAGAATGATCTTCACCTTTTACATCACGTGCGATAGCCATCCCCATCGCTGCCGATAGTGACGTCGAACTATGACCAGTTTCCCATAAATCATGCTCGCTTTCACAACGTTTAGGAAATCCACACAGTCCTTTATACTGTCTTAACGTCCCAAACTGGCCCGCTCGACCTGTCAATATTTTATGGATATAGGATTGGTGACCCACATCGAAAATAAATCGGTCTTTCGGGCTTTGGAATACTTTATGAAGAGCAAGGGTCAACTCCACGACCCCAAGATTGGCTCCAAGATGACCGCCTGTTTTTGAAAGGTTTTCAATTAGGAATGTTCTTATTGTTGAGGCTAGCTGTTTCAAGTCTTCGTCTGAAAGATCCCTGACAAACGAAGGATCTTGAATTTTTTTTAGATCCATAAATGGACCTCCTATCTTTAACGTGTTTTTCTAGAAGCCTCGGCTGGTTTTGATATGATATTTATCTTCAACTTATTCTCTACCCATGCGATCACTCTTGCAGCAAAAAATATGATCTTTGTAGAAGAGTGAATAGCAAAAAATTTGCCGACAGCTTTACCGCCTACAGTCAACGCAGCAACTACACTTGTCATGATGACTGATATAGTAATTTGAACCGTTGATCCTTCTGTATGCCCCAGTACATTTGACAGCTGGATAACTACAATCGCAGAAGCTGTACCACTGACGATGCCGGAGATATCTCCAATGACATCGTTACAAAAACTGGCGAAGCGATCGGCATTACGGACAATGATGATCGCCTGTTTAGCACCTGGCACTTTTTCTGCGGCCATCGCATGGAATGGAGGCTCTGAAGCAGCCGTAGCCGCAATCCCTAACATATCAAATATAACACCAATCAGCACTATAATGAAAACGATAACTAACCCTATATACCAGAATACGCCGCTTAGTACCGAAGAAGAAATTACTGAAAAAATAGCCGCTAACACGAATGTGATAACGGCGATACTTATACTGAATCGTAATGATTTTTTTAGTTGATTATTCATTCGCAACCTCATTTATATATTATGTAAGAAAGGAATGGTCACCCAATAGGTAAAAATTGCGGCTTAGGTCCAGTAGGTTTTCCCATCCAGATACCGAATGTCACCATTCTGGCGGTTCCCCTTTAAACCCGGATCGACTCCGTTTCCGAAAGCCGGACTGGATTACCACTCAGTCCGCACTATAATTCCTATTGCGTGTCTTGGCAAACAGTCTAGGAGATTTCCTCAACAGCCTTTAACCGTTCCTTAGCCTCTTTTGCAGGCTTGATTTCATATGGCGAAAAAATCCGTGAAAAGGTGGCCATCCTTCCACGCATCTTTAATTCCATAATCCCCTCAAGCCCACTCAAGGCAGGCTACGCTGCTCATACAGAATTCCTCCATATAAAGCAGGTTCATACCCCATTCCATCATGATTTCCGGCTAAGAAACCATCACAGATATGGGCCTCCGCGGAAGCAGGGTCAACGCCCACATGCCTTTGTGGATCGCCCCGCTACCTTAACTCCCAGCATCGACCCAAGGCTGGGCGCCTCAAGCCAACACAAGGAACTTCATCGATATGCCCTTTGGCGGATTTTTAGGCCCGCCTTCAGGAACGGAGGGCTGACTAGAATACTGCACCATCCCTTATGTACTTATAATATACCATAAACGTCAGACTTCCTCAATTAAACTGTGTTATCAATGATCCCGGTTGCTTAAATAGTCAATAAGTGTGAAAAGCTTGGTTTCTCCTACATCAGCTTGTTTTAATGAGGATTTAGCACGAGCTACGTATTGCTCTTTCTGAGTAATTGATCCTTCGAGGCCAAGCATACTTGGATACGTGCTTTTATGGTTTGTCGTGTCACTGCCCACTGGTTTTCCCAATTTCTCTTCATTACCGCTTACATCGAGAATGTCATCCTGAATCTGAAATATGATCCCCAGCAAGTCAGCTGTTTCTTTTATGGAATTGAGCTGATGTTCTGAAGCACCACCAATATAGGCTCCAGCCATTAAAGCAAAGCTTAACAGTCTGCCTGTTTTCAAGTGATGAATTTGTTCGAGATGTTCAAGGGAAATTTTAATCCCTTCACTTTCCATATCCATTAATTGCCCTGCTACCATCCCAAGGGCACCACTTGCAGTAGAAAGCTGGTGGACAAGGTATACTTTTTGTTCAGCGGTCAGTTGTTCCGCTTCCATGATTGTCTGAAAGCTTAATGTTAATAAGGCATCCCCAGCCAATATTGCAGTCGCTTCATCAAACTTTCGGTGATTGGTCGGCTGACCTCTCCGCATATCATCATCGTCCATTGCTGGTAAATCATCATGGATGAGGGAGTACGTATGAATCATCTCCAGGGCTGCCGCTACAGGAAGAACTTTTTTTTCATTTCCACCGAATGCTTCACAAGCGGCCATCATAAGTATAGGCCGGAGGCGTTTACCACCGGCATGAATGGAATAAAGCATAGACGTCTTAAGGGTGGCAAGAATGGGCTTTTCAGTTATATAATCATCTAAGTATTCGTTCACCAGGCTTTGGCGTTGTTTTAAATAATCGGAAAGTGCCTGATCCACTATTCTTCCTCCTGCACCGAAAACGGTTCGAATTCACCATGTTCATTCAAAATTTGCTGCATTTGCTGCTCGACGCGGTTCAGCTTTTCACTACAGGTTTTGGACAATTTCATCCCTTCCTGATAATAATTGATCGCTTTTTCGAGCGGCACATCCCCTTCTTCCAGCTTTTCCACAAGGTTTTCCAATTGCTCGATCGCTTCTTCAAAGCTTAACTCCTTATGATTTTCGCTCATTTTTATCCTCCTCTATTCCCCAAACCTGACAATCCAGGCTGCCATTTTGCAATTTTACCTGGATCGCCTCTCCTGGTTGCACAGATTCTACACTTTTAATGACGTCTCCGCTCTCATTGAAAGGAATAGCATAGCCTCTTTTCATTATTTCGAGTGGATTAAGTAATGACAACTTTTCGAGTACATTATCAAATTGCTTTTCTTTTTCCCTGATCTGGATACGGAAATCACGAGTTAAGCGCTGACCCAGTACTTCCAGACGCTCACCAGTCTGCTTGATCTGCCTTTCTGGATGTTGTTGCTGCAGCCTTGTCTGTAAGTGTTTTACTTGATCTAGTTTTTGCTTCTTATGGCTTTCTACCCGCTTATTCAATGAATCGAGCAGCCTGTCCAGTTCCTGCTCTTTTTGCCGCATTAATAGTGCTGGATACTTGAATGCATAGGATCGCTGCAGACGATCCAAGCGTTTCCAGGCTGCTGTCTGCTCTGACTGCAGTGCCCGCTGAAGCCTTTGGGTTAAAACTGTGATGCGCTGATTTAACTCGATTTGTGATGGCACAGCCAATTCCGCTGCTCCGGTCGGTGTGGCTGCCCGTACATCGGCGACAAAATCACTAATGGTGTAGTCAGTTTCATGTCCCACAGCAGAAATGACAGGGATTTTGGAAGCGGCAATCGCACGGGCTACTGTTTCTTCATTGAAACTCCATAGATCTTCAATAGAGCCGCCGCCTCTCCCTACAATCAGCACATCAAAATTCCCCACCCGGTTGGCATATTCGATTGCCTTGACAATAGAATCTTTCGCTCGTTCCCCTTGCACTAAAACAGGAAGCACCGTTCGCTTTACTAATGGGTATCGCCGTTCTATTGTAGTCATAACATCGCGGATTGCCGCTCCGGTAGGTGAAGTGATGATACCGATATGGCTTGGATAGGCTGGCAGAGGCTTTTTCTCGGCAGGTGAGAACAGCCCTTCCTTTTCAAGTTTTTCCTTCAACTGTTCGAAAGCGAGATATAAAGCACCAATTCCATCTGGCTCCATTTCATGAATGTACAATTGATACTGACCCATCGGTTCATATACGCCTACTTCGCCCCTAACCAGCACATTCATCCCATTTTCAGGGATGAATTTCAAGAATCGATTATTGCCGGCAAACATGACCGCCTGGATTCGGGCTTTATCATCCTTCAAAGACAAATACATATGCCCACGACTATGGTGTTTGAAGTTGGATATCTCTCCGCGCAGCCATACCTCTTTCAAATGTGAATCCCCAGCAAATTTACGCTTGATATATTTTGTCAGCGCGGTAACGGTTAAATAACGGTCCTCCACAATCAAAAGCTCCTTTTAATTGATATCATTGATTTTTTTAGCAGCTTTTATAGTGTTATGTAATAACATAGTTATCGTCATTGGTCCGACACCCTTAGGAACTGGAGTCAAATGAGAAGCGATCGGTTCCACGGAGGCAAAATCAACGTCACCTACAAGCTTTCCGTCAACCCGGTTCACACCGACATCAATTACAACTGCTCCCTCTTTGATATGGTCTCCTTTAACAAGACCAGCTTTCCCCGCAGCTACAATAACAATATCCCCCTGTTTTGTATGAAAGGCTAAATCAGGTGTCTTCGAATGGCAATAGGTAACCGTTGCATCCTCATTTAATAAAAGCTGGCCGACAGGTTTACCGACAAGATTACTGCGCCCTACCACCACTACATGCTTGCCTTTTATTTCAATTTCAGCTTTTTTTAGCATCACAAAAATTCCATATGGGGTACAAGGATAAAATGTATCCTGCCCTGTCATCATTCTTCCCACGTTAATTGGATGGAATCCATCCACATCTTTAGCAGGATCAATTGCTTCTATGACTTTTTGTTCGGAAATATGATCGGGGAGTGGTAATTGCACAAGGATCCCATGCACTGTCTCATCTTTATTCTGTTCCGCAATCAGGTCCAGCAAATCCTGCTCAGAAGTTGTGTCTGACATCTCAATCAGCTTCGATTCCATTCCGACCTTTTCTGATGCCTTTTGCTTTCCTCTTACATAGGAAAGTGATGCCGGATCCTCTCCGAGAATTATCACAGTAAGTCCTGGTACAACGTTTTTCGCTTTTAATTCCGACACTTCCTGTCTCATTTCTTCACGAAGCTCTGTTGCCAGTTCTTTTCCATATATAATATTTGCACCCACACGAAACAACCCCTTTATTGTTATTTAGTCATTTTTGATAACACACCGTTAACGAATTTACCGGACTTTTCATCTCCAAAAACTTTAGCTAATTCAATTGCTTCATTGATTGCCACCTGGTCAGGAACATCATCCACATTATCCATTTCATAAACTGCCATACGGAGCAAAGTTTTTTCCACTAAAGGCAGTCGTTTGACGCTCCAATTCTCCAAATGGTCGGCTATTTTATCGTCTAATTCCTGTTTTTTATCAAACACTCCATGTACTAATTGTTCCATGAATGCATCGCTATCTGTCTCTTCCAGTAAATGGTCGATTGCTTCTTCCATTTCTATATCGTTGACGTCTACTTGAAATAATACTTGAAATGCTTTTTCACGAGCAAGGTGTCGTTTCATGTTTCAATCTCCTTTAGGTACTCTTTTACGTTATATCCGTAAGAATGATAACATTTTATCAATTGAAAAGCTATCTTAAACCATACCCGGCCAGTTCTTTTGGGGAGTTTAAGGACACCATTTTCTTTTAATGTGTAAATCATCCGTTTTTTAAAAAATAATCTAATAAAAGTTTTTGTAGATAATTCATTTAGCTTTATTCAACAAAATGGCCGAAAAGTCGAAGACTTGATTTCGAGATATTGTTGGAGTTTAGGGGCTCCGGGAAACGATTCGCTTTCCAGTTCCATCGCCTAGACACTCGCGACATAAGCAGTCCATCAACGGGAAGACAAAGCACTTCCCTTTTGATGTTCTGCTTATGCGTGTCATGTCTACCAAGGCGATTACACATTAATTTCTTTCCGTGGGCGTGTGCTGAGTCTCCTCAGGCTTCGCCTTGCGGGGCCTCAGCGATCCCGCATTTCCCACAGGAGTCTCACCTTTTCCCTACACCCCTAGTCATGGGAAGTTCTCGAAATCACGCTTATGGAATCGCCCTATGATGAAAAAAGATGTTGACCTCTTTATACCTTTTATTAATGCGTCATATTGAGTTTTTAGTTGTGCATAATTTTCTTTTTGAAGGGTCCGTTTAGTACAAAACTGGCTGGATGGGAAGGGAAACGGCGAGACTCCCGCGGGAGAAGGGGCTAGGCGAGATCCCGCAGGGCTTTAGCCCGAGGAAGCTTGCCAGGTCCCCCGCAGGAAAGCGAGTCGTTTCACAGACCATCCCATTCCTCTTAAGGTAACGGGCCCCACTATCTTGAAACTGACTGTTCAAGTAAAGGGAGCTTTAACTGTAGAATTAATATTTAGTTATAACAGTGCAGCAAAAAAGGTCATAGGAGCTTATGCCCTATGACCCTTTCTTGTTATTCTTCTTCTAAGTCGTCTTCTTCTTTCAATTCCATCTGGACGCCGACCACATGGATATTGATTTCACTGATTTCAAGAGCTGTCATATTCATCAATGCCTGACGGATATTGTCTTGAATTTTCTGAGCAGCCCCAGGAATAGAGATGCCATAATCCATTACAACATACACATCAATGCTGATGCCATCTTCTTCAAGCTCTACCTTGACACCTTTGCCATGGTTTTTCTTTCCTAATCGTTCAACAACACCAGAAGCAAAGTTTCCTCGCATCGCTGCTACACCTGCCACTTCAGATGCCGCAATTCCCGCTATGACTTCAATAACTTCCGGGGCAATCTCAACATTACCAAGTGAAGAATCACTACTTACGTTTAATAAGCGTTGTTCACTCATTCCGTTCACTCCTTCCCCACTACTCTTCATCCATTATAGGATATTTCTCTAAAAACTTCGTGTTGAAGTCTCCGCCAACGAAAACAGGATGTTTCATCATTCGCTGATGAAATGGGATAGTGGTCTTAATACCATCTACCACAAATTCATCCAATGCCCGGCTCATACGGTCGACCGCTTCTTCTCTGGTACGACCATAAGTAATCAATTTGGCTATCATGGAATCGTAATATGGAGGAATCATGTACCCTTGATAAGCAGCAGAATCTATACGGACGCCTAAACCGCCTGGTGGAAGGTACATTTGAATTCTACCAGGTGAAGGCATGAAGTCTTTGAATGGATCTTCCGCGTTGATCCGGCATTCCATCGCCCATCCTTCAAATGTAATATCCTCCTGGGCATAGCTTAGTTTCTCATCAGAGGCAACTTTGATCTGTTCCTTGATCAAATCTACTCCTGTAACCATCTCCGTAACTGGATGCTCTACTTGGATACGGGTATTCATTTCCATGAAATAATAGCTGTTCTGCTGCTGATCGAAAATGAACTCTACTGTACCAGCGCCAGAATAGTCGACAGCTAATGCCGCTTTAACTGCTGCCTCTCCCATATCCGCACGCATTTCCGGACTGATGGCTGGTGATGGTGTTTCCTCGATCAATTTTTGCAGTCGACGCTGAATGGAACAATCCCGCTCACCTAAGTGAATGGCGTTGCCGAAATTATCAGCCAATACCTGGATCTCGACATGTCGGAAGTCTTCAATGAACTTCTCAATATACACACCCGGATTTCCAAAGGCTTTTTCTGCTTCATTTTGGGTGACGCGGATTCCTTTGACCAAATCCTCTTCGTCCCTAGCCACACGAATTCCTTTTCCGCCACCGCCTGCTGTAGCTTTAATAATGACAGGATAACCTATTTCCTCGGCTACTTTGATTCCTTCTTTTTCGTCAGCTATGATACCTTCAGACCCTGGCACAACAGGTACGCCTGCCTCTTTCATTGTTTCACGAGCTACGTCTTTGGTGCCCATTTTTGAGATAGCATATGCAGAAGGACCAATAAAGGTCACATTGCACTCGTTGCACATTTCCGCGAATTCAGCATTCTCAGAAAGAAAGCCATACCCTGGATGGATAGCATCTACGTCTGTCAGTTTTGCCAGACTCATGATATTTGTATAGTTCAAATAGCTGTCTTTACTTAATGTCGGGCCAATACAGTAGGCTTCATCAGCTAATTGGACATGCAGCGCTTCTTTATCCGCTTCGGAATAAATTGCTACCGTTTCAATATTCATTTCTTTACAAGCCCTGATAATACGGACAGCAATTTCTCCTCTATTAGCAATCAATATTTTTTTAATCATACAGCCACCCCCATTAAACCTTCTTTACCCGGAAAAGCGGCTGTCCATATTCAACTAATTCTCCATCCTCTACTAATATCTCTACAATCTCACCGGCTACTTCCGCTTCAATTTCATTAAATAATTTCATCGCTTCAACAATACAAACGACAGAATCAGGTTTTACTTTATCACCAACTTGTACAAATGGATCACTTTCCGGTGAGGAAGCTGCATAGAAGGTTCCCACCATTGGTGAGGTAACTTCTGAATCATAATCAGACGGCGCTGATGCTGGAGTTTCTTGTTTGCTCTCTTCCGACGCAGGTTTATCAGCTGTTTTTTCTGGCGCTTGCTCAGCTGGAGCCTGCTTCTCTACCGGCGCTGGAGCAGCAGTTTGTACTTGCTCTTCCACTTGTTGGCTGACAACTCGTCCGCCTTGTTTTTTCATGGTTACTTTCGTTCCGTTCGTTTCATAACAGAATTCATCGATTTTTGAATCATCGATCAACTTTATCAATTCTCTGATTTCTTGAACCTTTAACATAGATGGCACCCCTTGTTTTTTTATTGCGTATTTAATAACAGGTATTAATAACTCCTTCTAACATTCTACGATAAATACAGTATAAACTTCAACTTTGCTCTAAAAGCGTTTTCTAAAAAGGTACCTTGGTCCTTGTTAATGAAAAAACAAAACAAAAAAGCTGTCGAGATTTTCTCGACAGCGTAAAGGATCCCTCTATGAGAGATCCTTTTATTATCAACTGGATGGCTGGAATTTTACCCGGACTGGTTTTTCTCCGAATTCATCCACGGCCATTTTAATGATGTTGTTCGTTTCTTTCTTAGAAAGTTCATTAGCTTTGACAGTAACGTTTATGACATCGTCTTCTACTCTGACTAGTACATCATCATATTGAGCATTGGCCTGGATGGTGGTTTCTAAAATGGATTCCTTGGTCTGCAGCTCTTGCAGCTGCTGCATTTCCTGAAGTGCATCATTCTTTTCTTCCGTGCTATAGTCACTGGAAGCTACGATATCAGATAATTGCTCATGGTGCTTATCTCTCGCATCTTGTTTCTCCATTCGAATTGCTGCAAACAATTCCTCCGTAGACATCTGAGAGATGGTTGTCCCCTCACCATTTGCATCAGCCGGCATCTCTTCCCCATTTTCGTTCTCGCTCACATCTCCATCATTGATAAAGGCCATCTCATCGCCTTCTGGTGCAGTCATGTAGTATACACTTAATACAATCATCAAACTCAACATTGTCAATAACCAAACGGTTTGCTTTTTAACCATTCCTCTTCCCCCTTATTAATTTTTCGGCATAACCGATACCCTGTGGCTCGGTACATCCATTACTCGTGAAACCGCTTCTACTACCCATTGTTTGACTTGCATGTGATCCACACCCTTCGCTACCACCAACACCCCTTTAACATTTGGTTTTTTTGTTTGTATCAATAACGGAAGCTCTTGATCGCCCTGCCTAACTAGTACCAGTTGCTGCTCCCGAGAGTAATCCTCAATATTTCTTTCTCCACCATTTTTATCTGACTCTTCGGTTGTTTGTTTGCCAATGATGAGGTTTTTATCATATAGTTTTTCTTTTGTCGCCCCCAGGTTGACCATAACTTCAACCTCACTCACTCCCTTGATATTTTCTAACAAGGGCGTAAGTTCTTTTTCATAACTATCTTCCAATTCCTTGATCCCCTCATTCGTGTCAGCGTTATTAATGGAGGTTTCTGCAGCGGCTCCTGATTCAGTAGGGGCTGCCAAATCTATGGGATCCGGGGAAGGTTTCTGGAAGATGTTCCCTACCATCAAGAGCAACAGTCCAATCAAACCGATTAGCACGATATACCCTCGCTTATTCAGCTTTTTCCCATCCTCTTTTTTAAGGAAAGAAAAAATATCCTGCCATTTACTCATTTGCACCCTCCCATTGAATCGTTATTTGATTTTGCTCCAACTGCCAAAGCTGTGCTAAATAGGATGTAATGGCTTCATCCATTTGCTTGTCTCTTTTTTCCTCAGAAGCTTCTAAGTCAATCTCGACCTGGTCTATGGCATCAATCATTTCTTCTTCAGCTAATGTAACAACCACCGATTCGAGATGTTCTAAATCCTTCTGCTCCTGAGTAAAGAGAAAATTGATATCCATAATCTCCACCTGATAGTCTTGAGCCAGCGTTTCTTCAGCTTGTGATTTCATTTGGACAACCATTTGTTCTAATATATATGCATCCTGGGACGCTTGTATTTCATTTTTCTTTGATTCTACTGATTTTTTTAATGTTTCTTCTTCCATGGTCTGATTCGCGAAGGTTTGAGCCTGTGTTTGTATCAACTGGTTAATATCTGTATTGAATAACCTGAACAAGGGGTTTAAAAAAATCAAAACAAGGATTAACGAAATAGCCAGTCTGGCATACTTTTGCATTTTCCCGGAAGGGAGCAGGAAATCTATAACCATTGCCAAGAGTAGAAATATTACGATCTCCGTCACCCATTGAATAATGAACGACACTGTTTTCCCTCCTTACCGAACCATCATTGTCAAATTACTTGCTGCTACCAAAATGGCAATTAACAGGAAGAACATGAAGGTAACTGTTAGTAAACAGGCAAATATATACAGGATATGTTTACTGATGATAGAGATGCTTGTTACGACGGGACCATTTCCGATTGGCTGTAGTACAGCAGCTGCGACTTTGAAGGTAAGTGCAATTGCCAACACTTTTAGTGCGGGAAATAAAGCCAGTCCAATTACAATGATTACTCCAGCCAATCCAATTGTATTTTTTAGTAATAACGAAGCTCCAAGTACTGTATCGGTAGCATCTGTAAATAGCCTTCCGATTACAGGGACGAAGTTTCCAGTGACAAAACGTGCTGTTTTCATCGCCACCCCATCCTGTATAGCGGTAGCAGCACCTTGGACAGATATGACTCCCAGGAAAATTGTCAGGAAAGTCCCTAACAAACCGAGGCCTACATTACGCAACAGCTGCGCCAGTTGATCGACTTTATATTTATCGGTCAATGAACTAGTCATCAACAATAGAGCGGATAAATAAAATAGCGGCAGAATCACTTTGGAAATCAGAACACCGCTCACTTGAATAAGGAAAATAATAATTGGATGAAAAAATGATAAAGACACCATATGACCAAAGGTAGCCATGATACCCAGCAATAATGGAAGCAAGCCGATAATAAAAGCGCTCATCGCATCGATAGCATCACTCGTATAAGAAACGGCTAAATGAAAACTGTTGAGAGCCAGCATAATCAATACCAGGTAGACGATCATATATGCGACCTTGCTTACTGCGGTCTGCTCAAATGCACTTTGTAACGTTTGCAGCACCGTGATGAACAAAGTTAAAAAAATCAAACTTCCCAACAGTTTGCCATTTGCAATCAATTCATGAAAAAAGTATTTAAGAAAACCTGTCAGCCAATCGGTTACCGTAACCTCCGAGGTCTGCTCGGCCATCTCTTTGATATTCATCTGTTTCAATTCAGGTAAATAACCACCATATTCACGAACGATCGAACTCCAGTATTCATTTAATTCACGAAAATCGATGTTTTCCATTAAAGGTTCAGGTCCTGTCGGGTGACTTACTTCAGCGAAGGTTTGTTCTGCAGGGATTAACAAGAAGAATAAGATTAATAATAGCGAGACTAAGGAGGGCTTTATCATTTCTGCCCATCCCCCTTCTTTCATCATTATCCAGGAAAGAAACCTAAAATCGCTTCGATCAGTGCGGTGAGAATTGGTATAGATAGAAGAAGAATGAATACCTTACCTGCCAATTCGATTTTCGAAGCGATGGAAGATAACCCTGCATCTTTAGTTAAATGAGCTCCAAATTCTGCGATATAAGCTATCCCGATAATTTTTAAAATCGTTTCTACGTACATACCATGAATGTTCGCTTTTCCGGCCATATAATCAATCAATAAGAAAATATGAGAAATCTGCTGAATCAAGGTCAAAAATATAATCAAGCCTGTAAAGATAGCAAGCATGAACGCAAGTGAGGACTTCTGTTCTTTCAATAACAGAATCAATATACTGGAGACAATACTGATCGCAACGATTTGTAAGATATCCATACAAGGCTATCCCTGGAATAAAAATACCGATTTGATTTGCTGAAATAGATCAGCAAGACTATTCAGAACAATGAAGAGTACAATGATAAACCCGACCAGGGTAACCACTTGTGCAATTTCTTCTTTTCCCATCTGCTTCAATATGCTATGGATCATTGCTACGATAATTCCAATTCCTGCAATTTGAAATAATACAGTGGCATCTTGAATCACAGTCTTCGGCCTCCTCCTTAGATGAGTAACAACACGATAAGTAAACCAGTCAGGAATCCTAATCCTTTTACGGTTTTGTTGTATTGATGGTAAATGCCCAGAGCTTCTTCCAGTTCTCTATCTAAATGACTTAAAGCTAATTGGACCTGTTTTTTTTGATGCAGGAGATCCTGTTGTCCCAGTGTTTGCCCAAATTGCTTCAATATCTCTTTTTCATTTTCTCCCAGGGATGTATATCCCCAGTGACGCTCTAATTCTTTCTCCCATAATTGACTGAAGTCTAAACCGGACGCGTTTTTTGCTGAAGCCAAGTCACGAAAGAACCACGAAATCGGCTCCTGCAACTGTTTAGATAGGTATTTACATGCTTCCAAAAGTGGTGTCTGCCCAAATACCATTTCAGCTTCGAGCATCTGCAATGCATGCTTCCATTGCTTAATTTGTCTTGGGCGCTGTTTGAACTTACGAGCAACCTCAAACCCGACCCAAGTTGTGGCGGCTAGTAATAACAGGGCTCCGATCCACTTCATTCGCACTCCCTCCTGCAGTCACATCCATGATGTTTTCCATTTCATTTAAGATCACGGCTTTGCTTGCCGGTCTGTTGAATTCCTTACGCAAAATAATGAACCTCTTAAATACCCGCTGATCCAGAAGCTGTTTGATAGATGGACGTTTTCTCAATTCATCTAAACTGTTTCCATGAACGGTGCAATATAATGTCACGCCAGCATTAATCGCCTCCTGGATAGCATCCACATCTCTTTGATGGCCTATCTCATCAACCACCAGCACTTCCGGTGACATGGACCTGATCATCATCATCATGCCTTCTGATTTAGGACAGGCATCCATGATGTCCGTACGCCTCCCTAAATCCAGCTGGGGAACACCATGAATACTTGCACCAAGTTCTGACCTTTCATCAATGACAGCGACCTTTTTAGCCCCCACTCCCTTCCATCCAGTACTGATGTGGTAAGTGATATCTCTCAGGAGTGTTGTTTTTCCTGTTTGTGGTGCTCCTATTATCAACGTATTGCAGTAATTTCCTTGATGAATAAGGCGCTCCATCAATGACCGGGCTGCTCCACGACTTTCCCTTGCCACTCTTATGTTGAAAGAAGAGATATAACGGATGGCTTGGACAGTTCCATTGGTTGTATTAACTTTGCCAGCCAGTCCAATACGGTGTCCCCCTTCTATGGTAATAAACCCTTCTCGTAATTCATCCTCAAGCCGGTACAAAGAAAATTGACTAACCTGATTAAGAATATGGTTCTTTTCTGCCTCTGTAGGTATCAATCTGTCTATCCATTCATAGCGTTGATGGTAGACCAGTTCGACTGGTTGTCCAACACGAATTCTAATTTCCTGAACAGAACTCCATTCCACTGCGTTTTTAAGGACCGGCTGCATTACTTCAGGAAATAACCCTATAATTTCTCTCAACAAAACCACACCCCATCCACCAACTCTTTAATGTAAATGTATGCATTACAAAAATGTATATGACCATCAAAAGCGGAAGTGAACGTTAAGCGACGAATGGACTGGACTGAACCGCAGGAGATTATCTTAACTTGAGTTGCTGCCTATCCTGATAATGTTAATGCCCATAAAAAAACACGCCACGATTCAGAGAATCGTGACGTGCTGCGTTATTTCTATTTAATTATCCGCGGGAAACATATTTCCCATCCGATGTATTGATGATAAGTGTATCTCCTTCATTGACGAAGAAAGGAACCTGAACAACTAAACCAGTTTCAACTGTAGCAGGTTTAGTTCCGCCACTGGCAGTATCACCTTTAACACCTGGCTCTGTTTCCGTAACTTTAAGCTCTACGTTATTCGGTAATTCAACACCAATAACTTCGCCCTGATACGTTTGGATACTGACTTCCATATTTTCCTTCAAAAATTTCAATTCGTATTCAATTTGATTTGTTTGAAGTTCCAACTGTTCATACGTATTGTTATCCATAAATGTATGAGCATCTCCGGAGGAATATAAATATTGCATTTTATTTGTTTCGATATGTGCCCGTTCTACTTTTTCGCCACCACGGAATGTTTTCTCCTGGATATTACCATTTCTCAGGTTTCGCAGCTTGGATCTCACAAATGCTGCTCCTTTTCCAGGTTTAACATGCTGGAATTCTACTACAGACCAGATTTCCCCATCTACTTCGATAGTTAATCCAGTCTTAAAATCATTTACTGAAATCATTTAAATTCTCTCCTTTTCACAGGTTTAACCTATAAAGTAATTAATTCTTTCGGGGATTTGCTCAGTCGTTCATTACCCGTATCGGTAATCAATGCATCGTCTTCAATTCTGCAACCGCCAACTCCTGGAACATAAATCCCAGGTTCTACGGTTACCACCATACCTGCTTCTAATACTTTGTCGCTGCGATGTGATAATCCTGGTCCCTCGTGGACATCAAGTCCTATACCATGACCGGTAGAGTGACCGAAATATTCTCCATATCCTTTTTCCTTAATATAATCCCTCGTCAATGCATCAGCTTCTTTACCTGTAATTCCTGAAGCGAGACCATCCATTCCACGTAATTGAGCTTCTAAAACTGTGTCGTATATCTTCTTCAGTTCATCGCTAATTTCCCCTACAGCGACTGTACGTGTTATATCGGAACAATACCCCTTATATAAGGCTCCAAAATCTAATGTGACAAGCTCTCCAGTCTGAATTTCTTTTTCCGATGCTACGCCATGTGGATAAGCAGATCGTTCTCCTGAAGCTACAATAATATCAAAACTCGATGAAGTAGCTCCCTGTTTACGCATGAAGAATTCAAGCTCATTTGCCACATCGATTTCTCTTATTCCAGGTTTGATATAGGTCAAAATGTGTTCAAAAGCATCATCAGCTATTTTGACAGCATCCTTTAATATACTAATCTCTTCCTCTGTCTTTATCAACCTTAATTTCTCAACCAAGCCTGATGTAGGCACCAATTCTGCCCCGAATTTCTGTTCATATTGACGATGGTTACCGTATGTAAGAAGATCTTGTTCAAAACCTACTGTTTTTGCACCCAATCGATCTATTTGATCAGCAATCTCCTCTACCAAAGCTTTTTTATGCTCGACAATTTTATAACCTTTTGCCTGCTCTTCTGCTTGTTGAGTATAACGGAAATCAGTGATGAAAAGAGCATCCTTCGCAGTAATCAAAACAGCTCCAGCACTACCGGTGAAACCAGTAAGATAACGACGGTTCTTGTCACTCGTTACTAACAGTGCATCTATATCCATATCCTGAATGCTTTGTCTAATTCCCCTAATTTTATCCATATTATCTTCTCCTTTCAAAACTTTCCAAAAGAGCTAATGCAGCCAGACGGTACCCTATCAACCCTAGTCCCACTACCTGTCCTTTACAGACCGGCGCAACCATGGAGTGCTGCCGGAACGACTCCCGTTGATGAACATTGGAGATATGCACCTCTACTACCGGAACATCGACTGCGCTGATGGCGTCTCTAAGTGCAATACTTGTATGTGTATAAGCAGCTGGGTTAAATATGATGCCATCGTACTTCCCTTCAGCTTGTTGGATGGCATCCACTAAATCCCCTTCATGATTCGACTGGTAATCATCAGCCTCAGCGTCATGTTCCTTAGCGGTTTCTTTCACTTGATCCACTGCATCTTTCAAGGTACCTTGGCCGTAAATACCTGGCTCCCGTTTCCCTAATAAATTCAGATTGGGTCCATTCAAAACCAGTAAGCGCGTCATTACGATCTCTCCATTACCTCATAGAATATTCACACAAATCAATCTTATCATAATCATTGTGCTTTTAATAATTATTTCCCTGAGGAAGTATCACTAGAAGGCTGATTCAAATCATGGTACTCATATGAAATGGAATACCCGACAAACGTTCCGTATAAAACAAATAAACAAATAGTAGTTACAATCGTATCACTTGTCAGGTCCGGGAGCGCCGGGACTGCAGCAAATATCGGGTTCAGCAAATAAAATATGACTCCCCAAATTGCCAATCCATAGAGTATGCCAGGCATGATGCCATTTGTCTTTTTTAACACTAAATAGTAGACAAGAGCACCTATAATGGCAACCAAACTTACTCCTATAATTCCCAGCACTTCTCCAAGAAAGGCACTAGACCAGCTTGTTTGCCAGAATGAACGAATGACAAAGGATGCTGGAGAAACCTCCGTAAAACTGAAATAATAAGAAAGGGCTCCGAATATACTCCAAATCATCCCCCCTACAAATCCCGTCAACAATGATTTGTTTACAATGCTTACTGGTTTTTCTTGTTGATTTTGCTCTAATTGTTTATCTTCCATATCCATACACCTCCTTCGGTTAGTTTTTCCCGTAAGACTAAAAAAAATGCTAATCAGCTCGGTTATCAATAAAAGGGGCTAGTGATACCCTGTTATTTGCTGTAAAATATAAGTAAGAGGTAAATTCAACTTGAGGCTGGTGTATCTATGTCAGAAAAAAAATCGATAGCATACGGCGGGCAAGCTGTTGTAGAAGGAGTCATGTTTGCCGGAAAGAAAAGCTATGTTACTGCTATACGTAGAAAAGATAAAAGTATTGAATATTTTGAGCTGGAACGGACAGAATCTAAAATAGCGAATCGTCTAAAAAAGATCCCACTTTTAAGAGGTCTCGTTTCTCTCATTCAAGCTAGCGCCAATGGAACCAAACACCTGAATTTTTCAACGGAAAGATACGATGTTCATCCTGATGACGATGTCCAAATTGAAAAAGAAGAAGAAACTTCAAAACTAGCTATGATATTAGGCGTAGGAGCGATCGGTGTCTTATCCTTTTTCTTCGGGAAACTTATCTTCACGGTTACTCCCGCGTTTGTAGCTAACTTTTTTGAGCCGGTAATTTCAGGGAGATTCGGCCAAGTAGCACTAGAAAGCTTATTTAAACTCGTTTTACTATTGGCATATATTTACTTCATTTCCATGACACCGATAATTAAGCGAGTGTTTCAATATCATGGAGCTGAACATAAAGTAATTAATGCCTATGAAAACAATGTCCCATTGACAGTAGAAGAAGTTCAAAAACAATCACGTCTCCATTACCGATGTGGATCCAGTTTTATTTTGTTTACAGTTATCGTTGGTATGTTTGTTTATATGTTTGTTGCGACAGACCCATTATGGTGGAGAATTGTTAATCGCATCTTTCTAATACCTATTGTTATTGGGCTTTCCTTTGAGGTTCTACAATTAACAAACAAAGTAAGAAACATTCCAATTTTGCGAGTATTAGGGTATCCAGGATTGTGGCTGCAGCTTCTTACAACTAAAGAGCCCAAAGATGATCAAGTCGAAGTTGCATTACAATCTTTTAAAAAAGTGCTAGAAAATGATGAAAATGACCGCAAAGGTGGTATACAGAATAGTAGGGTGATCTCTTAGCGATTTGAAAATGGAAGGGAGGCACATGAAATTATGCCACGCAGTCGTATGACGCCTGTCATTTACGTCTTGATTGGGCTTGCAGTCGTCGGACTTGTAATGAAGCTGGCGACCGATGCCATGGGTCTTTTGACAAACCTTTTGATCATGGTAGGTATTGCAGCAGTCCTTTACTTCGTTCTTAATCATTTCATGATGAAACGCAGAGGCGGTTCATCGAATGAAATGAAAAAATACAAACAAGCTGTCAAACAGTCAAAAAAGAAATATAAAGGAAATGACAGTGGTACTAAGCTTAAAGGGAAATCCACTATCAACCCTTCCCCTGGCTTTAGTAAGAAGAAACGAAAAACAAGTGCTGCGCACCTGCGCGTCATTGAAGGAGCTAAAAACAAGAAAAAAAATCGAGCCTCATCTTAATGATGAGGTTCGATTTTTTTATTTTCTCCAAGTGCCTATGAACATTTCAGCATGTTCTCTTCCAAGCTCAATCAATTCATCTTTTTGGATATCACTCAACTGAAAATCGGTTGTATCTATGGTGGTCACCGGAATAAACAGAATATCTGCACTCTTAGACTTGGAAATATACCGTGCATCATGTGCTTGTTTCATTGTAGAAAATAATGCGTGGAACATTTCTATGGAGTTATTTATTTTCCTTTCAGGGAATTGACTAGGGGGATTACTTAATTTCATTCCCAGAATTGGTCGCACCCTTTTTCCATCTCGGTTTTCTAAGGACCAGATAGGAAAGTTGCTTAGCAAACCTCCATCTACAACCAATGATTTTACACTTGATTTGCCTGTTAACTTTACAGGAGTAAAATAATAAGGAAGTCCGGCGCTCATTCGAACTGCTTTTGCCACAGGGAATTGGTATGGATCTATATTATAAAATGCTTCTAAGTCATCTGGAATTACAAGGATTCTACCTAACGTCAAATCAGAACAAATAATTTTCAGTTTCCCTGCAGGGAGGTCACGGAAAGTATATACCCCTTTGGCGGCCAATCGGTCATACAACCAGCGTTCAAGCCTATCCCCTTTATATAATCCCATTCTGAAATATAAAAGCAGCCACTTCGTAAAAGGAATCAGCCTATCAATCAAAGGAGGATCTACAAAAGTTTCAAAATCGAGCTCCCTTAATACAGTTTCTAATTCATCAACACGATATCCTGCTGCTAACAGGCTGGCAGTTATCGCACCAGCTGAGGTTCCAGCCATTCGCTGAAATACATAGCCTCTTTTTTCAACCACCTGCAGTGCACCTACAAAAGCAAGAGCTTTGACTCCCCCACCCGAAAAAACACCATCAATTTTCATAGGTCCCCCCCTTAGAGGCCGTTTGTTTCATATATAAGGGGAAACAAGCTCGTATAGAACCGAAAACTCCCGAAAAAAAGACGCACCTCATCGGCACGCCTTTAAAATACAGTTTTATGTTGTTTCTTTTTCATTATTTTCCTGGACTTGTCGGAGTCCTTTAATCCTTGACTCATCCTCTTCAAAAAATTGCACTAAATCACCAATGCGATCGATGGAGTTCCAACTTAGATGATGTTCGATCCCTTCAACATCTTCATAGATGTTTTCATTATCCACACCGATGATTTCTAAAAATTGTTCCAATAATTCATGACGATAAACCAGACGTTTTCCTATTTTTTTACCTTTTGCTGTCAGCACCAGACCACGGTATTTTTCATAATTCAAATATTGGTCGCGATCCAATTTCTGTACCATTTTGGTTACAGACGAAGGGTGGACGCTTAAAGCTTCAGCGATATCAGATACACGAGCATAACCCTTCTCTTCTATCAGCATATATATTTGTTCAATATAGTCCTCCATACTCGGTGTCGGCATGTTAATCCTCCAATACTGCCTTTATGTTAACTTTTATGTATAGTAAAAATCATACACTAGTTTATAATACGTGACAAGAAAGACCCTTACGTATAAAAAACCTTGCAGAATTAAATCCTGCAAGGTTTTATGAGTTTACAATCCACACTTCAACTGTGCATTACAGTTTGTACAAGTGTTACAGCCACCAATATCTTCTATTTTCCCTTTACGACAGACCGGACATGTATTACCGACTTCTGAGCCGATGGTTACATCTGTTTTCGTCAATTCTTGTACCGTATCCATCAATACGACCCGAGGCTTTTTATCTTCTTCAAATTCAAATTCTGTTTGTTCACCCTCAAAGTCATTCTCTTCTGCTTTCAAGGTTAATACTTGCGAGTCACGGCTGCCATCTACATAAACTGTGCCGCCCTTCGCACCGCCCCTGTATAATCGTTGATACACACTTTCGACTTGTTCTACGGAATATCCTTTAGGAGCGTTCACTGTTTTTGAAATCGAACTGTCGACCCAGCGCTGAATAACACATTGTGTATCCGCATGCGCTTCAGGGGACAGACCCATAGCGGTCACAAACCAATCAGGCAGTTTGTCAGAATCCTGTTGTGGATTTGCATCAAGATATTCCTGGACGATATCCGCCTTAACCTCGATGAACTTTCCTAATCGTCCGCTTCGGAAATAAGAGAACGAGAAGTATGGCTCCAGCCCAGTAGATATCCCTACCATAGTACCTGTACTACCAGTAGGCGCAACTGTTAGCAGATGAGAGTTACGGATGCCGTGTTCAAGGATTGATTCCCTGATGTCTTCGGGCATCTGTTTCATGTAACCGGTCTCGACAAAACGGCGACGTAGTTCCTGAGTTTCTTCCTCGCTTTCCCCGACTAAATACGGAAAGCTGCCCTTTTCCTTTGCTAGTTCGACGGAAGCGCGGTAAGCTGTTGTCGCTATCGTTTCAAATATCTCATCGACTAGTCTATTACCTTCGTCAGAGCCATATTCTGTTTCACAATATATTAACAGATCATGAAGTCCCATGACCCCAAGACCGACACGACGTTCACCAAGTGCCTGTTTGCGATTTTCTTCCAAAAAGTATGGTGTGGCGTCAATGACGTTGTCCTGCATACGGACACCTGTTTCGACTGTTTTCTTTAATTTATCGTAATCTACTTTTTTATTAGCCTTATCTGCCATAGCAGCCAGGTTAACTGCTGCCAAATTACAGACAGAGTAAGGAGCGAGAGGTTGTTCTCCACATGGATTTGTTGCAACTACCTTTTGACCATAAGCTGTAGCATTGGTTTTTTCATTGGCATTATCTATGAAAAAGATGCCAGGTTCAGCTGAGTAAGTGGCACAGATATTAATAAGGTTCCAAAGCTCTTTAGCTTTGATTTTCCGGTAGGTACGAACATCATAGCCTCTATCCTGCCACTCGCGTACATCTCCTACTTTATGCCACTCTTCATTATACTCTGCCATCTCCTGCTTCGTGTAATTTTCTACATCTGGAAAACGCAGATGGTAATCCTGATCATTTTCCACAGCTTCCATGAATTCCTTCGTGATGCAGACAGAAATGTTTGCACCGGTCAAGAAGTCTGGGTTATGAACGGTATATGTTCCTCCAGTCAACAACTTTTCTTCTGCTTCTCTGATCGCTTGTTCCGTGAAGCCGCCATAACCTGGCATGTTTTTATAGTTGACGACGCTTTGATACATATCTCGTTCAGTTTCTGTCAATGGAGTGAATTTCAATTTTTCCTGGGCTAACCGCTTGATTTGCTCATCTTCTGTATTTTCAATTAAAAAGCGAAGGATTCTTGGGTTCTGCATTTTAGAAATAATGAATTCCAGTACATCCGGGTGCCAATCTGAAAGCATGATCATTTGCGCTCCTCGTCTGGAACCACCTTGCTCTACGAGATGGGTCAGCTTGGCAATATCATCCAACCATGATACAGAACCTGATGATTTACCATTCACTCCCCTGGCAAGGGCGTTGCGGGGCCGTAGTGTGGAACCATTCGTTCCTACGCCGCCTCCGCGTGACATAATCTCCATCACCTGCTTACGATGGTCTGAGATTCCTTCACGGGAATCCTGAACAAATGGCATAACATAGCAATTGAAATAAGTAACATCTGTATTGGCACCAGCCCCGTATAAAACACGGCCTGCTGGTACAAAATTCAATTCAGAAAGCTCTTTGTAAAATTCTTTATACCAGGTTTGTTTGTTTTCAGGGACAGTCTCTACCTCTGCTAAACCTGCAGCATTACGCATGGCGATTTGTTCATAGAAAATCTCCAATGGTTTGTCGATGGTATCAAGATTACGGGTAACTATCCCTGTTTCCCGCTCCTTGTCGTTATCCAGGACATGGACGAACTCCTGCTCGACTTTGACTTTTGCTTTCTTCGCTTCCCAATCGATAGATTCAATAAACCCTAACCCCCGTGCCGGAAAGTTAGGATCTTCTTTGACAGTCAGTACCACAAAGTCTCCTTCACCTAATGTAAGTCTTTCAGTATCCTTGAATGCGTAGCGATCAAGCATTACAAGACGAGAAACACCTTTATGGGTTATTTTCATGTCTGGCTCTATTTCGTGAACCTGTGGAAATTGTCGAATATCTTTATTCAACCGCTCCACATCGATGTTTGTATGAGATTCCGCAGTTGTTGGCATCAGTGAACCTCTCCTTCACTATTTATTTTATTTAGGATTGGTGGTATTCTTCTTGTTGTTGGTATTTTTTAATTTCTACAAGTAACATACCACATCGAGAGATTCTTAATCAATATATTGTGTTCTTTTTTTAAAAAAGTACCAGATATTGTGTTTAGAACGAAATAAACTGCAATTGTCAATCGTAAAAAAGGTTGAAAATAATAGAGAAATAGAGATAACAATAGCAATTGCTTATTTTTATCTCCCAGATAAACTTTTTTATCGTTTGCAAATGACCGCGACTTTCTCCTCGGTGACAAAAACGTGTCTACATAGCATTAACAGTTAGTGGAAGAGTTATTTTTAACAAAAACTCTTTGAAAATTTGTCCAATCATCCATATAATAGATAAAGGAATAGACAAATGGGGGTATCAGTAAGATGGAATTATTGATTATAACGATTATTGTTCTGCTTGGATTTTGGTTATATAGATTTTTTAAAACCCGTAAAATTCTCACTACGTTGACGGAAGAGGAATTCAGACAAGGATATCGCAAAGCACAACTGATTGATGTAAGGGAGCCGAAAGAATTCAAAGGCGGCCATATCCTGGGGGCAAGAAATATACCATTATCTCAGTTGAATCATCGTCTTATCGAAGTCAGAAAAGATCAGCCTGTATACCTTTATTGCCAAAGCGGTGCACGCTCAGCTCGTGCCGCGGCAGTACTCCATAAAAAAGGTTACAGGGATTTGAATCAGCTGAAAGGCGGATTTAAACACTGGGGCGGAAAAATCAAACAAGGGTAATAAAAAAGCATCCGATAAAGGATGCTTTTTTAGTGTCTAGTAATTTATAAAATTTAATGATCGTGGATAACATTCTGCATTGGGCTGCATCCAGCTCCGACGCATAGGACGTGCTAGTGCCGATGTCGCCACAGGACGTGGCGTTTTCATCGGCCAGCGCCTACCCCCTCGAGGTCTTAAGTCAATCCTCTCTGTGACAACAAGCGTCACGGCGAGGATTGGCTTAAGCTTGTCGGGGGTGAACAAGGCGCTTGCGCTTTTGTTATGTGCTCAGTCTTTGTTATAGCGCAAAATCGGTTTTCTGGCTGCCGTTGTTTCATCCATTCGGCTGACCACTGTCGTATGAGGAGCTTCCTGGACAATTTCCGGATTCTCTTTAGCTTCATTGGAAATTTGAATCATCGCATCAATGAAAGCATCAAGTGTTTCCTTTGATTCTGTTTCTGTCGGCTCCACCATCAAGGCTTCCTCTACATTCAATGGGAAGTAAATAGTTGGCGGATGATAGCCGAAGTCCAACAGCCGTTTCGCAATATCAAGTGTCCTTACCCCTAATTTCTTCTGGCGTTTGCCTGATAATACGAATTCATGTTTACAATGCTGGGTAAAAGGCAACTCATATTCCTTCTCTAAACGCCTCATCATATAGTTGGCGTTCAACACAGCATGCTCACTTACTTTTTTCAGTCCTTCCGCTCCCATCGTCCGAATATACGTATAAGCACGAACGTTGATACCGAAGTTACCATAATACGGTTTTACCCGTCCGATAGACTTAGGGCGATCATAGTCAAATACATAGTGATTTTCTTTTTTTGTTAACACCGGCTTTGGAAGATAAGCCGCAAATTCTTCTGTAACACCTACTGGGCCGGAACCGGGTCCCCCACCGCCATGCGGGCCAGTAAAGGTTTTATGAAGGTTCAAGTGAACGACGTCAAACCCCATGTCTCCCGGACGAGCATATCCCAGGATGGCATTCAGGTTTGCGCCATCATAATAAAGCTTTCCACCTGCTTCATGAATGATTGCTGCCATTTCTAATATATGCTCTTCGAACAAACCTAGTGTATTTGGGTTAGTCAGCATCAATGCAGCTGTATCCTCTCCAACAACACGCTTTAAGTCTTCTAAATCAACCAAGCCGCGCTCATCTGATTTGACAGTTACAGCATCAAACCCTGCAACAGTTGCAGAAGCCGGATTCGTGCCATGGGCGGAATCAGGTACAATGACTTTCGTACGTCCATAATCACCATTTGCTTCGTGGAAGGCACGGATCATCATGAGTCCAGTCCATTCCCCGTGTGCCCCTGCTGCCGGCTGTAAAGTCACTGTATGCATACCGGTAATTGCTGCAAGGGTAGTTTGTAGGTCATACATCAATTCCAATGCCCCCTGCACCGTTTCTACCGGCTGATGAGGATGAATATGACTGAAGCCTGTCAGCCTCGCTACATCTTCATTCATTTTGGGATTATACTTCATAGTACAAGAACCAAGTGGGTAAAACCCTGAATCTACTCCATGGTTCCGTGTAGACAGTGCTGTATAGTGACGCATAATTTGCAACTCACTCACTTCTGGCAGGTCCGCTTCGTTTTTGCGGATGTAACGTTCATCCAGCATTTCTGTCATGTCTACCTCTGGGACATCCATCTCCGGAAGGCTGAAGCCTGTCCGGCTCTCTTGGCTATGTTCGAATATTAGTGGAAAATCTTGATTACTCATGTAAATCCCCCAATTCTTGCGCGAATTTGTCGATCTCTTCTTTAGAACGGACCTCCGTAACGGCGATCAGCATATGCCCTGAAAGCTCTTCATAATCGGCGCTTAGATCATACCCGCCGATGAAGCCTTTCTCAAGCAGCTTCTTGGTCGCTTTCTGGACATCGGTACCGAGATTGACGACAAGTTCATTGAAAAATGGCCCTTGGTAAGTAACTGATAGCCCATTACCTTCCAATGCTTTCTTCATATAGGCTGTCTTCTGGATATTCGTCCAAGCCATTTTTTTGACCCCTTGCTTTCCTAGTGAAGACATAGCAACCGATGAGGCAAGTGCGTTCAAAGCCTGGTTCGAACAAATATTGGATGTTGCTTTATCACGACGGATATGTTGTTCCCTCGCCTGCAAAGTCAATACAAACCCTCTTCTTCCCTGCTCATCTTTCGTCTGGCCGACCAAGCGTCCTGGTACTTTCCTCATCAGCTTCTTAGTCGTTGCAAAATATCCGCAATGCGGCCCTCCAAATTGTGCAGGGATTCCAAACACCTGTGCATCTCCTACGACAATATCCGCTCCAAATTCACCGGGCGGAGTCAAATAACCTAAGGCTAACGGATTACTGGAAACAATCATCATTGCTTTTTTCTGTGTATCAAGCAATTCTCTCACTTCTGCTAACGGTTCAATTTGACCGAAGAAATTAGGATATTGAATCACTACGCCGGCTGTGTTTTCATCCAGCTCTGAAGCCAGGGCTTCCAGATCAGTAATCCCCTCTTTATGGTCAATTTCAACTATTTCTACTCCTGGGCCATTCGCATAGGACTGGATTACCGCACGAGATTCCGGATGCACGGCACGGGATACAATCACTTTTTTCTTCTTAGTAGAACCAGCACTCAAGTTAACCGCTTCTGCCAACGCGGTTCCTCCGTCATACATGGAAGAATTGGCAACATCCATTCCGGTCAATTCACTAATCATGGTTTGGAATTCAAAAATTGCCTGCAGTTCCCCTTGAGAAATCTCTGGTTGATATGGCGTGTAAGCTGTATAAAACTCAGACCTGGAAATGACATGGTCCACGATTGATGGAATGTAATGGTCATAGACGCCCGCGCCAAGAAAGGAAGTATGTGATTTCAAGTTGACGTTGGTTTCTGCCAATCTGGTCAGTTCCTTTGTCAATTCAAACTCATTAGCCGGCGGCTTTATGTCCAGCTCTCCTTTGAATCTTACTTTTCCGGGGATATCTTTGAACAACTCTTCTGAATCTTTAACCCCAATCGTATCTAACATTTCCTGTTTGTCTCTTTCAGTCATTGGTAAATAACGAAACTCCATCATAAATCCCCCTGCCTGTTTGAATTAACCACGCTTATAGAAAGGTGTTTTGACTACTTCTGCTTTCAACTTCCGCTTACGTACTTGCACTTCGACCTCAGTACCAATTTCGGTATAATCTATTTTCAATAGTGCTAAACCGACATTTTTTCCGAGAGTTGGAGACTGGGTCCCAGTCGTTACAAATCCGATTTCATTTTCTTCAGCAAAGACCTTGTATCCAGTTCTTGGAATTCCTTTTTCCAGCATCTCTAGCCCGACAAGCTTCCGTTCCAGCCCATTTTCTTTCTGTTTTAATAGTGCATCTTTTCCGATAAAATCTGCATCTTTTTTCAGTTTGACTGCAAAGGACAGTCCCGCTTCCAGAGGAGAAATTTCCGGGGATAACTCTTGTCCATATAAAGCCAGGTTAGCTTCAAAACGAAGGGTGTCTCTCGCTCCTAATCCAATCGGCTGCACTCCTTCTGCTTCCCCTGCTTCAAGGATTTTTTGCCATAGTACAGGACCTGAGGCCTTCGGAAGATAAATTTCAAAACCATCTTCACCAGTGTAGCCAGTCCGGGAAACAATTGCATCATCCGATGCACCTTCAAAAGAAACCGGGTATTCAAAGCGGAAGAATTTTATCGCTGATAAATCCGTATCAGTGAGTGTTTGTAGTACAGCTTCAGCTTTTGGTCCTTGAAGAGCAAGCTGTACATACGCATCAGATTCATTACGTAAAGAAACACCATCAATCAAGTGATCTTCCAACCATTGATAATCTTTGTCTACATTAGCAGCATTGACGACAAGCAGATATTTATCCTGTTCCAACTGATAAACGATCAAATCGTCGACAGTACCACCATTCTCATAACACATAATGGTATACTGTGCTTTTTTTGGTTCTAATTTGGAAATATCATTGGTAAGCATTTGTTGCAAAAATTGTTCGCTATTCGCACCTTCTACAAAAATTTCTCCCATATGGGAAACATCAAAAAGTCCTGCTTTGGTTCGTGTTGCTTCATGTTCATCTTTGATTCCAGAAAATTGGACAGGCAAGTCCCATCCGCCAAAATCAATCGTTTTCGCACCATGTTTTTCATATTCCGGAAACAACGGCGTCCTTTTTAAATCAGCCATACGAACACTCCTCTACTTATATTATTCTCATAAAAAAACAGACAGATATCCCACTGCTAAATTGCGGGATACTCTGTCCATTCACCAGAAAGTTTCACCTAAAGTTGAAAACGCATTCAGAGCATTTTGTATTTAAGGCTTGCTTCTTGGGTGGTTCACGGCTGTGAACACTCTCCAGAGGTGCGTCACACAAGGGTCTTTTTGCCTGAGAGATTCACATATCATATGCTTGCTCCTTCGGCGCTACTGACGTAGTCTCTCCCCCTGTAGTCATTCGCGGTAGTATTTATTTTTTCAATTGGGCATACTAACCAGTAAAAGCTGTGAAAAATCTGTCATTTTGTCACAAACAATTATATCACATGCTCAGGCATGTTTTAAAAGTTATTTTATCCCGGGTTAAATCGGATAAACAGCACAGGGAAAGGAGGCTTCAATAGTATGGATATCTTACTGGATGAAAATTACGGAGAAGAATTGGTACAGCAGACTGTAAATCCTGATGCAATTAGCAGTTGGAATCAATTCAAGCTTGCTTACCAGGCGGCTAAGGCTTCTTCTGTACCTACCTTCGAAGGGCTGGTGGCACTGAATCACCTGCCTCACATCGACTTTCTTCCCCATCAAAAAGAAGCAGCGGAAGAAATCATTCATCAAATGCAAGGAAGAGCTATTCTTGCCGATGAGGTCGGTTTAGGGAAGACAATTGAAGCTGGCTTGGTACTTAAAGAGTATTTGATTCGCGGAATGGTAAACAAGGTGTTGATACTGACTCCCGCCTCCCTTGTCAATCAGTGGGTGATGGAATTACATGAGAAGTTTTTTATCCAGGCTTATGCTCCAAGAAAAAATCCCGCTTGGAAAGATGCGGATATTATGGTGACTTCCATTGATATGGCGAAGAGAGAACCTCACCAAAGTGAAATTCTATCTATTCCTTATGACTTGATTATCATCGATGAGGCTCATAAGTTAAAAAATCCTGCTACGAAAAACTATCAATTCGTCAAAGCATTACAAAAGAAATACTGTCTTTTGTTGACTGCTACACCAATCCAGAACCGAATCACCGATATATTCAACTTAGTATCAATTTTAAAACCAGGTTACCTGGGAGACTTGTCGGCCTTTAAAAAAGAATATGGGAAGAAAATGGGAAGTATTGATAGCAACCTAAATCTAAAAAAACTGATCAGCAAAGTGATGATTCGAAATCGAAGGCAGGATACAGGGCTTGCTGATACTAAACGAATGGTAAAAACAGAGTGGATTGAATTCTCAGAAGAAGAGCAAAAGGTTTACCAAATGCTGGAATCGATTAAAGGAACTCATCCTTCCTTTACTTACTTGACCCTGGCAAAAGAATTATGTTCCTCTCGGGAGGCGTGCTATTTATCCAGTAAACTAATGTATGATAAACTCGGAGACCCTGAAGCGACCGGACCTTTACATGAATTGATTTCTGGAGTAGAACAGCTTCCTCAACATGCAAAAGCTAAACGGATGGTTGAACTGATCCAGCAAACAGATGAAAAATTCATCGTGTTTACGGAGTACCGGGCAAGCCAATATTATTTACAATGGTACCTGCAGCAGCATGGCATATCTTCCGTACCATTCCGTGGCGGTTTCAAACGAGGCAAAAAGGACTGGATGAAACAATTGTTCCGTGATCATGCACAAGTAATGATAGCGACAGAAGCAGCCGGCGAAGGAATCAACCTGCAGTTTTGCCGTAACATGATCAATTATGATCTCCCGTGGAATCCGATGCGTCTGGAACAACGGATCGGCAGGATCCATCGTTTCGGGCAGGATAAAAACGTACAGATTTATAATTTTGCCATTAAAAACACGATTGAAGAACATATCTTAAACTTGTTATACGATAAAATTAAACTATTTGAAAATGCAATTGGTGAACTTGACCACATTTTAGAAGAATTGGATATCGGAGATCTGGGAAAGGAAATTGAAGCCATTTATTCAGAATCCTCAAGTTATGGGGAAGCGAAAATTAAGCTTAATAACCTCGCTTCCGTCATTTCATCTCATTCCGAACCATACCGGAGGTCGTCATCATGAAAGAAGCAGCAGCTCACGAACAGTTTGTCAGAAGTTTCTTCAACGAATATGAGTGCCCGATAGTATCTGACGAAAATGGTCGACTTGTCATTCAATTGACCGATAAGATGGATGAAGCACTAATGAACAGACCGTTCTACTGGCATTACATTAAAAAGATGGGCAGGCAGGGTGATCCGATGTCACTCACGTTAATTACCAATCCTAATTTGACCGAAGAAAAAGGTGAATATATTCATTCTGGGTCTCCTCGCTTACGCCAACTATACCGTTATCTATTAGAACATTGCCGGTTTACCAAACTCTATGAAGCAGTCGATACTTTTGGGCAGCAAAGCTCCCTGGTTCCATGGCTAATCACTAATATCCGGGTCAGTTATTACGGTAAACAAAAAAAAGATGAACTATTATCAATCGGGCTCAACCTTATTCATGGTACGATGGTTTCCTCCATCATGGAACGGTTAGAAAACTACCAACTTGAAACAACGATCTCAGATTATACCTTTCCCATGACACCTTTGATTCGTATCCCTAGTGGTTACCAGCGGATCCTGCGTTTCATTCAAGAACATATCGAGAATACAGATCGAACCTGGGCAGTTCAGGCACTGGAAACCTTGGAGGAAGAGAAACAATTGATCCATGCTTTCTTTCAGGAAGATGATGAAGAAGAGAGAGAGTTGATGGAAAAAGAGCTAGAAGGACTAATGGGACGCTTCACACCTAAGGTAACTATAGATGTGTTGAATGGCGGATTGTTTTATCTTACCCAGGAAACGACTAAAAAAATAATCAAATAAGGTTGTCTCCAAAATGGAGACAACCTTATTTGTTACGGTTAAAAAGCATTTTCATCGCTGTCGGTAAAATGCCAAACCATTTATTTCGTTGTGGCTGCTTGATTTTTTGCCGCTTACGTTTATGTTTTTCCTCTTTCGATAAATTCATATAGCGGACAAATTCTTCCGTGACGTACTTGACGTAATCATTCCCGGACATAGCATTCACCCTTGTTGGATTTATTATCTTTAGTATGACCGGATTTATTTAACTCAATACGTGAAGGATTTCCTTTGCTAAAAGTTCAGGACTTTTTGCATCTACATTAATAATATAATCAGCAGCTTGTTCGTAAATTGGGCGTCGTTCTTCCAAAAGTTGAAACTTTTCATCTTCTTTCCCTTTCCATAACGGCCGGTTTACATCCTGGGACAACCTCTCATTAATGGTGTCAAAGCTTGCATCAAGAAAAATGACGGTACCGCGACGCATCAACTCCTGATTGACCGGATTCATGGGAACCCCTCCACCGGTTGAAACTACTGCGTTCTCCGCTGGAATTTCCTGCAGCATTGCAGTTTCCAGCTTTCGAAAATACGCTTCCCCTTTCTCTGCAAAAATTTCTTTAATCTTTCTCCCTTCGCTTTGTTCAATCAAATCATCCATTTCCATTAGGGTAAGTGATGCTTCCTGACAAAGAATTTCTGCCACTGTAGTTTTACCACTCCCCATAAAACCGATCAGGTAAATCGTTTTCATGTTTTCCCCTCCTATAAAAAATATTTTTTATCCTTGCAGGATTTTCGTAACATTTGTCGAATTATGTAATTTAAACTAAAAAGCGAGGTGATATATTGAAGTGAGCTCTACTGCAAATTTATCTCATCAACTGTTAATTTCAGCCATTCAGTCAACTGCTACAGATATACACTTTTCCCCCTACCTTCAAAAAGTGGACATTCATTTTCGTGTCCATGGAAAACGGATATTCCACTCCTCCATTTCCACTCCAGTTTACGTGAAATTACTTTCCTATTACAAATTCACCTCCGGAATGGACATTGGAGAAATTAAAAAGCCTCAAAACGGGACGATTTCTTTCCGAAATCATGATGACCTTTTTTCCTTACGTCTTTCCACACTTCCGATCCAATCAAATGAAAGTCTGGCTATCCGGATCCTTCCACAAACCGAGTCCCTTTCACTGGAAAAGCTTTTCATCTTCCCCGCACAGTATAAAAGAATCCAAGACTGGCTCCGCCATCAAAGCGGTATGATTCTATTTACAGGGCCAACAGGCAGTGGAAAGACCACTACCCTTTATGCATTACTGCAAGCTCTGATAAAAGAAAACTCTTACCAGGCCATCACATTAGAGGATCCAATTGAAAAAAACATCGAAAACATTATTCAAGTGCAAGTGAATGAACGAGCTGGTATTACCTACGATGCCGGCCTCAAGGCAGCATTACGACATGACCCTGATTTAATCATGGTAGGTGAAATTCGCGACAGGCAAACCGCTCATTTTGCCTTTCATGCTGCTCACACAGGCCACCTAGTACTATCCAGTTTACATGCTAAAGACGCGTTAGGCACCATCTTACGATTAAAGGAGATGGGCATTAAGACAGTCGACCTGGAACAAACATTGATATCAATAGCTTCCCAACGATTACTCCCGATTGAATGTGCCACCCACCTCCCTAAACGAGCAGCCATTATGGAATTAATGGACGGTGAGTTGCTCCGGCATGCCATCCATCAGCACTCTCTTCCCGCATCCCCGCCCTTTCATTCCTTTGATCACTTAAGGAGAAAAGCCTATGCATACGGTTTCCTTTCCGAAAATGAAGTTATTTAGCAGCAAATCAACAGAAACATTGCCACAAAAACTCCAGATTCAATTTCTGGATCGGATCAGCCATCTCTTGAAAAAAGGATACCCTTTGCTTGAAGCATTAACTATTTTGACCTGGGATGAGCGGTTTGATGGGCTTGCTACAGATATAACACAAGAATTAAAAAGTGGGAAGCCAATTGATGTATGTCTTCAAGCTACAGGTTTTTCAAGAAATGTCGTCTCATTTTTATACTTTGCAAGAATGCATCGGAATCTTGATGAAGTTTTTCATCAATGCAGCACCATGATCCAATTAGAAAATAAATATGTAAATAAATTTAAACAAGTCATCCGTTATCCTGCATTTTTGAGTGCATTCTTAGTAATCATGCTTTTTGTCATCGATCGTACCATTTTTCCTGCTTTTTTGACTATGTTCCAGTCTCAGGAAGCAGGAAGTATAGGATTAATCGCGGCAGTGTATATAACAGGTTTTCTTATCACCTTTGTAAAAGTGGCAGGGCTTTTAGGAGTTACCGTAGTTATTTACTGGAAAATCAGAAAAAGCACCATTTCTTTTAAAAAACAGCTTCTATTGTATGATAAAATTCCAATGCTTCGTGACTATCATAAGCTGAAAACTACGTTCCTATTTGCCACCCACTTGCACTCCATACTTTCCACAGGCGTTTCTATGAAAGAAGCGTTACATGTTATGAGTAGCCAATCCCATTATCCCCTGCTCAGCCATCAGGCTGATATCATCCTCGATCACCTGGAACAAGGAGCAACCCTCGCACAAGCGATCCATCAATGCCAGATGTTTCGCCCTGAACTAACCACCATTTTCCATAAAACATCCGACCTCACGACCTTAACCAGAGACTTAGCTATGCTTTCTGAGATGCTTACCGACATGACAAAGCAAAAATTGAATAAAGCACTGGAAATCATCCAGCCGGTTTTCTTTATCATCATAGCTGTGTTCATTTTATTTATTTACGGCTCCATCATGTTGCCTATGTATCAGTGGATGAACCAAATATAGAAAGGAAGTAACAATTATGTTTAAAAATGAAAAAGGTTTCACGTTGATAGAAATGTTAGTTGTCCTGCTTATTATTTCCGTATTGTTGATTATAACTATTCCAAACATAGCCGAGAACAATCAAATGGTTCGTGAAAAAGGTTGCGAGGCGCTGGTAAAGCTGGCAGAAGCACAAGTGCAAGCGTACTATATAAATGAAGGTGAAATGCCAACTCTGATCAGCGATTTAGAGACTAACGGATATATTACTCAGACTACGTGTCCTAATGGCGAGACCCTTACCCTGACCAGTGAAGGTAAAGTTACATCCACCCCCTAGGCGGGTGGAATATTATTATGTTAACAAAAAACGGCTATACGTTGCTTGAAACCATGATTGTGCTACTAACTTTAAGTATTTTACTAGCTATTTCTGTACCTTTGCATCACCAGATCCAGGACCATACTGCTTTTTCTAATTTCTACAGACAGTTTGAAGATGATGTTTTACTTACCCAGCAATTATCAATGAACAATCAATCATTTTACGACTTGATGATTATACCTTCGCAGAAAAAATATTATTTAATGGATGCAAAAAAAGAACAAAAAATTATTGAGCGTGACATTCCTCAGGCGTTGATAATCGATCTTCAGACTTTATTAGTGCCCATCCGCTTTTCCTCTGACGGCACCATATTCAACCCAGGCAGCTTTCGTGTAAAAACTCCCAATAAAACCTATAAAATTGTTTTTCCATTTGGTAAAAGCAGGTGTTATATGTATGAAATATAATGGCTTTACCCTGGTAGAAGTAATAGTTGCATTCGGACTATTGCTTACCCTTTTATTGAGCACTCTACCCATAATGATGAAAGTAAACATGGAGGAAGCTATTCTTACAGACCGGAGAATAGTAACAGCAATTTTGCATGATGAGCTACTTAAAAAAGTAAATGCTCCAGTGATGGGAGTTATGAGTTACTCTATTGATGATTTTACTAATATCCACGTAAACGTTGAAATCCAGGATGGCTTAGTAAAAGCCTGTGCTGATTGGAACAATAAACAAAATCATACAGAGAAGGTTTGCCTTAATGGATATCGAAAACATTAACGGATATACATTAGCAGAAACAATCATAAGTTTATTGATAGTCACCTTGATGCTCAGCTTTCTTCCTCCATTATTCCAATTATTTTCTACTGATAATCAGCAGCAGGAACTAAGTGTCCGCCAATTCTTTACGTTTACCTCAGATGAACTGGCGTTTAATGACATAATCTCCGTACAATCCACTCGCCTGGAACTGCTGTCTTATCATGGTGAACTTATCACGATCGAAAGGTATGGCTCTTCTATTAGGAGACAAGTTGGTGGACGGGGACACGAAGTATTAGTAAGGGATATTGAGACGGTTCAATTTTCTTTGCAAAATAATCAGCTGCTTGTTGTAATTACATCCTTGGGAGGAAAATCTTTTGAAAAACGACTTCAAACATACTCCAGTCCCATTCCGTAATGGCTTCATATTTCCATTTGTGTTACTTCTATCTCTTCTTTTCCTTGCTGCCACCACCACTTCTATTCACTTATATCAAAATCATCAATATATAACCGAGCTTCATTATGACAATATTGTAATGGATACATTGTTTCAGAGTGGATTAGCTAAATTCCATAAAGAAATGAGTAACATGGAAGAACTTCCGAACTCCGGCGAGGTAACGTATCTTTTCCCACAGGGGGATACTACAATCAAATATACATGGATAGAAGGCCGTACGTATGACCTGCAAATAGTCATTACTACTAATAAAGATGTCACCAATAAATTTGGACGCAAGTATACAATTGGGTGAACACGGAATAAAATTCTTTGCTTTTTATTTGAATAATTTTTGAAGTCCGGTACAAACTATAGTTACATCATAATTGATGGGCTATAGCCAAGCGGTAAGGCAGCGGATTTTGATTCCGTCATTCGTTGGTTCGAATCCAGCTAGCCCAGCTAGTGAAAGCATGCTTGGAAAAGTCGCTCACTTTTCCAAGCATGCTTTTTTTGTTTTACGGTCACATTTTAAGGTTAACAAGTTAGCCATATTAGCAATTTGTGTACGTTTTTTAACATTCTTTCCCTTTGGGTAAAATCCAGCCTGGTTTGTATTATAATGAGGTCAGACCTATTAAGAGGGGTGACTGTTAATGGAACAGACATTGAAAATTACTAACGTATTAAGTGATCCAACTCGTTTTCATATTTATGAGTTTATTGTCCAAAAGAATGCAGATGTTACGGTACAGGATATTGCTGAAGCTTTTGAAATACACCCGAACGTTGCACGCCTGCACTTATCCAAACTGGAAGATGTCAATATGTTACTTTCTCACACTAAGAAGACAGGGCGTGGGGGCAGACCAAGCAGAGTTTATAATTTATCTCACGAAGTGGTACAGCTTCACTTCCCATTCCGTGATTATCAGTTGTTAGCACAGATCGCCTTTGAAGCATTTGCTGACATGGGTGAAGCTGGAAAAACAGCACTCTATTCAACCGGTAAAAAATTCGGAAAAGAAATCATTGAACGACAGACTTCGAATACTTCAAATTTAAACCGTGTTGAAAAACTGGAACTATTAAAAAACTCCGCAGAAATGACTGGACTATTTCCGGAATTTCACCAACAAACGGATGATACAATTGTATTCACTGTAAACAATTGTCCATTTAAAGAGGTAGCCTCTCGTCAGAAACAATTAGTTTGTGATATGCATAGCTACTTTTTAAAAGGCATGTTTGAAGCGATGTTTCAGGATATCGAGTTAAAAGAGGAGCATAATATGATGGATGGTTGCGCAAACTGTCTATACAAAGCTCAATTTTAACATTTTTGTGATGATTCGTTTTACATTCTTTGTATAGTCGTTTATAATATCTATGATAGTTTCATCGAAGAAAAGGAGGGGGAAAAGCATGGATCGTATGTTCCGCGTGCTTGCCTTTTGGACTGGTATTTTTACTGTCATGTTTTACGTTGGCGACATGAATGAATCGGCTTTATTATTTTTAGTTCAAACGGCTTTTTTCCTTGCAGTAAGCTACTTAAAGCTGTCAGAACGTATGTACATGTACATATTTGGTGCTTACCTGACAGTATTTATGATCGGTTTTACGTATTACACAACATTTATCTTACAGCCAGGGTTCCATTAAAAAAATCTGTTATCCTTAATCGGATAACAGATTTTTTTTATGCCTTTCTAAAGACTCCCTGTTTATATTTTTAGCCTGAATACATACATCAAAAGCATCACTAAATCCATTGCCAGCAACCAAGGAAGAGATAGCCCGGTTTTTTTTACTTTCTTCCGAAAAAGGATCGACGTTGTTATGGGCAATCAGTTCCTGCAGGATACCAGATTGAAGGAGAAATTCTTTTTGCTTCCTTAAAAAGATGTTTTCCCAGCCCGCATCTTCCCCGAGAGCTTTCCATATATCCCAATGAACATGATGGGTAATATCCATTGAGCCTGGATTCTGCAACACATTCTTTACTAATTGATGCTGAAAATAACCCCGTAAGCTCCCTTCTCTTCTTGCTGGATGGTTCCAATCCTCCCTCTCATATCCATAGTCTACCGTCACAATCAAACCTCTATCCAGGAGAGCATCCAACTTTCGCACAGCGTCAATCATATAGAGAGGAACCTCAATGCGTTGTCCTTCTTCTAAATGAATGTTATAGGCAGTTATAAAAAGGGATGACTCTCTGTCCAATGGACAGGCCACTTCCTTGAAATTATCCTTTTCATCCAACGATACTTGAATCTCCATAATATCACCATCGCATTTCTCCACCACTTTTACTGGTTGAGCATCCAGCCATTCATTTGAGAAGATTATTCCCTCAAAAAAAGCATTTTGGCTTAAAAACCCGTCCATACTTTCATAGAGGAAAACCTCCCCTTCTGACTCTTTTACCTTTAAGGCTTCACGATGAAAAGGGCTTTTTTCTATCAGATGATATGTATAGGGTACTTGATGTTTTTTTAACCGCCTCATTACTTGATGTGCGAAGGTGCCGTCTCCTCCACCTATTTCACAAATTTGCAACGGAATATCAAGGGTTTGATTCACCTTAAAGAAATAATCAGCAAACATCTCAGCAAATATGCTGTGAATCATACTTGAAGTATAGAAATCCCCCTCCTTGCCAACTTTAATCCCATCTCTTTGGTAATATCCCGTAGCTTCATGATAAAGGGAGTATTCAATAAAAGTGTCATAACCAATGGATCTTTCCGGATGGTCCTCAATTATAGATTTCAAAATTTTCTCCATTGCTGTCCCCTTTTTAATTTACACTATTGACATAGTGATAATTTCGTTTATACTTATTTGTAGTAGCTTAACTTTTATCCCTAACCAACGAAAAAGCAGAGCACATCCCCCCTAAGATCCTTCTTGATATTTCAAGAAGGATCTTTTTTTGTACTTTTTATAAGGTTACGAAAGGGTTCTCCCGTTTTTCTTCTCTGATGGTCGTCGCTGGTCCGTGTCCTGGGTATACCCTGGTTGAATCCGGCAGCGTATATAATTCTTTACGAATACTACTTACAAGTGTATCCATGTCCCCTCCTGGAAGATCTGTTCTGCCTATGCCCCGTTGAAATAATGCATCTCCTGCTATGACAAAGTCTTCTTCTCTGAATACCAGGGAGACACTTCCAGGGGAATGTCCAGGAGTGTGTCTGACTTCAAGCTGGAAAGATCCGATACTCATTTCCCCAATATTAAAATGGTGTTCGGCCTTACGCGCTGCAATCCTCCCCATCTGGAAGAAAGCTGAGCCATTCTGATTCGAGTCTGACAGCCAATCCTCTTCCTCTTTATGTACGTAAACCGGAATATCAAAATGATCCCTGATATCATCCACCGCTCCAATATGATCAAAATGAGCATGTGTTAACAAGATAGCTGATGGTTTTAGCTTATTTTCAGTTAAATAACCAATCAACTGGTCACTATCTCCTCCAGGATCAATCACCAGACTCTCTTCTTGTCCAGAAAGAACATAGCAATTTGTACCTAGAGGCCCAAGGGGCAATTGTACAATTTTCATATGCCTATTGACTCCTTTGCAATGTTTTATTAAAATTCATATAGAATAACTCGACAAATTCTAATCCATACTATAAAATGTATGAGGAATGAAAAGGTTTTTACATAGCCATTATAACATCCAAAGTTAAGCTATGGATACTACACAGTGAAGGGTTTAGGGGGTGCTGAGTTTGGTAACAGCTATCATTCTTTTACTAGTCGCAATTCTTTGCGTACTTGCCGTATTCCGCGAATTGAAAACAAAAAATTTCTTTGCAGTACTATTTGCAGGAGCATCAGCATTGATTTTCGGCTGGTTCTCTGTAATGACGATTTACGTCCGGTTATTTGGATAAAATCACAAAACCTTGTCACCATACGGTGGCAAGGTTTTTTCGTTACATGCATTTACTTTGACTGTGTACGCAGCTCTTCTTCGCTTTCCAACAACTGGTCATTTTTATTGAAGAAATAACGGTACATGGCCATCGTGACAAACATAGCACTTAAAGAGACAGATGAGAAAATACTTAAAGAAATCACAAGTTGATATTTGATTGCCATGATTGGTTCCACTCCCCCAAGAATCAAGCCAGTCATCATACCAGGAAGCTGAACAAGACCAATTGTTTTTAAACGATCCACATTCGGGATCAAGGCAGCGTTCAGGGTCTTCGTGATTATAAGATGAGAAGCCTGATTAGGTTTTGCCCCTAACGACAATGCCGCCATCAATCTACCACTGTTCTCTGTAAATTCGTTTTTCATCCGCTCAAGCGCCAGTCCCATAGCGACCATGCTATTACCAATGATCATCCCGCTCATTGGTATGACTTCGGATGGTCTGAATTCAACCATATCAAAAGCCAGCCATAAAGCAAGCACACTACCCTCTACCGTTATTAAGCCAAGTAGGATCACTATAAAAGCATTCGGTAATTCTTTCCCTTTGTTCCTGGCATGAAAGGTTGCAATCACGATCATGATACTTACCATCAAGGGAATACCGATAAAAGGGTTCAAATCAAAAAGAAAGGTCAATATGTAACCTACCACAAAAAGCTGTACCGTCCCCCTTATAGCGGACCAGAGAATGTCTTTGCTCATTCCTAATTGATAATAATAAGATAAAGTTAATGGTACAAGTACGAATACGATCAGAAACAGTAACGACTGATTAGATACTTCCGGCTCCATCAGGTATCCCTCCTAATCTTGAATGAATTCTTTGAGTTCGTCTGTCTTTGGTTGATTCAGCATCGTTTGTATCTGATCATCCTCTTTGATCTCTCCATCCATCAGGAACAAGCCTCGTTCCCCTAATCGTTTGGCTTGTCTTAAATCATGGGTGACCATTACCATGGTCAACTGGTGTTCATCTACCAATCCTTCTAATACTTCCTCAATTTCTTCTGCTGTACGATAATCAAGCGCACTAGTTGGTTCATCTAACAATAATACCTCCGGAGAGTTAGCCAGTGTACGGCCGAGGGAAACACGCTGCTGTTCCCCTCCGGAAAGCTGGTCGACCTTTCGATTCAAATAACTTTCAGGGAGTTGTACATACTCCAACAGCTTTTTCGCGTCAGCAGGGTTCCATTCCCCACATAGTGAAGGACCGTACTTTAAATTGTCAAGAACGGTACCAGGGAACAAGTTCGGTGATTGAAGCAATAACCCTACCTTTCTACGCAAATTAGAGATATCATATTCTGTTATCGGCCTGTCCTTAAATTCAATTTTTCCCTCTTTGGGATCCCTCAATCGGTTGAATAGAAATAGCAAAGAGCTCTTACCTGCCCCCGAAGGGCCAAACAACATGACTTTCTCATTTTTGTAGAGGTTAAAACTCAAATTGTTAAGAATATCATCGGTAACATTTTTAAAAGAGAAAATGGGTTGTGTCATTTCCTTCACCAACTTTCTTTTTTTAGGATTATCTATCCTGTTAATTTTATAACAGGGTTGCAGATTCTCTTTCTATAGGAAGTTAAGATTAATTATGGCAAAAGAACATGGGGATACCAAATACTTAGCTTGGTATGAGAGAGTGAAAAGCAAGTCGTCTAATTTTTCCCAGATTCTTATCATACTGGGATAAAGGCAATGGATTAATGCCTCTTCCAACTTCTACCGTATATCCTTCCTTCTGATAACGATCGATAAACCAATCTTTCAAACCTGCGTGGCTGTCAAACGTGCATACTGGTACATATCCACTTACCTTCTGAAATTTCTTTACCACATCCACTGAAGTTCTTGGTTGTTTATTGGAATAGCCATAGTAGATGACCTCACCCTGTGAATGAAAACAAAGCAAACGGTCAGCGGGTTCGTTAATGATCAACTGTGCCATAGCTTTTGATTCTGGCTCAGTAAGCGGTTCATAGCCGGGAAAGTCTCTGAATGTCGGAGAAGCGGGCTTTCTTTTTTGTTCAATTTTCCATCCTGCTGGATACTGCTTATTTAAGTCTATACCGCGTATATTCGCTTTCCAGGAAGAGAACGTGCGGTTTGGATGATTCAATTCCTTAACAAGTTCCTGGTAACTCCCTGCTTTGTCTTCTCCATGGATCACCAGGTCCACTCCATCGGGATTGACCATCGGTACAACCTGCAGCCGTACCTGTTTAAAAAGATCCTTCAGTGAATTGCCATTCCAAGTCTCATTATTATCTAATAACTCTAATATTTCCAATACAATTCCCATAAGGATTTTGGATGTCATCCATTCGTTTCCATGAAATCCCCCATTCCAATGGACTAAAAATGGGCCGTTACCTATAGTTAATTGATGAAGCGGCTTTTTTAAGATGGACTTTCCAATTACTTCCCCATTGACAAAGGGAGATTTTAAACACTTTTCCATATCTCGATTAAGTGAGTTTGTATCATAACCCTTACCCATGATATTCCCCTCTCCTACTTCATTTATCTTATTATAAGAAAAAGACACCCGATGGGTGTCTTTTTCACTACTCATTATTGATTGTTTTGTTGTTCTTTCTTTTTTTCTTTTTCTTCGACTTCTTCTTTCGTTTGGCGTTCGCCTTCATCAAAATCATAGAAACGAAGCAAGTCGCCATAAATCAGGCTATCTGAGTACGCGAGTTCCTTATCGACTTTTTCTTTAAACGGCAGACATGGTGATTCCTGTTCAGGTGCCGTCTCGATCGGTTCTCCTGTTTCCCGATCGTAACAAACTTCACCTTTGTAAATATATTCGTCTGTCACAAAACTTCCGTCACGCATAGCGATAAAGCCTTTGCGTTTATCAGCAAACAGGTTGGTACCAAATGAAAGGTCGTTTTCCTCTTCGATTCCCAATAGATGCATCAATGTCGGTTTAACATCTACCTGACCGGCGATTTTATCGTATTGCTTACCGCCTTCATAACCAGGAATGTGGATCATAAATGGTACCCGCTGGTTCTGGATATGCTGGTAACCATCAATTTCTGTTCCCAGGAATTGACTCATCGCTTTATTGTGGAAATCACTAATACCATAGTGATCCCCCATCAAAACAATGATAGAGTCTTCATACATTCCTGCATCCTTCAACTGCTGGAAGAAACCTTTTAACGATTCATCTGTATAACGCGCAGTTGGAATATAATTATTCAGTGTTCTCGAGTTAGAATCATATTTATCAATATGCGCCTTCTCTTCAGGTAATTCAAACGGGAAATGATGCGTTAGAGTAATGAATTTACTGTAAAAAGGCTGTTCCTGTTCTTTCAAATATTTGATAGATTGTTCGAAGAACGCTTTATCTTCCAATCCCCATCCAAATGAGTTCTCCTCGTTTTCTTCAAAAGACTGTTCATCAAAAAATTTATCGTAGCCTAAATTTGCATACATGGTATCACGGTTCCAGAAACTTTTGTTATTCGCATGGTAAACAGAAGTGTAATAATCTTCTTCATTCAAAATTTCTGGTAATGAATTATATTCATTGGCCGCATGTGTGAAATATACAGCACCCCTCGGCAGTGGATACATGCTGTTTTCTACAATGAACTCCGAATCAGACGTTTTACCTTGCGCAGTCTGGTGATAGAAGTTCGGGAAGAAAATCGTGTCACTGCTTTCTTTTAAGTCATTCATGAATGGAGTAATCTCTTTCCCATTAACTTTTTCATCTAATACGAAATTTTGCATCGATTCTACAGACACAAAGATGACGTTCCTGTCTTCAGCAACACCGAATAGATCTGTTTTTTCGTTATTTGTGGTATTTTCACGCATATACGTTTCAATCTCTTGTACTTCACTGCCATCAGCTAATACACGTTGTGCTTTGGTCTTCGTTGTCATCGTCGCATCATAAACATGATAATTGAATATCCCGATATTCTTAACAAGATATTCACGGTCGAAAGCGCGGACAAACAACATTGGGCGCTCCATTTCCGCCAACACAACATTGGCAGTCAACAACAAAAACGTCACGGCTGTAGCAGCAATTTTTCCTGCTTTAGGAAAATCAACAGCCCAGCTGGCAGCACGTTTGCTTAAGAACCATACAATAGCCACATCCATGAACAGGAGTAAATCCGGTAAATGAACGAGCGAAAGGATACTGCTGCCTAAATCAGCTGCGTTATTACCCTGGAATAAAACGGGAATGGTAATAAAATCAGTGAAATTACGATAGAATACTAGATTCAAATATAAAATCATTGTACCAATTAGAGTGGTCCATCGCAGATATTTCATCTGCCTTCTAGGTTTCAGCCATACACTGATGGCGAATACAAGATAGGCACTCACGAATGGATTCAAAAAGAGAATCAGTTCCTGCATGGTATTTTCAATGCTCAGGTTGAACATATATTTATATACGATATATGTCTTCAAGCCAAATAACACGGTTGCAATTATGAACAATGGTAACTTGAACTTTGAAGCTTGCATGTCTATATCCTCCTTAACTTCCAGGGTGTTCATGTTTTACTTATTTTTAACATGAGACACACCTGTATTTAACAATATCCATTTATCATTAATATTAAACCTATCTTCTAATATGACGACTATTGTACCAGAAAAGTTTCATTTATTTTTTTACTTTTCCTTTACAAATGCTTTACATCCCAATTTGTTGCATCCGGAACCATTTCCGGCTAAGAGCAAATTATAAGTGAAATCTTTCAAAAAGGCAATTTGTATTATCTGGGAGTCTGATTAAAAAAAGGACTGCCTTTCGCAGTCCTTCATTTCCTATTCTAATCCCAGATTCTGTTTTACTAAGAAAGCTCCCCCAAGCACTCCGGCATCATTACCTAATTCAGCTATAACGAATTCACATGCCTCACTCGTGCGTGGTAAAGCGTATTGATCAAAAGCTTTTCTTAATGGATTCAATAAATCTTCGCCAGCTTTTGATACACCTCCGCCAATAACAATTTTTGAAGGATTGCAGGCTATCGCCAGGTTTGCAATCGTCATCCCTAGTACATCAGTGACGTAATCAAGAACTTCCCGTGCCTGCTTATCCCCTGCACCTGCAGCTTGAAAGACGTCTTTTGCTGTTAAACTTTTTCCATTTGAGGAGTATTCTTTGAGTAATGTTTCCGGGTTTTTGGATATGGCTTCCCCTGCTAATCGAACGATACCAGTAGCAGAAGCAATAGTTTCTAAGCAGCCTGTCTTTCCACAGTTACATGGTGCCCCACCTGAAGGAACAACCGTGATATGGCCAATTTCTCCTCCGGTACCATTGACGCCATTGATAACTTCCCCATTAGCGATGATGCCTCCACCTACTCCTGTGCCTAATGTCACGGCAATCAAGTCATTGGAGTTTTCTCCAGAACCCTTCCACTTTTCTCCTAATGCTGCCAGATTTGCATCATTATCGACAAAAACAGGAAACTCAGTTTTTTCATTGAGAATTTTTCCTAAATCAAAGTTTCTCCACCCGATATTCACTGTTTGGTATACAAATCCACTATCTGCATTTACAAAGCCTGGTGCCCCGGCTCCTATTCCTAATACCTGCTCCTTTTGAATACCTAGCTCAACCAATTTTTCACTTAAAGAAGAATCAATGTCTTCTGGAATATGATTTCCCTCATCCTTATGATTCGTAGGTATTTCCCACTTTTCCAAAATAGTGCCGTCTTCTCCTATAACAGCCATTTTGACAGTCGTACCGCCAATATCTGCTCCTATGTAATAACTTTGCATATATTTCTCTCCCTTTTATCTATCCCGTTCACGGGCAGCTTCGCTTCTTAATAATAATATTGCCATTTGGTAGTCTTCGTTTGATATACATTGGGCCTGGTGCAATTGTTTAATTTCTTCCTCCATCAGCTCCAAATCAGCCAACCGGTTCCCTATGTATATGAACGTTCCGAACTTTTTCAATAATTGTTGAATATCATAAATTGTTCTCATTATCATCACCTGTATGTATTATATCAATCAGCTTGAATAATTGAAATAAAGGAAAATGAAAAGATCCAGACAACATTACCTGTCTGGATCTTTCGGGTGCAAAAAGGCTGGGCGCCTATTCTTTAAAGGCATCGGTGAACGGACCAAAACATCCCTCATCGCTTTGGCGTTAAATGGCAGTAACGGCCAAAAATATGGGGTATGAAATGTCTTCATCCGGACAAGATTCAACATCCATATTGTTATACCAATGACGTAGCCTGCCAAGCCAAATATTGCGGTTACTATCAATAAAAATATCCGTACCAGCCGGTTGGCCAGGCTTAATTCGTAGCTTGGCGTCGTGAATGTTCCGATTGCTGCTATCGCTAAATAAAGAACAACTTCATTTGAAAACAACCCTACTTCTACCGCTACTTGCCCAATTAATATCGCAGCGACCAACCCGAGAGCTGTGGCAAGAGAGGAAGGTGTATGAATGGCTGCCATTTTCAACATATCAATTCCAATTTCAGCTAATAAAAATTGAGCAATCAAAGGAATGGCAGCTGCCTCAGCAGGACCGATAAAACTCCATGCTTCCGGCAACAACTCCTGGTTTACCGAAAATAAGTAATACAACGGTAAAATGAATATCGAAGCAAAGATAGCAAAGAAGCGGACAAAGCGAAGATACGCGCCAACCATCGGTTTTTGGCGGTATTCTTCTGCGTGCTGTAAATGATGCCAATAGGTTGCAGGTGTAATCATCACACTTGGCGATCCATCAATCATAATCAGTACATGGCCTTCGTATAAATGAGCAGCTGCTGTATCCGGTCTTTCTGTGTACCTTATCTTCGGGTAGGGATTCCAATGTTCCCCACTTAAAAACTCTTCCACCGTCTTTTCTGCCATTGGAAGAGCATCAGTATCAATTTTTCCAAGGATACTTTTTACATGTTCTACTCTTTTGTCATCTGCTATATCTTCTATATAACAGACACAAATGTCAGTTTGAGAACGACGGCCAATTTGCATATATTCCATTCGCAAAGTTCTGTCTCTTACACGTCTTCTCGTAAGAGCTGTGTTGAATACAATCGTTTCAACAAATCCATCCCTTGATCCCCTTGTAACACGTTCCAAATCAGGTTCCTCAGGTCCTCGTACCGGGTATGTACGGGCGTCAATCAAAATGACAGTATCTAATCCCTCAACAACTAATGCTGTCGGTCCTGCCAGGACTTTATCTACTGTATCGTTCAAATCATCCGTTTTGTCTAATTCAACATAAGGAATGCTGCGTTTCAGTAACTGCTCCAGTGGATCCGGCTCTAAATGTTCGGGCTCCAAATAAGCAAGAAATTCCATTAGGTAGTGAAGAATATCATCTTTTACAAACCCATCAATCATGAACAAACTCATTTTTCGTCCAGCATAATGCAGATCTAATTGAATGACGTCAAAGCTTTTATCTACACCTAGCCGCTCATGCAGATAGTCTATATTTTTCTGGTAGTCAGAAAATAATTTCTGTTTCTCTTTCATATACTCACCCTCATCAACAGCAGTTGGTATTAGTTTGTACTGTCAATGAAGATTAATGCATCAATCAATCATCGGTGCCTGGACATATTGCATTAATAATTGATACGTATGCCATAGGGAATCTGTATGGGTTCTTTCAAAAGAATGGGAGGCATCAATTCCAGGCCCCACTAGCCCGTGTTTAATATCATAACCTGCACGAATGGCTGCTGAAGCATCTGATCCGTAATAAGGATAGATATCAAGTTGGTATGGGATATCGTTCTTATCTGCCAGGCGTACCAATTGATTCTTCAGACCGAGGTGATAGGGTCCACTGGAATCTTTGGCGCAAATCGAAACATCATGCTCAGTAGATGTCTGTCCATCACCAATTGCGCCCATATCTACAGCAATGTATTCTACTGTCTCATCAGGAATACTTGCATTGGCCCCATAACCGATTTCTTCATTATTAGAAAAAAAGAAATGGGTAGTATACGGTAGTTCCAACTCATTGGCTGATATTTCTTCGATCATGTGCAATAACACAGCAGCGCTTGCCTTATCATCCAAATGGCGGGATTTAATATATCCACTATCTAAATACTGATAACGAGGATCAAATGAGATAAAATCGCCTACCTGTATTCCTAATGCCTGGACATCCTCTTTACTGTTCACTTGTTCATCAATTCGAACCACGATGTTTTGTTCATCGCGTTTCGCTTTTCCGGCATCCTGATATACATGCACGGATGCTTGATGCATCAATATTGTTCCTGGATAGGTGGAGTCGTCCATCGTATGTATCGTACAGTACTCTCCCTCCACACTATTCCATTTGAACCCTCCGATCATGGATAAACGGAGTTTGCCATCCGCCTTAATTTCCTTCACCATTGCTCCTAATGTATCTAAATGTGCTGTCAACACACGGTGCTTTTGATCATCGTTTCCTCGCACTGTAGCAAACAAAGCACCTTTATTCGTTGTTTTGATTTCTACTTTATGCATTTTTAATAAATTTTCACAGAAGCGCATGATTTCTTCCGTGTTACCTGAAGGACTTGGAATGGTAACTAATTCCTCTAAGTAATTCACCATATGATTGATATTTTTTTGCATATTTACTCCTCCGTTCATTATCATAAAAGTTTATTTCTATCATATAACATTTAAAAAGGCGTCTGATTAAAAAGGGGACGAGCACATGAAGAAATATGTATGGTCAATTTTGATGTTATTGGCAATAGCTATAGTAATGATAGCTGTATTCCAACCCTTCCAGCCCACCACAGAGAGTGTGATCAAGTATTTTCCAATTGATGAAACGAAAAAGTTTGTACAAGCAGAAACCCAATTAAGCTTTGAGTCTGAAACCGATGCCGACGAATATGAAGTGGATTGGAAAAGTATTTCTGAAAGTAACGAGCCAATGTATTTAAGACAGGATATATCACTTCTCTATGTCGATGGTCAATTAAAAGGTATTTTGAATAAATGGCGGGAAAATGGCCAGCAAATCGAACAGTCTTCTGTGCTTCACGGGGAAGATACCAGCTTGTATCAGGCTATCACCTTTCATCATGGTGAAATTCATTACCCGGAAGATGTAATAAAAAGTATCCAGACCCTTTCCTATGATCAACTTTATGTAGTCGATTCCCCTCATACACCATTAGAATCCTTTCATACTGCAGAAAATGCTGAGCATAGAGAATGGGAGAAAACGATCAACCACTCCATTCAGCAGCAACTGGACTATCAATGGGACGAACTTATCGCTCACTTTAATATTCCTCCAGAGAAGTACATTGCTGTTCCACTGACTGATCTGTACAAGTATGAAGATAAGCCCATCCCTGGGGTCTCACAAAAAGATTCAACAAGAATTCTTGGTCAGCTTTGGGAAGGTTTATATAAAAATTATGTGCTGGGGATTGCAGATAATAAATCAACAGGACACCCTATTCAAAGTTACATCCCTTTGATCCTTTTCTCAAAGGATGCAGATCACCTTCTCGTCCTGTTCGAGGATGATCAAGGTAAAAAAGAGCAATTGATTCAGTATTATTCGATTAACTGATCATAGAATTTTTTAAAATCGTCATTAGAAGGGCGTAACTCTTTCGCTTGTTTCGCGTGTGTTGTCGCTTTTTCTTTTTCTCCCTTGTTTTGATAAATCAAAGCGAGATTATAATGAGCTTCTGCCATCTTTGGATCCATCTCAATCACTTTTTCTAAATCGGATTGTGCCTTATCAATTTGTCTGGTTTCAAAATAAGCTACTGCACGATTAAAAAGTAAGTAAGCATCATAATCGCCCTCTTTTTCCAAGGCTTGGCTCGTATACGTAATCGTTTCTTCATAACGTTTATCTTCAAGCATCGATGTAGACATCTCAACATCTACAGCTGTGTGCTGTTGATTATCTACCTGATAATAACCAAAAGCCGCTAAAGCAGACACACTTGTAATGTAAAAAAACGCCGCTAAGACTTGCCATACAAACTGACGATTCTTAGGCATGTTGACGATGGCGCTGGCAATAAAACCTCCGACCAACCCGCCCATATGGGCACCATTATCAATTTGTGGTACAGACAACCCCAACACCACATTCAAACCTATAATAAACAGTAAATTCCGACCCATCGTACGGAAAAATATTTGTCTGTGCTTGACCCCAAAAAATAATAAAGCGCCAAATAATCCAAATATTGCCCCGGAAGCTCCAGCAGCTACTTGAGGGTTCAAGGCAAAGCTGGTAATTCCACCGGCAATACCTGCTAAGAAGTAAATCAGGGTAAAGCGCCCGGTGCCATATATCTTTTCAACTGCCATGCCCAAGTAATACAGCGCAAGCATATTCATGAAAAGGTGGAGCATGCCAATGTGGATAAACATGGATGTTACAATCCGCCACCATTCGCCCTCAATAATTGCCGGATTGTATTTGGCTCCATAATTGATCAAATCTAAGACTGAAGTACTTTGTCCATTCATTTCAATATAAAAGAACACAGCAATATTAATTATTAAGAGCAGACGGGTCATAAAAGGTTTACCATATTCAAACAATTCCACTTGCTCTTTTCTCTTTTTGTCCCTCTGGTATAAGATTTCTTTTTTAAGATGTTCGACTCGTTCCTCCAGTTCCATGTTATCGTACAAAGTTACGTAATGCCGATCAAGGGCAGGAACTGGAAAAAGTCCCAGGTTTTCGTATAAATCGCTCAGTTTTTGCTCCCTTTCTGTGCGATCTAAATAGTGAACCTTCAGAAAAATGTCTTTTTTCCCTTTGACTTTCAACGGTCGAACCAAACCATCCCAGTCATCTACAGGGCTATATTCCGATATATAAACAGCATGAACATTCAGTTCTTTCCCAACGAACATATGCTTGTTCTTTTGGATATGCTGATTGATGCGTGCGATATCTTTTTTAACATGGTTTGACCAATCGAATTGACTGCGATAAAGCCTTAGAATATGATTTTTGCGATTTATTTGTTTTTCCAGCCATACTTCACTGTTTACTTCATTGACATGGAGGATATCAAACCCCTGGTTGACGACCAGGTCATGGGTAAGCTTCCAAAAATAAAATTCTTCCTCAATAAACATAGCCCGGCTCCTTCCTCCTTTTATCATATCATGCTATAGAATATGGTAGAAATCGAATGATTAATATTTTCTTTACATTCCCTATTTTATGGTGGGATGGTTTCTTATCCACAGGATCTGTTAAATCTCCGTATTGATTAACAGTTAAGCTCCCTATAATGTAGAATCAGCTTTCGAGATAGTGGGATCCGATGCCAAGAGAGGAATGGGATGGTCTGGGAGACAACTCGCTTTCCAGCTTCATCGCCTAGACACTCGCGACATAAGCAGTCCACCAACGGGAAGAAAGAACACTTCCCTTTTGCTGTTCTGCTTATGCGTGTCGTGTCTCCCAAGGCGATTGCGCATTCATTTCTTTCCTGCGGGGGACCTGGCAAGCTTCCTCGGGCTAAAGCCCTGTGGGATCTTTCCTAGCCCCTTCTCCCGCGGGAGTCTCGCCGTTTCCCTTCCCACCCAGCCAGTTTATAATAAACGGATCCTTCAAAAAGAGAATAGTGCACCACTAAAAACCTCATCCTGAAGCATTTATAAAGGATATAAAGGGCCGGAAGTCTTCTTTCAAGTATTATCGAGTGTTTTCCCATAAGTTTGATTTCGAGAACATTCTACAGCAAGGTCCAAAGGGGGACGACGAGACTTCTGCGGGATGGAAATGACAGGTGAGACCCCGAAAGACGAAGTTGAGGAGGCTTGCGGGCTTCCCCACAGGAAAGAGAACCGTTTCCCAGACTCCCTTCTCCTGATTCGGCAACGGATCCAAATCATCTCGAAATCAAGTCTTCGACTTTTCGGCTTTTAATTGAATAGGGCGCTTATGAAAAAATCACCACAATGTTTAACAGAGCCTCTCCATATCATTCAAACAAAATAAAAAGAGCCTGAAGCGCAAGCAGTTGCTAGCGGCGACAGACCCTCCATGTCATAACATAAAATTTACAGGATAGAGGTACGGAATAATCGTTCTCTTACACCAGGTACATTGACGAGGAACATAGCAACGAGTTTTCTTATTAAGTGAATTGCAAGCAATTGGTTGATCAGTTTGAAACGATATTTCAACAATATCAGTAGTATCGCAAAGCCGATGATAGTAGATACGGCAGCTCTCATAAAGACACCCCTTCAGTTGAGTTAGATATCTTTATGATTTCACAATAGTGCTTATTTATTCTCGAAGAACTTTTGGACAAGTGGATCCATCGTTTCTCTCAGCACACCTGCAGATCGTTTGAACTGATCTTCTTCCACGCGATCTAAATTCAACTTTAATACCTCTCTGATTCCGCTCCGGTTTACAATTGCCGGAACACCGATATATATATCATCTTCCCCATATTCACCTTCTAAATAGGCGGACACGGTCAATACAGAATTTTCATTATGCAGAATTGCTTTCGTAAGTCGCACTAACCCCATAGCGATTCCATAATACGTAGCACCTTTTCGCTGAATGATATGGTAAGCTGCATCGCGTACATTAATGAAGATGTCATCTAAGTCTTCCACTTTATAATCATCAGGACGCTCATGGATGCGGTCGAACACAGACCTGCCACCGATATTAGCGTGACTCCATACCGGCAGCTCAGAATCACCATGTTCTCCCATGATATAAGCGTGGACATTTCTTGCATCTACGTTGAAATAATCACTTAAGAGATACCGTAGTCTTGCTGTATCCAGGATCGTACCTGAACCTATGACACGATGGGATGGAAGCCCGGAAAATTTCCAAGTCATATAAGTCAATATATCAACAGGGTTTGTTGCTACAACGAAGATTCCGTCAAAACCACTTCCCATTACAGAAGTGACTATTTCCTTGAATATTTTACTGTTTTTTTCAACTAAATCAAGTCTGGTCTCCCCCGGTTTCTGATTCGCACCAGCGGTAATGACTACAAGGTCTGCATCCTTGCAATCGCCATAATCACCAAACCAAATTCTTTGACTGCCAGGAGCAAAAGGTAATCCATGATTGAGATCCATGGCATCGCCTTCTGATTTACCCTTATTTAAATCAATCATAACCAATTCATCAGCTACACCTTGATTCAACAATGCAAAAGCATAGCTTGACCCGACAAATCCCGTACCTATTAATGCAACACGATTTACTCTTTCCATCTTTTCAGCTCCCTTCCTGTGTTAACCTTTCCCTTTAGATTGTACACTATTTCACAAACTCTTCAATCACTGAAAACGCTTGAAATCATGACAAATTTAAAAACTTACGAACCAATCAGCCGATCATAAATGGTTTTCGCACGCGTAATGTCATCAATCCCTTGTACTAATACACGTCCATCCGGAAACAAAACTAAGGTTTCTCCAGAATCTAAGGTGGCTTTTAAAAGAAAGGGGGTCTTTTTCACTTCCGCAATGGTTTGGAGTCGCTGTTGCCATGTATTTAAATCAAATTGTTCCCTTTTATGGATTTGAACAGAATCACGACCGCAAAGAACGCTATAATCTTGTTCGTTATCGGTATGAAGATACGGAAAAGCTTTGGTTTGACAGGTGGTACAATTAGATACAGGGTCTTTAAGCTTCATAGAAAATTGCTGGTTATGCCAAATATCAAAGGAATATAAGTCTCTCCTTAATGCCTTATGGTTATTTGTTAAATATTTCATTACTTCTGTAACTTGAAAAGACGACACCATGTCTACAACTGGGGCAATTACCCCAACAGTATCGCATGTTTGTCCACTTCCTGCCCCATCTGGCACCACACATCTCAGACATGGTGTTTCACCTGGTACAAAAAATGCCGTCATCCCTCTTGAACTGACAGCACCTCCATAAGCAAATGGGATTCCCAGTTTAAAGGAGGCATCGTTCAAAAGATATCGAGTAGAAAAATTATCAGTTCCATCTATCACTACATCGACGCCATCCATCAGTTTTTCAATATTTTCAGAGGTAATATCAGCGACTAGGCCTTCTACCGTAACTTCAGGGTTTATTTCCTTTAATCTGTTTTCAGCCGCCACTGCCTTTGGCAGCATATCTTTAGCATCTTGTTCAGTGTATAGCATCTGTCTCTGAAGATTGCTGTATTCAACAAAATCACGGTCCACAATACGTATATGACCGACTCCAGCTCTGACCAAATGGTTGCTTGCCACTGTTCCAAGCGCTCCTGCACCTGCTACCAACACCGTTTTTTGCTGCAACTGGGCTTGGCCCTTTTCTCCGATTGGTTGAAAGAGTATTTGTCTTGAGTAGCGGTTTTGCATCATTATCACTCCTACTTGCTTTCTAACGGATTTGGCTAAGGGAAGGAACCATTGTTATTAAAAGACATAGCCATCTTCTGTAATTAAATGGGTTACCGGTATATCGAACTTTTCGTGAGGGAGGTTTTTAACTACCTGTTCTTTAGAAGCAAGAGCTACTGTTTCCCCTTTGTAGCCAGATAAATAACGGTCATAAAAACCTCCTCCATACCCAATACGATACCCGTGGAGATCAAATACCAACCCTGGAACTATAATCAAATCTATCGTTTCCCTGTTTACATGTTCACATCGGGAAGGGTCTGGTTCTTGCAAACCGAAATAAACAGTTTCTAATTGATCGAAACTATCTAATTGATAGAAGTGGAGATGCTTCGGACCGGGATCACATTTAGGAACGGTCACTCTCTTCCCTTCCTTCCAGGCTTTTTGAATAATAGAAGTAGTCGACCACTCATTTTTTTGAGAAATTGTTATCCCGATAGTACTTGCCTGCTTGAAAATCATCGAATTGAATAAATGCTCTGCAAGTTCATGTTCAATCGTATTTTTCTCTTCAGTTGAAAAGTTAGCCATTATTTGTTTGCCTCGGGCTCTTAGTTGCACTTTGTCCATCAGAACCACTCCTCACCAGGTGCATTTTCACGTGATATGTGCAGGTTAAATTATGTATAAAAAAACAGTAGGATCAAATATCCTACTGCTTACTTAGTCTCACGGTGTAGCGTATATTTACGAAGGCGTGGGCTGTATTTTTTCAGCTCAAGACGCTCCGGATTCGTACGCTTGTTTTTAGTTGTAATATAATTGCGGTCACCAGTCTCAGTGCAAGCAAGTGTAATGTTTACACGCATGTTTATCCCTCCATATCCTATCTCGTTTCATAAGTCTCTTAGTTGATAATATCAGACTTATTTATAATAGCAGAACTACACTTTCCTTTCAAGCATGCTATTAAATTAATTCACCAAACTTCATGCGCAGTATAGAAAAATCTGGCTTATTATGATATAAATGTAATGTAATTTACATAGGAGTGAACCCATATGACCACTGCCATTATCACAACAGCCGTTATCGGTCTTCTTTTATTTATCCTGTCTTTTTTCATGAATGATCGCTTAAAGCAATTAGAAGATGAAGTAGAACAAATTTCAATCTCTTCTCTCCAGGAAACATATAAATTGAAAAGAAAATTGAATATCCTCGAAGAAGAATTATTATTCCAATTACCTGATAAGGATAACGACCAAGAGATCCCTCTTTATAAGCAAGTAGAATCAATGGTGAAACAAGGTTACACCGTAGCCCAGATTGCTGAAAAAACTACCCTGCAGGAAAATGATATCCGCTCCATTTTAGAACAAATCAATGCTAAGAGGATCAGCTTATGAAGCTATTTGTAAGAGCATTCGCATTAGGTTTGCTGGCTTGTTCGTCAGTTTTCTTCATCATCTGGAATAGCGAAAATACCCCCCACGTCCAATCGATGGAAAAAACGATAGAATCGTTAAGTCAAAAGGGCTATATCGTTTTGGAAAAGTCCGCGTATGAAAAAAAGCTCACCCAGCAGCACAAGCCTCCAAAGAAAGCGGAACACTCCAAAGATGATAAAGTTAATAAAGATGAGAAATCGAGCAATAATGGAAAGCAGAAAAAAGTGGTTATCAAAATTGAACAGGGCATGAGTTCAAATGCAATAGCCGCTATCCTTGAAAAAGAAAATATGATTATGGACCAAATCAATTTTCAACAATATTTAGATGAAGCAGATTACAGTCGTTACCTGCAAGTTGGTACGTTTGAATTAAACAATGAAATGTCTTACAAGGAAATTGCTAAAGAAATCACATCCAAATAATCGGTGTTTATTGTAAAGCAAAAAATCCTCTTGCACTCATGGTAACGGCTCCCACTATATCGAAACTAAGTCTTCCGCAAACGGGAGCTCCACTGTAAATCAAAACTGAGATTTAACATAGTCAAAATAAAAAAGAAGGGCAAAGGATGGATGACATCTCTTCGGCCCTTCTTTTTTTACTCACTCATTCAAATCATAAGTTCTGCCTTTGACAAGGAAAAAGATTTCTTCACCAATGTTCGTAATATGATCGGCAAAACGTTCAATATAGCGTGCCGAATAAGCCATTTGCATCAAATATTGGATTTGATCCGGACTGGTGGCTGTCAATTCAAGCAGTTCCCTTACAATACTTCCATACTTTTCATCAATAATATCATCCATCTCTGAAAGCTTCTGGGCAAATGAAATATCTTCAAGCTCAAATGCCTGCTGAGCGACATCTACCATATCAAAAGCAACGTTAGCCATTTCTCTTATTCCTGGGTGAATGGAAATCGGGTGATTTTCACCTAAATGCTGGGTTGCTTTAGAAATATTTTTTGCATGATCGGCCATTCTTTCCAGGTCATTCGCAATCTTGATAGCTATGATCAACCTCCGTAGATCGGTCGCTACCGGCTGTTGTTTAGCAATCAGGATCATTACTTTCTCATTGATATCTTCTTCTTTCTTATCAATAAGATGGTCATCATCCCTAATCTGTTGTGCTTTATTCACATCACGATCATACAGTGCGTCTATCGCTTTTACTAACGCCTGCTTCGTGTCTTCTGCTAATTCTCGGATGTCTGCTTTCAGGTTATTTAGTTCCTCTGAAAAATATTCCCTTGTCGGCATAAAATGACTCTCCTCCTGAAAATAATATTAACCGAATCTTCCACTGATATAATCTTCTGTCCGCTTATCTGTCGGATTAGAGAACAGCTTATCCGTATCAGCGAATTCAATCAGTTCCCCATTTAAGAAAAACGCAGTTTTATCGGAGATTCTTGCTGCCTGCTGCATATTATGAGTGACAATGATGATGCTATATTTCTTCTTCAACTCTTGAACTAACTCTTCCACTTTCAAGGTTGAAATAGGGTCCAGGGCAGATGTTGGTTCATCCATTAAAATGACATCCGGTTCAATAGCTAAAGCCCGGGCAATACAAATCCTTTGCTGCTGACCACCTGATAAGCCAAAAGCATTTTCATCGAGACGATCTTTTACCTCATCCCAAATAGCTGCATCACGAAGACTCTTCTCCACAATTTTATCTAACACCGCTTTTTTCTTAACCCCATGAATGCGCGGTCCGTAAGCGATATTGTCATAAATAGATTTCGGAAATGGGTTAGGCTTTTGAAAAACCATCCCTACTTTAGTTCTTAAGCCCTCCACACTGTGTTTATCTGAAAATATATCTTCTCCGTTATACTTGATGGAGCCTGAAGTTTTAACAATCGGGACCATTTCGACCATACGATTGAGAGTTTTCAAATAAGTCGATTTACCACAACCCGATGGACCGATGATTGCTGTCACTTTATTTTGAGGAACATTCATATTGATTTCATATAAAGCCTGGTCATTTCCATACCAAAGGTTTAAATTATTGACTTCAAATACATTTTTATCCATAGCAGCCTCACTCTTTGTTTGGTTGTTTTCTTTTAAATCCGGCTTGACTGACGTTTTATTATCTACTTTCTTTTGTTTCAATAGAGTATTCATTGATACAAATCCTCCTAACAGAGTTTAATACCGTTTTTGGAACTTGTTACGGATGAAAACCGCAATAGCATTCATGAATAATAGCACAATCAGCAATACTAGAATTCCTGCCGCAGCTACGAATTGCCATTCTTCTTGAGGACGGCCAGTCCAGTTAAAAATTTGAATCGGCATTACGGTATACTTAGAAAGCAGCGAATCAGGCAATGTGTAAAGTGCCGTAGCAGCTCCAACAATAATCAACGGAGCCGTTTCTCCAATTGCACGTGATAATGCCAGAATAGTACCAGTAAGGATACCGGGAAGTGCAGCAGGAAGAATGACACGGCGAATGGTCTGCCATTTGGATGCCCCCATACCATAGGAAGCTTCCTTAATATCTGAAGGTACAGACCTTATTGCCTCCTGTGCCGCCACAACAATTACCGGCAATACCAATAGTGCCATTGTCAGGCCGCCCGCGAGAAGTGTATAGCCAAAACGGAGCATATACACAAAGAAAGTAAGACCTAGCAGTCCATATACAATGGACGGTACACCAGCTAAATTTTGAATGTTAACTTGAATAAATTTTGTCCAACGGTTTTTATAGGCATACTCTTCCAGGAAGATAGCTGTACCTACCCCTAGTGTAATTGCTACAGGTGCAACTATCGCGATCATCATGATAGACCCGATAAGTCCTGCAAAGATACCTGCTTCTTCTGGATAAGGGGCTGGAAAGCTTGAGATAAAGCCTAAATTAAAATAACCAGTTCCTTGAGTCAATATACGATATAACAATAGTGCCAGGAAGATCAGACCGATTGTAGTTGAAACAAAAAATAAACCTTTAAGCACATTGTTCAGAAGCACTCTTCCACGTATTCTTTTTAAACTATTTCTTTCATCAATACCTGGCATCAGTATTCCTCCTTGAACTTACGCGAGATATACTGGGAAAGCATGTTCATCAGTAACGTGAACACGAACAGTGTCGCTCCTACAGCATAAATACTATAATAAATAGTTGAACCGAAGGTGGTATCCCCTGTCGCCCCCTGTACAATAAAGGCAGTCAACGTCTGAATTGAACGAGTAGGATCGAATGTCAAAGTCGGCGAAGCACCCGCCGCGATAACAACAATCATGGTTTCACCAATCGCCCGTGAGACTGCCAGGACAATAGATGCTACAATTCCAGAAAAAGCAGCAGGAAGTACTACTTTCATGGCAACTTCCAACCTGGTAGCACCTAAAGCTAGCGCACCTTCTCTCAAACTGTTTGGCACAGAGTTCATGGCATCTTCAGACAGGGATGCGATCATAGGGATGATCATAATTCCGACAACGATCCCCGCACTTAATGCATTGAAAATCCCTAATCCTGGGACGATATTTTTCAACAATGGTGTTACAAATGTCAAGGCAAAGAACCCGTATACCACAGTAGGAATACCTGCAAGTACTTCCAACGTAGGCTTGATTATTTTACGTGCACGATCACTTGCATACTCACTCAAGAAAATGGCTGACATCAACCCTAACGGGATAGCTACAATAGCAGCAATCAAGGTTATCAGCAGTGTTCCAGTGATCAACGGTAATACTCCAAAATGTCCTGTCCATGGGGACCACTGTGTACCAGTATAAAAGTCAACAATTGAAGTGGTGCTGAAAAAAGTAATCGATTCTCTAAGCAATGTGAAAAGAATTCCTGCAGTTGTCAATACACTCACTGCAGCACACAAAAACAAAAAGGCAGGAATGAGCTTTTCCAATTTACCAGAAACACTTTTCTTTTTTCTTTTATTTTCAATCATTGTTTGGACATCTATATTCATAGCTTCATTTTGTAAAGCTTTTCCCATGATAAATCCCCTTTCATCCATAAAAGGCGTTTAACGTATTCTCTTATTTTCATACAGCAAGGTGGGGCTGCTCTTAAGCCCCACCCTCCCTCATATTTCTTTTAACAACTGTTTATTCAGCTTCAGATTTTAAGGCGTCCAGCTGTTCTTGATATTTTTCTTCTGGAAGAGCTACGTAACCGACTTGCTCTGCGGCTTTACCTGCATTTTTCATGAGGTATTCAGAAAAGTCTTTTACTTGCTCTTTTTCTTTGTAAGATTTCATATTTACATAAGTGAACAATGGACGGGAGAAAGGTGTGTAAGAACCATCCTGAATTGTTTCCGGAGTCGGTTTTACCGCTTTTCCTTCCCCATCTTTGATGCCTAATACTTTCAAACTGTCTTCGTTTTCCTTGTAGTAGGCGTAACCAAAGAATCCGATTGCGTTAGGATCACTTTCAATTCCTCGTACTAAAACATTATCGTCTTCAGATAGAGTGGTATTTGATCCTTCTTTCATTGGCTGGTCTTCCAATACCACTTCGTTAAAGTAGTCGAAAGTTCCTGAATCATGACCAGGGCTGTAGATTTTAATTGTTTCATCCGGCCATTCTGGATTGATATCGGACCATTTAGTTGCATTATTACCATCTGTAAAAATCTTTTTTAAATCTTCTACTGAAAGCTCATCTACGAAATCATTTTGTTTACTAACAACTACTGAAAGTCCATCTTTTGCTACTTCTAATTCTTTGTACTCAACACCATTTTCCTCAGCTGCTTGCTTTTCTTCTTCTTTGATTGGTCTTGATGCATTACTGAAATCTGTTTCACCTTTGGTGAACTTCTTAAATCCTCCACCGGAACCAGAAGCATTTACTGATACGTTGACTTCGGGGTTTTTCTTGTTATATTCATACGTCAAAGCTTCCATGATCGGGAATACGGTAGAAGAGCCATCAATAGAGATGTTGCCTTTCATAGATTCTCCATTTTCTTCTCCGCCAGATTGGCCGCCACACGCTGCCAATGCACCTAGCATAAGAACTAGTGAAAATAGTAGTGCGAAATTCTTGAAATTCTTCATTTCTTTTCCCCCTACACTATTTGATATGTGTCGGTTGGCATGGCCAACTACAATTCCTATCATAGAGTCATAGTTTTAAATCAGAATGAATCCAGTGTAAAGATTGTGTAAATGCATTGATTGCAGAACAAAAGCGCAAGCGCCTTGCTCACCCCCGACAATCTTAAGACAAGCCTCGCCATGACGTTCTTTGTCACAGAGAGGATTGACTTAAGACCTCGAGGGGGGTAGGCGCTGGAGCTGGATGACACCCACTACCTGAAGTTATCCACAAAAAGAAAATTTTATAATTTGCTAAATAAAAAAAAGAGCAATACCCGTAAGGTATCACTCTTCTTTCTCTTCCTCATTTTCCACATCCAGTTTTTCATTTAAGTTCTTGACGCCTTCTTTGCTGCGTTCTTCTTTCAATTCAAAATACGCATCGAGAATGTCTTTTGTAATATATTTGTTGATACTAGAACCTGCACCTTTGCCGACATGAGGCACCACTACAGAGAAGGCTACTTCTGGATCATTGTGTGGTGCATATCCTACCATCGTCAAGTTCTCTGTATCAATCTTATAAGGTTTTCCGTTACTGTCTTTTAAATAGACCTCATTTTCCGCTGTACCGGTTTTTCCAGCCGGGCTGTAGTCGACATCATCGAAATACCCGTTCGCAGTTCCGCCAGTACGCTGAAAAGCATACTGGAAACCAAGCTGTACACGATCAATATACTTCTGCTCCATATCAATGCGATTTAGCACTGTCGTGTTAATATTCTGGCTGACTGGTCCTAACTCACCTGGTTCATTAGAAGGCTTGCGGATTTCTTTGACTAAATGAGGCTTGACACGGTAACCATCATTGGCAATGGTTGACACATACTGAGCCAATTGCATGGTTGTGTAAGAATTGTACTGGCCAATCATTAAGTCAAGCTGAATTCCTGGATTCGGATCTTCACCGATATAACCGACAGCTTCATAAGGCATGTCAATTCCAGTAGGTACCCCTAGACCAAACTGGTTATAATAATAAAGAAACTTTTCGTATGTTCCGCTCCTGAATCCTAATGGGTCATTCGGAATGTAGGTATCTCCTCCCATTCTGATGCCGGCTAAGAACATATAAACGTTTGAAGACTTCTGCAATGCTGTTATGTCATTTACTGGTCCTAATGTCCGCCAGGAACTTTTATCAGGTGTGCTCGCAATTTTTAATGTTCTGTCGTAAATCGTTTCACCCGGCTGCATAACCCCTTCATGTAAGGCCATCAAAACTGTAGCACCTTTGACCGCTGAACCAGGAAGATGCTGGGCCTGGATTGCTTTATAAGAATGGTCTTCTACTAAAGGTTCATCAGATTCCCTATCACGGTTATAATGCATCCCTGAAACTGCCAGTACTTCTCCGGTATTAGGATCCATCATGACCACCAACGCATCCTCTAGAAATCGGTTTTTATAAGGCTGGCGGGCTATCTCTTCTTTCAGTCTGCGTGCCACGATTTCATCGACCCGCTTCTGCAATTCGATATCGATAGAAAGTACTAAATCGTCCCCCCTGGAACCTTTCCTGACCACTTCGGAGTTGACGATATTATGTTTTTTATCTGTTTCATAACGAATTTTTTCCTTTGTTCCTCTTAATACACTTTCATACTCTTCTTCGAGGCCGCTTTTCCCGACACGGTCATTACGACTATAATCCAAGGACAGATAATAATCCTGGTTGGCCCGCGGAATACCCTGTTCGGCTGTAGTGATACTTCCGATATAATTTCGCAGCGTACCTTCAAATGGATATTTTCGATTCCAATCAGATGTTACATTGATACCAGGCAGTTGATTCAAATGTTCGGCAACTGTCGCATATTCCTCAATCGTGATGTCTTCATTCTTAATGATATGCGGAGCTAATGCAGAAGCCTGATCCAACTCTTTCTTGATTGCAATAACCTGGTACTTTTCGAATGGGATCGTTTTAATTTCTTCTTCAGTGATTCGATCGAGCATCAATTGATATACTTCTCCATTGGATAAGTTCTCTGCCTCTTCTGGTGTCACTCTTTCATTCACTTCTTTATCATGAAGCAAATAATAATATTCTTTTAAATCACGTTCCCTTACGATTTTCTCTAACTCTTTCTTATCTCCCATACTGATATACGCAGCCAGATCTTCCGCTAACTCCAGTCGATCCATCGGCTGTACCCCTTTTGGAGGCGTGTATGTAATCGAATAAAGCGGTTCGTTATCTACAAGAACCCTTCCGAAACGATCATACATTTTACCTCTTGGCACTGGTGTATGAATGGTGGTATTTTCCGTGCGGTTAATTTCTTCCTGGGCATCTTCTCCGTATAAAATCTGTACGACGCCCAATTGCAATATCAATGAAGCGAATAATAAAAAAATCACAAAGAACAAAATATTCATTCTCAAAGGAAGATGCGATTTTTTCTTTTTGCTTTTCCCCATCGTCCTCCCCCTTATATGTCAAATTCCACCCAATCATTATAACATCTTCCAAGAAATATAAATAGTTGCCAATGGGGGATATTAAGGGTTTTTACTAGTAGTCATTGTGGTATCTGTGACGTACGCACTTTCTGTTTCCTCCTGTTTACGTAAATCAATGCCTTTCACAAAAAAGTAAATCCAGAAGTGTCCGGATCCTACAATTAACAGGATGAAAGGAATAGCCTGTTCTGGAGTGAACAACGTGATGCCAATCAAGAAAATAATAATAGACAATACTCTTCCTGCATTTAAAAATAGTTCACGCACCACAATATATTCAATCCTCATTTCTGCCGCTTTCCATGACTTACCGATAACATCATAAGTCAAAGAAATGTAGGGCACATACAGTATCGGATAAGATATTCCTATCACTGCCGCATAAATCAACAAGGTTGTGAAGTTTACATTAATTAATAAGATAGAGAGCGCCAGGTATAACGAAACCCCGCCTGCGAAGATCGCCCATTTTCTAAGTCGGGGTTTGATATACTTTGTTGCAAGGAAATAAAGCACAAAGGCACTCCCGGAGTATACCAGATTGAACATACCTAAAGATAATTCACTCTGAGTAGCGATATACACCCAAATGGAAATGACAAATAAAAATGTCCCTTCCCTGAGTCCTTGAAAAATGTGGGCATTCAAGATTTTCCCCCAATTTTTATTGGTCTTACGTTCTTCAAAGATTCGCTTAAAAGAGAAATTCCCTTTCGCTTTTCTCCGCTTTAAAAAGAAGCTTGTGATTACCGCACAAATGAATAAGACGAACGAAATGGTAAAAATCACGGTATAACCTGTAAACGCAGTCATATTAGCGATGATTAAACCGGCTAATATAGGTCCGATCATACCACCGAAAGATTGCAGCAGTCCTAAAAAGCCATTAAAGAAATCACGCGTTTCTGGTTCTGTAATTTCGAATGTCAGCACATTAAAGGCGAGCCAGTAAAAGCCGTAACCAACACCTAATAAACCGCCCAGCAACATATTAAAGCTGGCGGCCTTCTCTCCTACCACCAATACCGTCAAGAAAAACAAGGATAAAAATATTACCCCTGCCCGCAGTACGACAACGCGATCCACCTTCTTCGCGAATTTTCCTGCAAAAATGAAAGTAATGGGCTGCAAAATATAGATACTCAAATTATATAACGCGATCGCTGTATACTCGCTGGATTGCTTCCACAAATAAACATTAACGAATGTATTCGATAAAAAGATGCCCAAGGAATAAAGACCGCCAATTAAAAGCAATAGCAGTAAATCCTTATTCACTTCAGTCGGCCCTAAAAGGGAGTGTAATATTTTTTTCATATCTCCAATCTCCTTTACTGTCCTTCTTTAGTTTCTTCAAATGGATTGGAGATATGCAATTTTATGGGCATGAAAAAAGCGCGGAAATTAATCCGCGCTTTTCATTACTATTATTTAGCATCTTGATAACGCTTAGAAACTTCTTCCCAGTTTACTACGTTCCAGAATGCTTTCGCATAATCCGGGCGCTTGTTCTGATACTTAAGGTAGTAAGCATGCTCCCATACGTCCAGCCCTAAGATAGGAGTTTTTCCTTCCATAATCGGTGAGTCCTGGTTAATGGTATCCATTAATTCGATGTTTCCGTTGTTTACTACTAACCAAGCCCAGCCAGAACCAAAACGACCTTTGGCTACATTTTCAAATTCTTCTTTGAATTGTTCAAAGCTGCCAAATTTTTCGTTAATAGCATTAGCCAAATCACCTGATGGCTCTCCACCACCATTTGGTGACATGATTTGCCAGAATAGAGAGTGGTTTACATGTCCTCCACCATTGTTACGGACAGCATTGCGGATATCTTCCGGTACAGCGTCAAGATTGCCGACTAGATCATCTAATGACTTGCTTTCTAAATCTGCATGGCCCTCAAGCGCATTGTTCAGCTTTGTCACATAGGTGTTATGGTGTTTTGTGTGGTGGATGTTCATTGTTTCCTTGTCAATGTGTGGTTCTAGTGCATCATAAGCGTATGGTAGTTCTGGTAGTTCAAATTTAGCCATAATGAAATTCCTCCTTTTTATAATATGTACCTTAGTGCCTGGAAGCAGTTCCCTGCTCTCAAGCCTCTAATGCAACATTACCAAAGCATCTGAAGTGTTGCAAATATTATGCATATTCTTATTTTCTTTTATTGACCCTGCTTATATAATGTTTCCCAAATAGATTTGCTTAAAACATAATTCTTTTATAGAAACAAAAAAATGCTGACTGTTAGTCAGCATCGCTAGGTATGTAAGTGGTGGCTTGGGACGGAATCGAACCGCCGACACACGGATTTTCAGTCCGTTGCTCTACCGACTGAGCTACCAAGCCGCATTAGTAAACATTAAATATTCTTAACACATGATATAAAATGGCGGAGGAGGAGGGATTCGAACCCCCGCGGGCCGTGAAGCCCCTGGCGGTTTTCAAGACCGCTCCCTTCAACCAGACTTGGGTACTCCTCCGCAAAAAAAATGGTGGACCCTGCAGGATTCGAACCTGCGACCGATCGGTTATGAGCCGATAGCTCTAACCAGCTGAGCTAAGGGTCCACATGGGGCGACCGGTGGGGATCGAACCCACGTATGCCGGAACCACAATCCGGTGCGTTAACCACTTCGCCACGACCGCCATGTTTTAAAATATAAAGTTTTTTGTATGTATGGTGTCGGCGGAGGGGATCGAACCCCCGACCTCACGGGTATGAACCGTACGCTCTCGCCAGCTGAGCTACGCCGACATTGAAGGCTCCACCGGTAGGATTCGAACCTACGACCAATCGGTTAACAGCCGATTGCTCTACCACTGAGCTACGGTGGAATAATATAAAAGTGTATATCACTGAGTTACAAGTTAAGTGCTCGTCATTCAACTCTGTAATTGGTCTTCCTTGCTGAAATAGTACTGTTGCATTCCTCGCAAAGTTTCTTCGGTGATTATTCGATGAGGTTAGCTTCGCAAAGCTTACTCCGAAGTGTTTTCGAAAAGGTTGGCTTTGTTGAAGCGACGAGATATAATATATCATGTATTTCAAAAGGTGTCAATAGCAATGAAAAATTCTTAACCAGTAAGAAAGCAACAAAAATAATATAGCATGTTCAAAAGCTGCTTTCAAGACTAATTTTTATAAATTTGCCAGGTTTTATCGATGGTTTCTTTCCACGTTGAACATAATCAAGACGCACTCAGCTTAACTGAGTGCGTCTTGTTTTTACTGCTCCTCTTCACCAAGCACTTCTTCCGCAATGTTAACCGCATGGTCTCCAATACGTTCCAAGTTACTGATTATATCTACAAATACGATACCAGCTTGACCTGTACATAACCCTTCGTTCAAGCGAAGAATATGCTTTTTACGATAAGTTCGTTCCATTTGGTCAATCTGATCTTCTTTCTGGACAACCGCGAGAGCTTCTTCACGGTCCATCGTTTCTAACGCTTTGGTCGCTTGTTTGACAGTCATAAGCGTCAAGTTGAACATATCATTTAAGTCTTCTTGAGCCTGCCCTGTCAAATCAACTTTGTTTGAAACCTTATAATCGATAAGCTCAATGATGTTTTCAAAATGATCTCCGATACGTTCATAATCTCTGACTGAATCAAGAAGGGCCGAGTGTTTTCTACTGTCTTCATCAGTCAACGGAGCAACAGATAGTTTAACAAGATAATCTGTAATTTTCCGATCTAGATTATTTAATGCATCTTCTAACTGCATTGCTACTTCCGCATGCTTCTGCTTCAGGTTATTGGAATAACTGCTGGCCTCTTCCAACCCTTTATACGCTAAATCTCCCATACGTAGAACCTCTTCTTTCGCCTGGTCTAATGCAAGCGATGGAGATTGTTCAATAAAAATCGGGTCTAAATGTTGTGGTTTAGAATCCACCGCGGAATCCTCACCAGGCACAAGCTTGACAACTACCCAAGCTAACACAGCGATAAACGGGAATTGCAAAATAGTATTAGCTATATTAAATGACCCGTGTGCAAATGCAATGGTCATTTCCGGATTAAGGTCAAGCGTATTTTTGAGCCATTCCGTATACATAGTGAATGGTTTTAATAAAATTAAAAACAGTGCAGCACCTAGCAAGTTGAAGATAACATGCGTGAAGGCCGCTCTTCTTGCACCGACACTGGCACCAATCGCAGCTAATACAGCCGTTATCGTTGTACCGATATTATCACCGAACAGTACTGGCAAAGCTGCTTGTAAGTTGACAAGGCCTTCCCCATACAGTCCCTGTAAGATACCGATAGTTGCACTGGAGCTTTGGACGATAACCGTAAATACAGTCCCTACAACTACCCCAAGAATAGGGTTTTGACTCATATTAAGCGTCAGTTCCTGGAAGGCTTCCAAAGAACGCAATGGCTTCATCCCGCCACTCATCATTTCAAGACCGAAGAATAGTGCACCAAGGCCAAAAATGGTTTGTCCAATGTAAGTAATCTTTTTATTCTTAAAGAAGAAAATCATGAATGCACCTACTGCAAGAATTGGTAAGCCATAAGCCTTGATATCAATACCAATAATAAATGCAGTCATGGTTGTACCGATATTGGCCCCCATAATAACACCGATCGCCTGTCTAAAGGTCATAAAGCCGGCATTTACAAGACCGACCGTCAATACAGTAGTGGTTGAACTACTTTGAAGTAATACTGTCGTAAATGCCCCTGCTATAACTCCCATAAAAGGATTCCTGGTAAAGCGATCCAGCAAGTCGCGCAGATTATCTCCTGCTGTCTGCTGCAAACCGTCTCCCATATACTTCAATCCAAATAAGAAAATACCCAGACCGCCGATAAATTCAAAAATCATTTGTTGAACATCAAATTCCAACGGTTGTCCACCCCTTCTGTTCATCCAAAGTTTTGTTTCTCTTTAAACACCTCTACCATTATTAATGACTTTCAAAACATTTGTAAAGGGAAACTGTCAAATTTAACACTAAATTTACATTCGGTTAATAATTAGATTTCTCTTGTCGAGCCACGTTCCCTGTTTTAATATAAAAGAGGTACATAATCAAAGGAGAATATTTTAATGAGTAAAACACAATTATTGATAAAAAGCTGTTATCATTTCAAACTTATCAGCGCTTTTCGTTTTCAATCGATCGGAAAAGCAATTGGTTATATTTTCTTCTTAAGCTTGATAGTCTTGATTCCAGTACTTTTAAGTATGATTTCCTCTACTTTATTTTCAGCAGGGGAAGAGGCTGGAGGAATAATGAAAGGAATCTCAAGCGGAGTTTTTACAATCATCTTCCTGCCCTTTATCTATTTGCTGATTTCATTGTTATTATTCTGCAGTGCCAGCTTATTGGCTAGCATCGGCCTCGTCTATGTAAAAGCTGGAAACAAGCGAGCAGATTATAAGCAATTATGGAATATGAGTACACTTTCCATCACCGCTCCCACCATCGTTTTAGTCGTGGTTGAATCCTTTCTCTGGTCAGTTTCTTCTATTATATTTGTTTATATTTTTGCAACCGCTGTCTATCTGTTTTTGAGTATGCGCTATATCCCCACAATGAAATGACCCGCCAATCCTTCTGGCGGGTCATTTTATGTCATTATTTTGTTTTTTTGCCACCAATATCTTAGTTCCGTCTACTGATTCTACAATAATAGTTGCACCCCTGGAAATCCATTGACCGTTAGTGACAGCACTATAATCTTTCCCGTTAATTTGTACTGTTCCCACCGGACGCATATCTGTCTGTGCGACACCTACCTCGTTCAACAAACTCTTGTAGGTTTCATTCATGGTATTATAACCAGCTTCTGTAGATAATTGGTCAATCAATGTAATTTTAGACCACATATCTCTTCTTTTAAATGCCTTTAAAAAGAAAAGGGAACTAGCCCCCCCGAGAATTACACCAATGACACCATACAAGCCAGCAACCCAATTAGGTGAGCTGAATCCTACTGCAATAATCATACAAACGGCACCTATCGTAGCTAAGGTACCATCATTAATCAATTTACCATCAATGATAATTAAAATGAGACCGATCAAATAAATCAACATCATAAGAATAAACATACTTGGGGAAAGAAAGGAGTAAAAGAATACAGTGATAAACCCCAACCCTAATATTCCAAATAAACCCCGTGCATTGACAAGCAGCTCCCCAACCAAAAACAACGTCCCAAAAAACGTAATTAGAAAACTTACCCAATCATTTTGTAAAATTCCCATGTTTACACGCCCTCTCCGTACTTTAATCATATATACGAATTACATATAATATTTGTTTCAAAAAAGGAAAGTTTTTAGTATAGGGCGAATAGTACACATATATCATTTAATGGGGGTGACTGTTAGTGTGAAGAAATTGGGATTATTTATTTTAATAATACTGCTTTTAGTCAGTTTATACAAAGACTTGACTGTCGGTACTACGATCAACCGAAGCGAATCAGATAATAAAGTAAATACCACAGAGGATCCTCCACCTCCACAGGCAGACATACTCGAGCCTCCGTTACGTTTCAACCAAAAGGTTCCAGTTAAAGTGAAAGCTGGAGATACGGTACTTTCTATCATGGAACAACTCCACAATGGTGTGTATTACCATCCTATGGATGATATGCTTGAAGATTTTCAACAATTGAACCCTGGTATAGACCCCTCCAGTCTTACAATTGATAAGGTTTATTATTTTCCATTATATGAAAAAGCTCACTTAGAATAGATAATCTAAGTAATCTTACTTCTCATTTAAACATTTAGGCATTATAATAAGGGATGGTATAAAAAAATACCCTTCAATGTGAACAAACAAAGGAGCGTTTCACTTATGGCAATTACGCATAGAAAAGATACCCGGCCAGTCAGAGTCGGCGATTTGATAATTGGTGGTTCGGACCAGGTTGTTGTTCAATCCATGACTACAACAAAAACTCATGATGTAGAAGCTACAGTAAACGAAATTCACCGTTTAGAAGAAGCCGGATGCCAAGTTGTGAGGGTAGCATGCCCAGACGATCGTGCTGCGGATGCCATCCCTGAAATTAAAAAACGTATTAATATTCCACTAGTAGTTGATATACACTTTGATTATAAAATGGCATTGAAAGCAATCGAAGGCGGAGCAGATAAAATTCGTATCAACCCTGGAAATATCGGCCGCCGTGAGAAAGTAGAGGCAGTGGTAAATGCCGCTAAAAAAAGAGGCATTCCTATACGTATCGGAGTAAACGCTGGATCGTTAGAAAAGCATATCCTTAAAAAGTATGGCTATCCAACAGCAGATGGTATGGTAGAGAGTGCCTTACATCATATCAAAATTCTTGAAGACCTTGATTTTCATGATATTATTGTTTCCTTAAAAGCCTCAGATGTCCAGCTTGCCATTGAAGCTTATACAAAAGCGGCTGAAGCAATTAAGTATCCATTGCACCTTGGTATTACCGAATCCGGCACACAATTCGCTGGAACTGTAAAAAGTGCGGCGGGGCTTGGTGCTATCTTAAGTAAAGGCATCGGCAGTACACTGCGTATTTCTTTAAGTGCCGACCCGGTGGAAGAAGTCAAAGTCGGGCGGGAATTACTGAAATCATTTGGGCTGGCTGCCAATGCTGCTACCTTGATTTCCTGCCCTACATGCGGTCGTATAGAAATCGATTTGATTTCCATTGCAAATGAAGTGGAAGAATATATATCAACAATAAAAGCACCTATAAAAGTAGCTGTACTTGGCTGTGCAGTAAATGGCCCAGGAGAAGCTCGTGAAGCAGACATCGGAATCGCAGGGGCCCGGGGCGAAGGTTTATTATTCCGTCACGGTGAAATCATTCGTAAGGTACCTGAGGACATCATGGTGGAAGAATTGAAAAAAGAAGTAGATAAACTTGCTGAAGAGCATTATAAGAAACAAAAACAGGAAGCATAAAAAAATGAGCCCATTGGGCTCACTTTTTTTATTGACAGGAAACCAGCTTACCATCGCTTGTTTACACCTAAAACGGGTTGAAGAAGAGTGATAAGAGAATCGAAGCCACACCAATGAATATAGCTGTGTTACCCAAGGTTTCGGCCCCTCTTCTCCTTGAGATGAATCCAAGTACAATCCCTGCTCCGCCCATAAGGATAGGAGCGAAGAATAAAGACAACCCCGCAAGTATCAGAGCCAACCAGCCCATGCCGGTTTTCACTTCTGTTTGCATTTCTGTCTCTTGTTCTTCAGTTTTTATGGTTTCATTGGGACTCATCGCAAGTTCTTGCGCAAACTCTTCTTGATGCTCCTGTGCTCGATAAGGCTCGTCATGATAAACCAGCCCCTGTTTTTCTTCCTGCTTGTTGTCATCTCCATAATGAGGTCCATGTTCTACCTCATCATAGGTTGAGCGCTTGTTGGAATCATCCATTTTGACACCCTCGCTTTCTTTATGGAGATTCCTTCATATTGTCTGCAGGTTCCCTTTAAACTTACAAGGTAATAATTACATGACTAAGAAGTAAAACAAAAAACGTTATTGAACAGGCTGTATCCTGTCCAATAACGTTTTTAGTCAATTGGCTGAAGCGAATGTTGGATGCGTTTCTGCGTTTTCTTGTATTTCAACCGCATACCAGCTTCTCGCGTGTCCGTTTTTTTCCTTATAATTTTCTAAACCGCCCATTCCACGATGATAAGCTGTCAAGGCTTCATTCCAGTTACCATATTTCCCGTGCAGGTAATCCAGGTATATCATCGATAACTGCATAGAATAATACGGGTCGAATAATAATTCATCTTTATATGGAAGTCCTCCCATGTCAGCAATCCATGGAGCGGTGTTTTTCATGAATTGTGCCATGCCATAGGCTCGCCCATATTTCGTAGCCGGCCCAACCAATTCAGGGTTAAATGTGTCACCTGTCTCCACTTTTAATAACTCATAAACCAGAAATGGGTCTATTTCATACCGTTCTGCTTCTCTGACAAGATACATGGCCCAGGATTTCTTGAATCTTCCCTGGCTCTCTTTTACTAAGCGATCTGCTGTCAATTCCATCTCGTGCCATTCATAATATCCTTCTTCAAGCTTTTGTGATTGTTTTGGCGTGGCTGACAGCGCACTGTCTGCTGCGATTTTTTCATTTGTTTCCTCTTCTACAGAATCATTACCTTCTGCAGTAGTTTTTGAATCATCTTTTAAAATATGGGTAACAAAAAAGAATAAGCCGACAAGGAACACGGTTGCTCCAATTTGGATCATTTTCTTTAATGATTTCATTCCTTCACTCCTTATAATGAGTACAAATTCCGCTTCTTTACGAATACACTAGAGAAATGGACTCATCAACCGATACTAACGGACTAGTTGTTAGAAAGCAATTGATAAACGTTATATTCCTTAACTTACCATTCACGTTTCCATTATGTAGGAATAAGTTGTAAAGAGTATTCGTGTCGAGGAGGTTCAGCTATGAAAGATATGGCACAACATATAATTACCCAAAAGTTGAAGCAGTTAACCACAAAAGATATATTAAAATATAGCGACAAATTCAATATACAGATTACCAAGCAGGAAGCAAACCAGATTATCAAAGAATTAAAACAGAATAATTTTAATCCGTTAAATGCCAGCGAACGCATGGCCATGTTAAAGAAGTTAGCTGCGATCACTAGTCCTGAGACAGCAAAAAAAGTGAATCGTATTCTTCATCAAATGGCTAAAGAATACGGTGTGAGTCACTTACTTAAATGAAAAAGCGCACCACCTCTCCAATTTCGAGGTGGTGCGCTTTTTATTATTGTTGCGTGATTTTATCTTTTAGGTCTTCATCAAAAGTTTTAGCTTTCAACATTTCGATTTCAAATTTATATGGAGGTTTCTTATTTTTCTTATCTTCTCCCACATAAGGAGTTTCAAGAATTTTAGGCAAATCCTTCAATTGAGGATGATGAACAACGTAACTAAGTGCATCAAAACCAATATGACCAAACCCGATGTTTTCATGACGGTCTTTGGCTGCGCCGCGTTCATTTTTACTATCGTTAACATGAATAACTTTCAGGCGATCCAATCCGATAATCTTATCAAACTCTTCAAGGACACCATCGAAATCATTGACGACATCATAACCGGCATCATGAATGTGACAAGTATCGAGACAAATGGATAATTTGTCATTCATTTCTACGCCATCGATGATCTTAGCTAATTCTTCAAAGGTCCGGCCGCATTCCGAGCCTTTACCTGCCATTGTTTCTAAAGCAATCTGGGCTTTTTGGTCTTTATGCAGCACTTCATTTAAACCAGAAATGATCTTGTCTATCCCCTGGTCTGCTCCTGCACCCACATGAGAGCCCGGGTGCAATACAATCTGTTCAGCACCGATGGCTTCTGTCCTGAGGATTTCATTTCTTAAAAAGTCGACACCTAGTTGAAACGTTTCCGGCTTTGTCGTATTGCCTACATTGATAATGTATGGAGCGTGAACAACAATGTCGCCAATTTCATGTGCTTCCATATGTTCCAGGCCAGCTTCGATATTTAATTCTTCTATCGGTCTTCTGCGTGTATTTTGTGGAGCACCGGTATAAATCATAAAAGTGTTTGAACCGTAGGATGCTGCCTCTTCACTTGCTCCTAACAACATCTTTTTCCCCTTCATTGAAACGTGTGAACCAATCTTCACCATAACACTACACCTCTGTCATCGATATTATTTCTTCTTAAAATTATTTCTCTTTAATTTTTTCATGTTCTTTTCCGCTTGTTGCTTCATTTTCTTTTTATATCCAGGCTTTACTTTTTTCGGTTTTTTCACCATATTCCATGCCTGCTTTTCAACGGTTGATTCTTTTGTTTTTTCACGTTTTTGCCGTTCGTTGTAAGGTTTTACTTCTTTCCATTCTCCATTACGGATATCATAATAATCGAATGAAATACCTTTCTTCTCTAAACGCTGGACCAATGGAAGGTCGTAATCGTTAAATAGGTTGATTGCCGTACCCTCCAGACCGGCACGAGCCGTTCGACCAACACGGTGGATATAAAACTCTTCTTCCTTTGGCATCTGCGCATTAATGACATGGCTGACCCCTTGAATATCTATTCCACGCGAAGCAAGGTCAGTTGCAACAATATATTGGTAGCGTAAGCTTTGTAATTCTTTCAACATCCGTTTTCGTTCCCGGGGAGATAGTCCCCCGTGAATGACCCCGACTTCCAACCCTTTTTCTTGCAATTCTCCTGCAAGACTATCTGCATGCTCTTTTCCATTGGTGAAAATAATTGCCAAATACGGCTGAATCACTTTAGAAATATTTATGATCATTTCGGAAGGAGAGCGATGACGTAACGGAATCAGTCGATGCTCCATTAAAGCAGGTGAAGGTGTTTCATCCTGAATATGAATATAAGTCGGATTAGCGAGATATTTTTTCAAAAATGGCTGAAGTCGTTCAGGTATAGTTGCTGAAAATACCAATAGTTGTACTTCAGGTTTCATTCGAATAAGTATTTGATCGACATCGTCGATAAAACCTAAATCAAGCATCAAATCAGCTTCATCCAATACAAAAGCGTTCGCCTGGTGCAAATCAAGCGCTTCGTCCTTCACTAAATCCAGGATACGTCCGGGAGTTCCCACAACAATATGTGGCGGTTCTTTCAATTTTTCCACTGTTTTCTGCTTATCTGTCCCTCCGATAAGCAGCTTCGCTCTCCAGCGATGGTCTTTTTCAGCAAAATGGATGCTTTTACGCACTTCATCATATATTTGGATAGCAAGCTCCCGTGTTGGAGCTGTTATGACAAATTGAACATGATTTTTTGTTTCGTCTAAATCATTTATCAACGGCAGCAAATAAGAATGTGTTTTTCCCGATCCCGTATGGGACTGGCCGATTATGCTCTCTCCTCTTAAAGCCGCTGGTATAACCTGTTGCTGAATGGGAGTCGGCTCGATAAATCCATATTTAGAAATAATATCACTGACTACTGGATGGATAGCGAACTGATTGAACTCATGATTTTTCATATAATTACTCCTTTTTATAGACAAGTTCAGAGTGACCCTGAACTTTGCAGGTAAAAAAACTTCCTTCCTCATTATAGTAGACACAAGCAACAATTGCACGCTTATAAACAGCTCTTCTTTGTCATCTTCCACTTTTCCCTTTATAATGAAATTGATGCATGCAAGAAAGATGATTTATTTTTATTTTCAGAGGGGGAACCAACAAGCATGGAAGTAATTAAAATAGCACCGCGCGGTTATTGCTATGGGGTGGTCGATGCCATGGTAATCGCCCAAAACGCGTCTAAGGACCCCAATTTACCACGTCCGATATATATTCTAGGTATGATTGTGCATAACACACATGTAACCGAAGCTTTTAAAGATCAAGGAATCATTACACTGGATGGTAAAAATCGTTTAGATATATTAGAAGGCATTAATGATGGTACAGTGATTTTCACTGCCCATGGCGTTTCACCAGAAGTGAAAGAACGCGCCAAAGAAAAAGGATTGACCGTCCTGGATGCCACCTGCCCTGACGTAACTAACACACACAATTTGATCAGAGATCGTGTGGCTGAAGGATATGAAGTCATTTATATTGGTAAAAAAGGCCACCCTGAGCCTGAGGGCGCAGTAGGTGTAGCACCAGGAAAAGTACACCTCGTCCAGACCGAAGAGGATGTCGAGCAATTGGATGTTGAACATGATAAATTATTGGTTACTAATCAAACTACCATGAGTCAGTGGGATGTTTATGATGTCATGGAAAAAATTAAAGAAAAATATCCGCACGTTGAGCTTCATCAGGAAATATGCATGGCGACTCAGGTTCGCCAGGAAGCAGTATCCGAACAGGCAAAAGATGCTGACCTAACCCTGGTGGTCGGTGACCCACGGAGCAACAACTCCAATCGTTTGGCACAAGTTTCTAAAGAAATTGCAGGTACTGAGGCTTATCGTATTGCTGATGTTACCGAAATTCAATTAGAATGGCTGCAAGGAGTCGAAAAAGTAGCTGTAACTGCGGGTGCTTCTACTCCAACACCAATCACAAAAGAAGTAATAAAGTTCATTGAGCAATATGACGAGTCTGATGAAAACACTTGGATCAGAGAATCTAAGGTAGAACAAAAGAAGATTTTACCCAAAGTCAAAACTAAGAAAAAAGCGTAAGTGATGCCCAAAAGCACAAGCGCCTAACTAGTTTTTAAAAAAGCGGTCTGTGTGGAATTTAATTTCCATACAGACCGCTTTTCGTCTAATTTCAAGTGGTTTGTACCCTCTATTCCTTCATTAGTTTAACGATTCGTTTCACATTAACCGTGAAAATCGCCATCGCACTGACTCAAATGCATGGATAATTGACGGTCTAACATCGAATCCTCACTTTTATGTATTGCTTTCATTGTACAAGAAAAAAGAGTGACTTTCTTTTATAAATCAAAGAAAATCACTCTTTTTCGTTTTACCTCTGTTGCTTACACGATGAGCGTTCGGTGGAGACGCCTGCGGGAACAGCGCGAGCCGAAGATCCACTTGGTCAAGTGATCTTCTTGACCAAGTTAGCTGAGTCCGTGCCCGCGGCAAGCATCCACCGACAAGCGATTCGTGAGAATCAACAACAAACTTTAATAGCTCTTTTAGATTAGAAAGGATTTTTTCAGTGGCCTCCAATAAGGGCAGCCTTTTCCTTATATAAATTTGAATGGTTCGGTATTCGCTTCAGAAATATATACGTTCAACTTGTCTTCTTTTTGATTGAGCTTTTCATCTAAATAAGTTTTCACAGCTATTTTCATCACTTTTTCTACATGGTGGCCTGGATCTACTACCTTTAATCCAATCTCCTCGGCCTCTTGAGCGGGATGAAAGGTCATATCTCCTGTCAGATATACATCTGCTCCTTGACGCTTAGCATCATAAATATACTTTTCCCCGCTTCCCCCTAAAATGGCAACCGTTTGTACCGACTCTTCTAAGTCCCCAATTACCCGAAGGTTTGGTACATCCAAGTTCTTCTTAATATGCCCACAGAAGCTCCTTAACGTCATTTCCTCATTTAATGTACCGATTCTGCCAATACCATAGGAGTCGCCTTCGTTTTGCAATGTATAGACATCGTATGCTACTTCTTCATAAGGATGGGCTTCCTGCATGGCTTTTAACACATTTGATAGTTTGGAGTGTGGCAATAGGAACTCGACTCTTTGTTCATCAACGATTTCCATCTCTCCACTTTTACCTAAGAATGGATCTGCGTCTTCTGTCGGCATAAACCTTCCTTTTCCTGGCATGCTGAACGAAACATTACTGTAATCACCTATATGTCCGGCTCCTGCATCATGCATCGCATGTCTCAATTGCTCAGCATGATCTTCAGGTACGAATACAATGAGCTTGACTAACTTATCCTTCCCGGTTTCAAGAAGCGGTTTTGTTTCCGACAACTCTAAAGCCTGTGCTAACGCATCGTTGACACCGCCCTCTGCTATATCAAGGTTGGTGTGTGCCGCATATACGGTAATTTCATGCTTGATCAGCTTTTGGATGACACGGCCTTTTGGTGTGTCTGGATTTATTTGGTTCAACGGCTTAAAAATGACGGGATGGTGAGAAATAATCAAGTCTACTTGTTTCTCCACAGCCTCATCTACTACATTTTCCAATACATCTAATGTAACCATGATATTTTTTACCGGCTTATTCAACGTTCCTATTTGTAAACCTACCTTATCCCAATCGAAAGCTAAATGCTTCGGTGACATTTGTTCAAAAACTCGAATAACTTCATTTCCAGTTATTGTCTCAGTCATCCTTCAAAACCTCCTCGATCCATAAAATTTCTAATTCCAGTGCAGCGATCTTATCGTTATCAGTATTGGCTGCCTTTTGTATTTCTTTTTTCACATACTCTCTTTTTGTTTTTTCCTCGATCCATTTCTTCTTAAATACGGGAGATTTTTCATTCATTAAATATGGACCGAATAAAATTTCTCTTTCTGAATAATGCAATTTCTTTCCAGTATCATTTTTTTCAGCTACAATGACTTCATAAATGTGCCCTGCTTCTTCGATTATTTCTTCAGCTGTTATTTTATAATTGTAGTTAAAGAACCATTTACGCAGTGATTTGGCATCTACATTCGGCTGAACGATAATTCGTGAAGTACGACCTAATTTCTCTTTTCCTTCCTCCAGGATATTTGTGATCAACGTGCCACCCATTCCTGCTATGACTATCTGGTCCACTTCATCATTAGAGAGTACTGAAAGACCATCTCCTTTGCGGACTTCAATCCGGGCAGACAAATCATTGCTTTCCACTTCCTTTCGAGCACTTTGAAATGGGCCTTCATTCAGTTCTCCTGCTATTGCCGTCGCGGTTGGATCCTGAAGGCAAACATAACAAGGAAGGTAAGCATGATCTGAGCCGATATCTGCAAAATTCGCTCCACGAGGGAGATAGGAAGCTACCACCTGCAGACGTCTGGATAATACCTTTTCATTCATTTGACTTCCTCTTTTCTCTCAAACTAAACATATTTTTTAGAAAAACTTGGCTTATCATCAAGTAATTATGGCGACACACTTAGTGTTATTTATAATTTTATCATTAACAAAGTTATGATCTCTTAGAGTACAAAAAGAAAAGCCTTCTGAAATTTCCAGAAAGCTCTCTTTTTATCACATTATTTCTTTTCTGCCAGCCATTCTGCCACAACCGACGCTTCCTCAGCTGGGATAAGACCTGCCGGCATAGCTTGTCCTTTACCATTTTTGATGATATCTTGTATCTCTTCTTTAGAATACTTGCTGCCTACCGTCTGCAATGATGGACCATTTCCACCAGAAAGATCAGCTCCATGACAGCTGGCACAGTTGTTTTGGAAAATATCTTCAGGGTTTGCGCTTGCCTCTTCCTGCTTCTCCCCTCCATTTTCCCCTTCATTCTTAATTGCTTCATTTTGGCCGACCCCGACCCAAGAAATGATGAACATTGTTAAGATCCCTATAACAGCAATCATTGCGAATGGGATAACTGGATTTCTTTTCATGTGTTCATTTCCTCCTTATGTAGTCCCATATATATCTTTCTCTAAAATACAAACTATATTTATTTTACTTGAAAATTCTTCTTTAGGAAAGAGCTATCCAATTAAAAGTTTAAAAACATGGTTAAAAGGGCAAAAACTGACCCTAGTAAGCCTGTAAATTTCAATAAACGGACCTCCCACCGCTTCCCCAGCCAATACCAGAAAAGACAATGAATAACCACAACGGAAACCACTGCCCAAACTGCAGTCTGCCAGAGCGATAACAAATGAAGGTTCCATAGTAATAAAAATAACAAATGAACTATTGAAGTAATGTAAAAATCAATCGACTGTTTATTATGTAGGAATACTGCGCTTAAACCAGCGCCAATTACAAATATCGACAAAATGACTGTTTGCATTATGAAAGCCGTTTCAGTAAAATAAATGACAAGAAATGAGATTGGAAGCAACAAAGATATTACTGCCAATCTTAAATATAAAAACATCTGTTTCCAAATAGATATGGGATTTTTAACCCCATCGCCTTTCGTATAAAGAGCAAGCAAATAATCACAATAGGATTCAGGCAGCAAGCGATTAGTTTTCCAATACTGGATTTCTTGAATGATGATTTCTGTGCGATTTTTCGTCATCATAACCACCCCGGAGCACCATTAACAGTAAAATAGACCAGGAACAAAATGGTTAGCTCCTGGTCATAAGAGTCACATTCTATTCTAAGAAATCTTTTAATCGTTTACTTCTACTAGGGTGACGCAGTTTTCTTAAAGCTTTCGCTTCAATCTGACGAATCCGTTCGCGGGTGACGCCAAACACTTTACCTACCTCTTCGAGGGTACGTGTACGTCCGTCATCTAAACCGAACCGTAAGCGAAGAACGTTTTCTTCCCGATCTGTTAACGTATCGAGTACATCTTCTAATTGTTCTTTCAATAGCTCATAAGCTGCATGATCAGAAGGAGAGGTTGCTTCCTGATCTTCAATGAAATCGCCAAGATGGGAATCATCCTCTTCCCCGATTGGTGTTTCTAAAGAGACTGGCTCCTGCGCTATTTTCAATATCTCTCTTACTTTGTCAGGGGAAAGCTCCATTTCCTCGCCGATTTCTTCTGGAGTAGGTTCACGTCCAAAGTCTTGCAGCAACTGTCGCTGTACGCGGATTAATTTATTGATCGTTTCGACCATGTGGACAGGTATACGAATCGTACGTGCCTGGTCAGCAATCGCTCGTGTGATCGCCTGTCTGATCCACCATGTCGCATAGGTGCTGAATTTGTATCCTTTACGGTAATCAAACTTTTCAACGGCTTTGATTAGACCCATATTACCTTCCTGAATCAAGTCGAGGAATAACATGCCTCTGCCGACATAACGTTTAGCGATACTTACCACCAGACGTAAGTTGGCCTCTGCCAGTTCACGCTTAGCTTCTTCATCGCCTTCTTCAATCCGTTGAGCAAGATCAATTTCATCTTTTGCTGCCAAAAGATTTACTCGCCCAATTTCTTTCAAGTACATACGAACTGGATCATTAATTTTGACACCAGGAGGTACGCTTAAATCGTTCAGGTCGAATTCTTCTTCCTTGTTTAACTGCTGCATGTTCGGATCCTCTTCCGAGTTACCGATCACCTCAACACCCTGTTCATTCAGGTACTCATAAAATTCGTCCATTTGTTCAGACTCCAGTTCAAAACTGGATAGACGTTCTGCAACTTCTTCGTATGCTAAAACTCCACGCTTTTTCCCTATTTCGAGCAATTGTTCTTTTGCCTGGTCCAGCGTAAGTTCATTTTCAGCTTCTTTAGAACGTAATGGCTTATCTGCCATAAGTCCCCCTCCTTCCAACAAATCACAAATCTTTTACTGCGAACTTCTCAGTTGTCTTCTCATCTGTATTATTTTCATGGCAATTTCAGCTGCCTTGATCGGATCATTTTGCTGCTCTGCCTGTTTTTGTTGTTCTTCCAATGATTTGATATCCATTTTGTCACTTTGTTCCGCGCGTATCAAACGAATATAATCATTGATTTCCCGTTCGGAAATTTCACTATGAACAGGCATCATCGCAAGCTTAACCACTAAATTTTTCAGGTCGGGTTCTGGTAATCTTTCAACAAAATGACTAACATCCGGTTCATTGCCTTCTTCAAAATATGCATAAAGATAAGTAACAATAACCTGATGTTCACTGATATTGAACCCTCCCCCTAATTCGGCCTGTACTTTATCAGCGACCTGGGGGTTTTTTAACATATATGCAATCAGTGCCCTTTCTGCATTATGGAAAGCAGGCAACAGTCTGTTTTCCATAATGCGTTCAGAACTGACATTGGATTGTCTTTTTCTTTTTGTCTCTTTTGCAGGGGATCCGCTTCTTCTCCGGTACTCTGATACTTCCTGCTTAAGCGTCTCTAAGGACAATTCAAATTCATTGGCAAGTTCCTTCAGATAGTGTTCTCTCTCAATTGCATGATCGAGTGTGGCAACTTCCTTAACTACTCTTTCTACATAAGCAATGCGATCCCCTTCTAAATTGAGATTATATTCTTTCCTGAGATGTCTCATAATAAAGGCCAAATAGGTATCGCTTGCTCCTAGAACTTCTCTTTGGAACTTTTCAGCCCCGTTAACTTTTATATAATCATCCGGATCCATTCCATCCGGAAGACGGGCAAGTTTAACAGTACAGCCGGCTTTTCTTAGTAGGCGGGCAGCTTTCAGAGATGCCTCTATACCCGGCCGATCGCCATCGTAACAAATGATAGCTTCTTCTACATATCTTCGAATCAGGTTTGCCTGATGTTCCGTAATGGAAGTTCCTAATGTGCCCACTCCATTATGAACACCTGCCTGATAAGCAGAGATAACGTCTACGTATCCTTCAAACAGTATGATGGAACCTTGTTTGCGGATAGCGCTTCTTGCCAAGTCAAAGTTGTATAGCAGTCTTCCTTTATGAAAAAGCTCTGTTTCAGGGCTGTTAAGATACTTAGGTTCCTGGTCGTGTATAGCTCGACCGCCAAAAGCCACCGTCTTTCCCAGATGGTTGCGTATTGGAAAAATAACCCTGCCTCTGAAACGATCGCTGTAGTCACCTGATTCATTCGAACTTAATAACCCAGCTTTCACCATTAATTGAGGATGATACCCTTTCTTTTCAAGAAAACGAACGACAAAGTCTTTTGAATTCGGGGCATAACCCAAATGGAAATGATCAATCATCTCCTCTGTAAATCCCCTGCTCAGCAGATACTCAAGTCCTTCTTTACCTTCTTTGGTATGTTTCAACAGGTGATGATAAAGTTTACTCAACCATTGATGCGCTTCGAGGATTTTTTGAGCTTCCTCGTTTCTGGGTGAGCTCACTTCCTGATTAAGAGTTACCTCGTCAGGAAGTTGATAACCACCTTTATCAGCGAGGTGTTTGACAGCTTGTAGAAATTCATACCCTTCAAGCTCCATCAAGAATGTGATAGCATTGCCGCCTTTACCACATCCGAAACAGTGGAAAATCTGTTTATCTGGAGAAACAGAAAAAGATGGGGTGTTTTCCCCATGGAAAGGACAAAGCCCAAAATAATTCCTTCCCTGCTTCTTCAGTTGTACATATTCACCAACGACATCAACGATATCATTGGATTTTCGTATTTCATCTATGGTTTCTTCTGGAAGATGTCCAGCCATCACTATCACCGTATTTTATGATTTATTCGATATTCATTAAAGAATACCTTCATGTTTCGACAAAAAATCATCCAGTTTATCCTGGAAGTTTAGGCGGTCCTGCTCAAGTAGAGGCGGTGGGCCTTTAATGCGATTGCCCCTCTTTTGAGTCTTCTGTCTTAAATGTTTCCGTAACATGATTTCATCTGCATCCGCCTCTTCAATCAGTTTACCTCGTGGGGTTATTGTGTAAACACCTCTTGAGGTCAACAACACTGCAAATGACAAATCTTGAGTTATCACTATATCTCCTTTTTTCACCCTGTTAAGAATAAAAAGATCTACAGCCTGATCCGCGTCATCGATGATTTTCCAGTCACCGTATTCCGAGTTAGGGCTATAATGGTTTATAGTGGCAACATATCGAGGTACAATAGAATGTTTTATGCAAACTCGATCTATCTCCTCTTTGACAGGACAGCTATCGGCATCAACATATAAAGCAGGTCTATTTTGCAACATTATCATAGATTCTACAGTGGCTCGCAAAATCCTCCTATTTCTTCAATGTTTTATTTTTCAGAATTGTTTCTATAACAACGATAGTTTAGCTACCATACATTTTTACACAAAAACACATTATAATACATACATTTGGTAATTGCTATAGTTTTTTTTTATTTTTTTATCTTTTTTTTATTTTTTCACGGAAAAATCGCGCCCTCTACCAATTTGGCGCGATTTTTCTTTGTTCATTACTAAGTTATTACTAAGATTGACGTTCATTCCTTAATTTGTTCATAATGACATTTGCAGTTTCTTCTACGGCTTTATGGGAAACATCAATCACATCACAGCCGATACGATCTACAACTTCATTAAAATGATTAAGCTCTTGTTTGATTCTCTCCATATTGGCATAACTCGCCTGGTCTCCTAATCCTAAAGCTTTCAAACGTTCCTTACGGATATCGTTCAGTTTTTCAGGACTTATCTTCAACCCGATGCACTTCTTCTTGTCTACATGAAACAACTCTTCAGGAGGCTCAACTTCCGGAACAATCGGCACATTCGCCACCTTCAGCCTTTTATGAGCCAGGTACTGGGACAATGGAGTTTTCGACGTGCGTGATACTCCGATGAGAACGATGTCTGCACGGGAAATGCCTCTTGGATCTCTGCCATCATCATACCTAACGGCAAATTCGATTGCTTCCACCCTTTTGAAATAATCCTCGTCAAGCTTATGAACAAGTCCAGGCTCCATTCGTGGTTTTGTTTTGAAGAAACGTTGCATACTGTCCATCATCGGTCCCATGATATCGATACATTCTAATTCGTATTCTTTAGCCTTTTTCAAAAGGTGCTCTCTTAGTTCAGGGATTACCAGCGTAAAACCGATCATTGCATTTTTTCCTTTTGCCTGCAATACCGCTTCATTTATAGTGCCCTCATCCTCAACATAAGGAATACGCTGAATTTCATAAGGGCCGTCATCAAACTGACTTAGTGCTGCCTTTACAACCAATTCTGCTGTTTCACCTACAGAATCAGATATTACAAATATCAATGGCTTCTCCATCCCAATCCCTCCTATTAGTCAGAGCGGAATGCTTATAAATGTTCGTCGCGCCCTAGTTCAACTAATGCTTTCGTCATATTTGTTTTTGTAATTCGTCCTGTCACTTCAAGCCCTTCATCAACATCTTTAACGATTGGCAATCCATCAATCTGCTTATCAATAAGCTTTTGTGCAGCGTCGAGTAATAAGTCATCTTTCCTGCACACCGTTATGTTCGGCATCCGTGTCATAATGATATGGACAGGAATAGAGTTCAAATCCTGGTTCCCTATACTTGCTCGCAATAAGTCTTTACGAGACAAAACTCCTAATAGCAAGGATTTATTATCGACGACAAACAACGTGCCGACATCCTCAAGAAACATTGTACAGATAGCATCATAAACAGATACATCTTCCTCTACAACAATCGGTATTGACTGATATTCCTGCACCTTGAATTTTTTCAGCTTCTCCGTCAATAACTCTGAACCGGTTTTTCCTGTGAAGAAATAACCCACTCTTGGACGTGCATCCAAAAATCCGGCCATTGTCAGAATAGCGAGATCCGGTCTTAGTGTTGCTCTCGTCAATTGCAATTGGTCTGCTATATTTTCACCTGTTATCGGTCCGTTCTCTTTCACGATTTCGATAATCTGTTCTTGTCTGCTGGAAAGTTCCATACTTTCACCACCCTGATCACTGACTGTGACATACTATTTAACTATTATAGCTCATTTTTATAAGCGGGTAAAAGAAGGAGGCTTAATACTGCTGTTTCCATTGCACTGCATTCAAGTCTGCAAAGGCATATACTTCTCTCGCTATCAGGTTTAATAAACCTAAGCGGTTTTCTTTCAGCCGTTCATCTTCTGCCATAACCATGGTATTGTCAAAGAAAGCATGGATTGGCTCTGCAAGGTCACCTAATGCTTCCAAAGCCTTGACAGCATCGTGTTTACTCAACGCATCCTTATACACTCTGCTTATTTTTTGGTACGTATTATATAAATCATGTTCCGTGTCATTTTCAAAGAGATTTTTGTCTACTTCTTCTGCATTTGTCTTTTTTGCCAAATTCAAGACACGGCCTAAGGCTTCGTGTGTTGATTTGAAGCTTTCGTCATTACGTTTTGATGCCAACAGCTTTGCTTTTTCCTTTGTAAATGGTACATGCTGAATTCCGTTCGCCAACACAGCTTCGACTATATCAGGTGCTACACCTTCTTCCCGCAACAGGTAACTTGCTCTAATATGGAAGAATTCCGTTAGAGCCTCAGCTACTTCTTCTTCTGACCGGTTTGTCAAACCAAGTTCGACATACATGCTGAGCGCTGTATCTACTAAAGTTTCCAGGCGAATATTCCAGGCTTGCTTGTCAAGCATTTGGAGAATACCGATTGCTGATCTTCTTAATCCATAGGGATCTTGAGAGCCAGATGGAATGATACCGATGGAAAAACAGCCAACAATTGTATCCAGCTTATCTGCTATACTTACAATTGTCCCAGCAACTGTTTCAGGCAGGGTTCCGTTAGCTTGACGTGGCATATAATGTTCATTAATCGCCTGAGCGACTGCATCATCTTCTCCGAAGATCCTGGCATACTTCTCCCCCATGATTCCCTGGAGTTCTGGAAACTCATCCACCATATGAGTGACCAAATCAAATTTACATATTTCTGCAGTACGGGTTACCTGTTGCTTTGAATTCTTATCCAGCTGTAGATGGTCACTGACAGCATCGGACAGTTTCACCGTGCGCTTCACCTTATCTGCAATAGTACCTAAGTCTTCCTGAAAGACCATTCGTGATAACTTTTCCAGACTCTCCTCGATAGTGATTTTCTGATCCTCTTCATAAAAGAAGCGGGCATCAGCCAGCCTTGCCTTCAACACCTTTTCATTACCTCGGGCCACATTGTCCAAATGGTTTTCATTCCCGTTTCTAACTGCTACGAAATAAGGAAGCAGCTCCCCTTCCTGGGAACGGACAGGGAAATAACGTTGGTGTTCTTTCATAGAGGTGATCAATGCTTCTTCTGGAACCACAAGAAAGTCTTCACTATAAGCCCCGTAAAAAACGGTCGGGTATTCCACAAGGTGCGTAACCTCGTTTAATAACTCTTCATCCACTAGGATATTCCATTCTTTATCTTGAGCTAACTTTTCAATTTGTGCCGCAATCATTTCCTTACGAAGCATGACGTCAGCTATGACAAACTGATCTTTCATAATATTTTCATAGTTCTCTGCATCGTCAATGACAACCTGTTTTCCTAAAAACCGATGTCCGAACGTAGTATTGCCTGTTTGTACACCTTCAATGGAAAACGGTATTACTTCGTTACCATAAAGAGCAACGAGCCAACGAATCGGTCGGGCATATCGAAGCTGCTTGTCTCCCCACCGCATGTTTTTAGGAAAATTCAGAGAAAGGATTACATCTTTGAATTGATCAATCAGATTTTTTGTCGCTTCCCCTTCAATGAACTTGTTGATATGCACATATTCAGTCCCTTTGATTTCTTTGAAATAAATGTCTTCGACGCTTTTACCTTGCCCTTTTGTAAACCCGATAGCGGCCTTCGTCCAATTCCCCTCTTCGTCCAGAGCGATTTTTTTTGCTGGACCTTTTGCTACTTCTTCGATATCTGGCTGTTTTTCGTCAAGACCTTCGATTTTAACGGTCAGGCGGCGTGGTGTAGCCATGGTAGCAATGGTTTCGTAAGGAAGACGCAAATCGTCCAGCCATTGTTTCGCTTTTTCTTCTAACTGTACAAGAGCATCGTCGATAAACCGAGCTGGAAGTTCTTCTAATCCGATTTCAAATAAAACTGTTTTACTCATTGGACGCTTCCTCCCTATCTTTCAGCATTGGGAATCCTAAACGTTCCCGTTCATCTACATAGGTTTTTGCAATTTTTCGAGCTAAATTTCTGACTCGCGATATATAACCAGTCCGCTCTGTCACAGAAATCACACCCTTTGCATCTAGTAAGTTGAAGGTGTGAGAACATTTCAATACATAATCATACGCTGGAAATACAAGGCCAAGTTCCATCGCTCGGCCAGCTTCTTTTTCATAAATACTGAATAAATCAAACAGCATATCGCTGTCAGAGGATTCAAATGTATATTTAGAATGCTCATATTCAGGCTGAGAGAAAATATCTCCTACTGTGACACCATCGGTCCATTCCAGTTCAAAAACATTTTCTTTATCCTGGATATAAGAAGCTAAACGCTCCAGCCCGTAAGTGATTTCTGCAGCCACCGGCTTCGCTTCAAGCCCGCCAATCTGCTGGAAGTAGGTGAACTGGGTAATCTCCATCCCGTCGAGCCATACTTCCCATCCTAATCCCGCAGCACCCAGGGTAGGGTTCTCCCAGTTATCTTCCACAAACCGTATGTCATGCTTCAATGGATCAATCCCTAGTGCTTTCAATGATTCTAAGTATAATTCCTGAATATTGTCAGGCGACGGCTTCATAATCACCTGGAATTGATGGTGCTGATAGAGACGATTAGGGTTTTCCCCATATCTTCCGTCTGCTGGCCTTCTTGAAGGCTCTACATAAGCAACATTCCACGGCTCCGGTCCAAGACTGCGGAGCAGCGTCATTGGTGACATGGTTCCGGCACCCTTCTCTACATCATAAGCTTGCATTAATAAACAGCCTTGATCCGACCAATGTTTTTGTAATGTCAGTATCATATTTTGAATATCCATGTTATCATCCCTCCACGATTGAAAGTATTTAATTTGTCCATAAAAAAACCTCGTCGCTATGCCACTTTCATGACATAGGGACGAGGTTTTCCCGCGGTTCCACCCTATTTGCTTTCTACTGTTAAGAAAGCCGCTTTGAAGAAGCTGCTCCGGAATGCCTTCCCTATTTCTTCAACACCTGTCTCCCACTATCACAGGTTCGCTTCAGTCGAGGGGAATAGGTACTACTTTCCTTCTACGCACAAGTTTAATTGGTATTAGCATCATACTTGAAAGTTAGATGATTTGTCAATCTTCAGGCCTGAAAAGGTCCAGCTGATTTAAAAACTTTTTTGATTTAATGAAATATCCACCGTAATAGTCATAGTAAGCATCCATTAACTGCCTTAATTTCTTTTTGTTTTCTTCTTTTATTGATATATTTCCAAGGCGGGCGGCATCCATATGGAGAAACAACCGGAGCAACTTAGCCATATTTTCAGTCAAACCATAGGCTTCTGGATCCAAATGCTTGCAACGGAAACATAAAAAGCCCCCTTCTTTTATAGAAAAGGAGAAGGGGCCATTTTCATTGCCGCAATTCACACAAGCATCCAGTTGTGGAGCAAAACCTGCTTTCTTATATAACTTCAGTTCATACATCAATGTTAGAATTTCCGGATCTTTGTCTTCTGTTATCCAAACCAATGTTTGAAGGAATTGTTGAAATAAAAATGGATCGGGCTGTTTTTCTTCCAACATTTTATCTGTCATTTCTGCTACATAAGCAGCATAAGCTGTTTTGATAATATCTTCACGAACTCCTCTTAGCGAGGAAATTACTTCTCCCTGGCTAAGAGAACCAAGGTTTCGCCCCGTTTGTACCAAATAATGGCCGTGAATAAACGGTTGGGTAATTGAACTCATTCTGCTTTTTGGCTTTTTTGCGCCTTTGGCCATGACAGCGAATTTTCCTTTTTCCCGCGAAAAAATTGTTACAATTTTATGCGTTTCGCCATAGTCTTTTGTTCGGAGAACAATTCCTTCAATTTTTTCAAGCAAAGCTTTCACCTTTTCTGGTTCTAAAAATTAGTTTCATGCCCAGAAACTGTCTCTTGTTCCTGTGATTCCTCTTCCTGAGGTGCTTGTTTTTCCATCTCTTTCATGAGCAAGTAGGTTTCTATGTTTCCTGTTTGACTGAAAACTTTCCATGGTAAGTCAAGCACAAGAAACACCGCCTTTCAAGTTAGTTATTCAAACAAAATAACATGACATTCTTAGGATGCTACAAGCAGCTTAAAGCATGAATATTAAAATTTACCATGAATTAATATTCATCGTCCCGATAGCCATACTCATTCAACTGAAGCTGACGATTTCGCCAATCTTTTTGGACCTTCACCCACAAATCAAGAAAAACTTTCGTGCCTAACAATGCCTCAATATCCTCTCTCGCGCGCTGCCCGATTTCTTTGAGCATTTTTCCTTGTTTACCAATTATGATTCCTTTTTGAGAGGGCCGTTCAATGATAATAGTAGCTTGAATATATACGGTTTCTGATTGCTCCCGATGTTCGATTCCATCAATCACTACCGCAATAGAATGAGGGACTTCCTCCCTTGTCAAATGTAATGCTTTTTCCCGAATCATTTCACTTATGATGAACCTTTCCGGGTGGTCTGTGATTTGATCTTCCGGATAATATTGTGGTCCTTCAGGAAGCTGGGCTTTCAACACTTCTAATAAGTGGCTGACGTTATTCCCTTCTAAAGCTGAAATAGGGATAATTTCTTCAAAATCATACATTTCTCTGTACTGGTCGATCAATGGAAGCAAATCATCAGGGTGGACCTTATCAATCTTATTGATGATGAGAAACACAGGTTTATCTACTTTTTCAAGTCGATCAATGATGAATTGATCGCCGCGGCCATAACCTTCTTCCGCATTGATCATAAACATGATAGCGTCCACTTCATTTAAGGATTGCTCGGCAACTTTCACCATGAAATCCCCTAACTTATGTTTTGGCTTATGGATTCCAGGTGTATCAATAAAAACAATTTGAGCATCATCTTCTGTCCAGACACCTTGTATTTTATTTCTAGTCGTTTGAGGTTTATCGCTCATGATAGCAATCTTCTGTCCTATCACACGATTCATAAAAGTCGATTTCCCTACATTAGGACGTCCTATGATCGCAATAAACCCTGATTTGAATGTATTGTCCATGTGGTATCCTCCGTTTGTGAATGAGGTCTGTGTGTATTTACTATTTTACTATAGAAAAGTTGTAAATTCATGCACTCGACAAAAGCTTTCAATCTTTTTACCCTGGCCTGAAACAGTTCTAATAAAATGGCCTGCCTATAGAAATGCCATTATTTTTGGAAGGAAAATAATCAAACCAATGATGACTGAAAAAAATGCAGCCACCAGAACTGCACCAGCTGCGATGTCTTTAATGGCACCTACAGCTGGATGGATATCAGGGGCTAAATGATCCATCGCTTTTTCGATACTTGTATTTACCATCTCCAGGGTCAATACTAACGCTATAATCAGCAATATAACTGTCCATTCTACTGGAGAAAGATGCAATAGCCATGATAATATCAACACAATTACGGCTGCTGTTATGTGGATTTTTATATTTCTTTCTGTCTTTGCAACTATAATTATCCCACGCCATGCATACCGAAACCCGATTCCCCGTTTTTTATTTCCGTTCCAATCCGAAGTCATTTAAAATATCCTCTTGTTTTTGGAACATTTTCTTCTCATCTTCTTCCTCCAAATGATCATATCCTAATAAATGAAGAAAACCATGAAGAGCTAAGAAGCCTAATTCCCGTTCTAGGGAATGCTGATATTCTTCCGCCTGCTCTTTTGCTTTATCAACAGAAATCACAATGTCTCCGAGTACTACCGGTATTTCTTCCCCGATAACCCGGATTTCTCCTTCGCCTTCTTCTTGCATAGCAAACGAAATGACATCCGTAGGCGTATCCTTCTGCCGGTAATTCCGGTTCAAAATTTGTATTTCTTTATTATCCACAAAATTCACAGATATTTCCGCTTCATTTTGTACCTCTTCTTTTTCCGCTGCAAACTTCAATAACCGCTGAATCATATCGATATAACCTTCATCTACTGTATTCGTTTCGTCGTGGAAATCGATTTGTATCACTGGTACAGCCTCCTTGATGAGCTTTTTCATCTCTTACTGCATATTCTGTCCGATTGACTTGTTCTTATCGGTCTGTTCCTTAACATGTTCCGCTTTGCCATGCGAATTAAACCTCTATTGAAATGGTTGTAAGATATAAATCATTCTCATCTACCCTTGGTAAAAACAGTTTACCATCGTCACTTCCCTGAGCTGTTTTCTTTTAAAGGATTGGATCCCAATAATAGCACTAGGATCTAGCCGCTTATTTAAAAATAAGACCCTTTGGACCGGGTCTTATTTTTCTTCACTCTTATCCTTTTCATATGCGTCTATTATCCGTTGCACTAATGGATGACGAATGACATCAGTCTGATCAAGATGGATGAACGACGAACCTTTAATATCCCTTAAGCGCAGCTCAGCCTCACGCAGACCGGATCTTACACCCTTCGGCAAATCCACTTGAGTGATATCACCAGTAATGACCATTTTGGATCCAAAACCAAGCCGGGTCAAGAACATTTTCATTTGCTCTGGAGTTGTATTTTGGGCTTCATCCAATATGGCAAAAGCATCATCCAATGTTCTTCCCCGCATATACGCCAGTGGTGCAATCTCGATGGTGCCCCGCTCGATCAGACGTGCGGTATGTTCTGTTCCTAATACATCATGAAGAGAGTCGTAAAGAGGACGAAGATATGGATCTACCTTCTCTTTCAAATCACCTGGTAAAAAGCCAAGACTTTCTCCAGCTTCCACAGCAGGGCGAGTCAGGATGATCCGTTTCACTTGCCCGTTTTTCAGGGCATTCACGGCCATGACAACCGCTAAATAAGTTTTCCCGGTACCTGCCGGGCCAATGCCAAACACTAGATCATTATTACGGATAGCTGACACATATCCGCGCTGTCCCAAGGTTTTGACACGGATGGACTTACCTTTGGCGTTCCGGGTGATTTCATCTTCAAATAAAGCCTCGAATTGATTGATCTTGCCTTTTTTGGCTAATTCGACAGCATATACGACATCTCGTTCTGTTATCGTCAGGCCTTTACGAATTAAAGCCAGCAAGGAAAGCAATATTTCTTCTACAAGCCTGGCCTTGTCTCCTTGACCAGAAGCACTGACATGTTCTCCACGGGATATGATGGAAACTTGCAGCTGCTCTTCAATTTGTTTCAGGTTTCTATCTTCCGTACCAAATAAAGCTAACGCTTCAGATGGATTATCTAGTTGTATGTCAATCGTTTTTAAGTCTTCCTGCATACTCAATCTCCTTGATTCACATTCTTTATCACTGCAATATCTTCATGTACTTTTACAAATAGAATTAATTTTACTTTACCATTGTCAACACTTTGGTGCAAAATATTTTCTTCCAAAATTTTTGAACCCTCTGGGATTTTTTTCAATAGGTCCCTTTTTCCTTGCTCTATTGCTATCGCTGCAGCTTCTTTTTCCGAGCGTTTATGCTGTAATTGATTCAATTCAAAGATGGTGGTTTTTTTCCAATATAACGGAAGCGATTTAGAAAAAAGGCTCAGCTGGTGATAATCTTCTTCTTTTTTCTTGACCTCATAGTCTATTTTACCCCATCCCCATACGGGGAATTCAAAACCAGCTATGTTGATATGGTATTTATTTTCAAATTCCCCTGTGGCAGTTTGTATCTTTTCTGTTTGACTCGCTGATACTTCGACTCGATACCAGGTTTCTGCAATTACTTCACCTTCCGCACGGATAAGTTTCTCATCGTTTTCATCCAGCTGGGCAGAAGCTAATAATTCACCTTTTTCCACGAAATCATTAACTTCTACCATCGGTTTTCCTTTTGCGATATATATATAATGGATCATCCCTTTCTTTGCGGCAACTAGATGAGCAGGCTGCATTGCATTTTCTTTTTCTACTAATGTTTTTTCGACACCCTGAAAGATATAGGCTGTCCCCTTCTTTTCCACACCGATCCATAACAACTCTGGAACATCATCCAGCAGTTTTTGCTGGAGCTTACCATTATCTTCTAATCGAAAAGATATCGCCCCAGGCTGGACACCATATTCGCGCAATTGTTTTTCAACTTTCTTCTCTAATTCTTTTGGCAGCCCTTCAATATGCACAGACCAAACCAAATTGGATACAAACACCAGCAGGAGCACGGTCAGTATCAGAGCAAACCATAATGGTTTTTGAGCAAGAAAGCTTTTCCATATATACGGGAGTCCTTGTCCACGCTTCAAGCGTACTTTAAACCTTGTCCGCTTTCTGATTCGTTTGACCTCGGGTAAGTCAGCAAGGTAGATATTAGCTTGAAGCTGGTGGTCAGATAGCTTTTTTGCATTCCAAATGACCACCCCTTCCTTTGCGCATAGATTTATGAATTGTTCAGGATATGTACCTTGGATAATCAATGTGACGTATCCTTTTATGAATTTTCCTTGTAAGGGTTTCATAATAGAGGTCCTCCTTCGAACGGGCTGGTTACTGATCCATAAAGAGGATCGAATGCATTTTACCTTCGACTAGAATCTCTTCCGACAACATCATCTTTAATACAAATCCCTCACCCACCAGACGTATATAGCCTTTTCTTGACTTCAGCCTGATCTCCTGTTCTGAAAAATGCACTAAACCCTGGTGGTTTTCAATATATACATGAAAGTCTCCAATTGTAGTGACCCTTGGCAAATCCAACATGACATCAGAAGGAAGTTCCAAGTAGTTGGCCATCCAGCCACGGATCTGTTGTTGCCACTTTTTCATGTAACGACCTCCCCCTCCTCTATATATACGAAAAACGCACGGATTGTATCACTACAATCCGTGCGTTCTTGTTAATAATTATTTCGTTTTGAGAATGTCCGGTGTGGTTTATGAGCACGAGGCGGACCTAAAATCTCAGCCATCATCACACTTTCAGCAATTTTCTTTCGATTCAGGTTACTCTTAATCGAAAGGGACGGGGCTGTTTCATTTTTACTGTACTGCGTCGGTTTGGTCCTTTCCATCTGCCCAGGCAAGGCGTCATGTATGTTCCTGTTCGGAGTTTCATACGTAAAGGAACCTGAGCCTTTATCACCAATATCCCGTGCTGAGATATCCTTGATATGCTTTTGTTTCTCTTGATAATATCGTTCCATTTTGCTTTCGCCTGCAGCCTTACCTGGTGTTCGCTCGGCTTGTTCTGCTCGCTCAGTCTTGGGACGTACTGGCCCTGAAGGAGTACGTGGTGCAGGCGAGGAGGGCTGCCTTGCAGGACGCTCCTCCTCTTGTTCCCCGTTCATGCGATTTAACCAGCTGATAATACCTCCAATAAAAACGGCTACAAGGAAAATATTATTCAGTATGAAATCAATGAAGTTTCCCATGGACTCATCCTCCTTATACCACGAAGATGATTATTTCTCTTCGTCTTCTCCATGGTCTTCTTTAGAAAGTTTGCCTAACGTATCACGCATGTCTGTATCCGCATTGATGTTACGGTAATTCATGTAGTCCATGACACCCATCTTCCCGGATCGCAATGCTTCAGCAAGTGCCTGAGGTACTTCAGCTTCTGCCTCAACAACTTTTGCCTGCATTTCTTGTACTCTGGCACGCATCTCTTGTTCTTGAGCAATTGCCATAGCACGACGTTCTTCCGCTTTCGCCTGCGCAATATTCTTATCTGCTTCCGCCTGGTCTGTTTGCAGAATCGCTCCGATATTTTTACCAATATCAATGTCAGCAATATCTATGGATAATATTTCAAATGCAGTACCGGCATCCAATCCTTTTGATAACACATTTTGAGAAATACGATCCGGATTTTCCAGTACTTTATTATGGTTTTCAGAGCTACCGATTGTGGAGACGATTCCTTCCCCAACACGTGCAATGACCGTGTCTTCACCGGCACCACCGACCAAACGGTCAATGTTGGCCCGAACGGTAATACGAGCCTTGGCTTTAACTTCGATACCATCCATAGCCACACCAGCAATGAATGGTGTTTCAATTACTTTCGGATTGACACTCATTTGTACAGCTTCTAATACATCACGGCCTGCTAAATCAATAGCGGCACATCTTTCAAAGCTTAGTTCAATGTTAGCACGCTGTGCAGCAATCAAGGCATTGACTACACGGTCTACGTTTCCGCCAGCTAAATAGTGACTCTCTAATTGATTGGTGTCTACATTCACACCTGCTTTATGAGCCTTGATCAATGGATTAATGACACGAGATGGAATTACCCTTCTCAAACGCATTCCTACAAGTGTGAAAATACTGATACGTACACCTGCCGCCAATGCACTGATCCAGAGCATGACTGGAATGAAAGTGAATAAGATAGCAAGCACAATGATGATGAGCCCAATAATTATGATTGGCATTAGTTCATTTAACGTCATCTTTTTTCCTCCTTAGTTATCTTTATTTAATTCACGCACAACAATGCGGGAACCTTCTGTTTTAATGATCTTTACTGGCTGCCCTGCCTGTAAAAACCTCCCTTCCGATACGACATCCAACCTTTCATCGTCAAACACAGCAGTGCCGGAAGGACGCAGCGGTGTCAACGTTTCTCCCTCTAAACCGATTAATTCTAACCGGCTGACAGAGGAGACGAATCCTTTGTCTGTGGTCGTAGCTTCCTGAAGTATGATGTGCCGGAAAAAACCCCTTTCCAATCCAAGATATTTGAATAAGATTACAGAGGCGACTATCGCTACCAGGATTGCAATGCCGATGCTCATAGCCATATGACCTGTATCTGCTCCGGATAACATCAATGAGGACACGATAGCCACTGCCCCCGCCACACCTGCAATACCTCCAGGTAAAAAGAATTCAGCAACCACTAGTACGATTCCCAGTACAAGCAGAATGATCGCCTCATATCCTGCCAGTCCGGCAATGATATGCCCATAGAAAAATAATACCAGAGAGAGCAACCCCATTGTACCAGGTATTCCAAATCCAGGAGAGTATAATTCAACAATCAATCCCAGACTTGCAACTGAAAGAAGAATCGGAACAACCACCGGATTGGTCAAGAAGCTGGCGATGTTTTCGGCTAAAGAAGGTTTCGTTTCCACTATTTCCGCCTTTGACAGCCCTAGTTCGCTAAGCAGTTCTGTACGGTGGCTGACTACATCTTTCGCGTAGCCTACCTCTACAGCTGCACGTGGTCCCAATGTAAGAAATTCCCCTTCTGGAGCGTTATACTCTGGGAGATCTACTGATGGATCCGCCATTGCTTCTGCGTAAATGGGGTCCCTCCCATTGGATTCGGCTGCTGCAGTCATTGCAGCAATCCAGGCAGATTGAGCTTTTTTATCCGCTGCCTTCCCATCTGAGGTAATCACTCCCGAAGCCCCCATTGTGGCAGAGGGCTTCATGTATATCTGATCAGAGTTAAGGGCTATGTAGGAGCCGGCTGACAGTGCCTGAGTGGTAACAAAAGCAGTATTGGGAATTTTTAAATCCTGGAATAGCTCTCCGATAGCATTAGCTGAATCAACCCTGCCACCAGGGGTAGCAATTTCAAAGATAACATGATCCGCTTCAGCTTCCTTAGCTTCTGTAATGGCTCGCTTTAAAAATGCTTCCATCCCTCTTTCCACCGTATTCTCTACGGGAATAATGTAGACAAGCTTCCCTTTCCCGTCTTCTGCATTTATCTCATGTCCCGTCATACCAATAATCGGCAAAAGGGCCACCAGCAGTACCATCAAAATAAAATAACGAGCAATTCGTCTCATTTAGGTACTCCTTTCCTGACACAGTCATGGTATATATACGTTTCACCTTTGAATTAAGTTTCATTCAAATAAAAAATATATAAAAAAATCTCCCTGTTTTAAGGGAGATTTTTTTATCATGCACGTACGATCATGACAAATGTTTAAGTACGAGCTTGTTCACCTGTGAACCATCCGCCTTACCTTTAACTTTAGGCATGATAGCACTCATAACTTTCCCCATATCTTGTTTAGAGGAAGCTCCTACTTCTGTAATCGTATCTTGAACAACTTGTTCAAGTTCTTCTTCTGAAAGCTGTTTCGGCATATATGCTTGTAAAATCTCTATTTCACGATTAAGTTTTTCTACAAGGTCTTCGCGTCCAGCTTCTTTAAATTCATGGAGGGAATCTTTCCTTTGTTTTACCTCTCGGGATAAAACAGTAAGTTCTTCTTCTTCAGATAATTCGCCTCTACCAAGCTTGATGGCTTCATTTTGTAAGGAAGCCTTCACCATACGGATGACAGTCAATTTTTCTTTGTCCTTATTCCGCATCGCTTGTTTCATGTCTTCATTGAGACGTTCAACTAATGACATAGCTCTCTACACCCTCTTTTACCACTTACGCTTTCTAGCGGCCTCAGACTTTTTCTTACGGCGTACGCTAGGCTTTTCGTAATGTTCACGTTTACGATATTCAGATAGCGTTCCAGATTTGGATACACTCTTTTTGAAGCGACGAAGAGCATCTTCAAGAGACTCGTTTTTACGAACGCGAGTTGTTTTTGACATGCTATTTCCCTCCCTCCGAAGCATAAAGCAAGTATCTTCTCTGCATGCATCTCTACCTTGCATGCCTTTGATAATTATATTATAACCCCTAAGTTGGGTCAACTTATTTCGTTGAATTTGTTCCATTCTTGCCATTTTAAGTGAATAGAACATTAGATTTTTGCACATTATTCTGCGTCCTTGTCCATATAGTGTTATGAGGTGTGGTCAAATGCTTATGGAATTGATTTCAAAACTAACCGTGTTATTATTAATGTTTTTATTCGGGCTTCAATGCTTGAAAATCGGCCTATTTCAACTATCCTATCATCGGACCAAGCAATGGATTCAACATTTTTCAAATAATCCATTCACTGCAATATTAACAGGATTTGCAGCAACAGGGGTGCTTCAAAGCAGTTCGGTAGTCATCGTGTTAGCAATGGGGCTTGTTACCACTAAGTATATGAAAGTGACACAGGCTATTGGTATCATGCTCGGGGCGAATCTTGGTACGACGATTACCGGAGAGATTCTTAGTTTATCCCTCCACCTTCCTTATGCTGCCTTACTTATAGCAGGCGTTTTAATGATCATCATTCAGCACCAGAAGACTTTCGCATGGGGTACTATTCTTTTTGGACTAGCAGTCATCTTTCTTGCATTAGAAAACTTGGGCGGCTCTATTTCAGATATGATGGTGCTTCCTGGAGCGGAAGATTGGGTTTCTTCCCTAAATAGTTCTACGATATCAGCACTATTTTTTGGAATTATCGGATCAGGGTTAATTCAATCCTCTTCTGCAATGTTTGGGGTTACACTTTCCTTGCTGGATCAGGGAGCTATTTCTATGTCTTCTGCTATCGCTGTCATCCTCGGAACAAATATCGGCACATGCATTACTGCCTCGATAGCAGGCGTGGCTTTAGATAAACAGGCCAGAGTAGTAGCATCCAGTCATATTTGGTACAATCTGATCAGTGTCATGCTTTTTCTGCCGTTTCTCAGCTTATTAGATACAGTGTCGCAATGGTTAACACCAGACCCTGGCAGACAATTAGCTCATTTGGCCGTTCTATTCAATACCTTGACCATTTTCTTTTTCTATCCATTTCTGAAACCATTTGAAAAGTGGCTTACACGTTTGCACAACAAATAAACCAGCCTGCTTATGCATGGCTGGTTTTAATTTCTATTTTAATAATCAGAAGTTCCTTGCTCGCCTTTGATAATTTGAATACCAGAGCTCGCACCAATACGTGTTGCACCAGCATCAATCATTGCTTTTGTAGATTCGAAATCACGTACTCCGCCAGAAGCTTTTACGCCAAGCTCCGGTCCTACAGTGGTACGCATTAATTTAATGTCTTCTACAGTGGCTCCTCCCCCGGAAAAACCAGTAGAAGTCTTCACATAGTCAGCTCCAGCTTTAACAGCCAGCTCACAAGCCTGGACTTTTTCTTCTTTAGTAAGTAAAGAAGTTTCAATAATCACTTTTACTAGAGCTTTGTCTTCTGCTTCTCTTACAACAGCTTCGATATCAGCTTGTACAGTGTCATAGTCTTTTGATTTAAGGGCACCGACATTGATGACCATATCCACTTCCGCAGCACCATTCTCGATAGCTTGCTTTGTTTCAAAAGCTTTTATCTCTTTCGTGTTTGCTCCGAGAGGGAAACCGATTACCGTACATACCTTGACAGAAGTTTCTTTTAACTGTTCATAACAGTAGTTGACCCAGTATGGGTTGACACAAACAGAAGCAAATTCATATTCTTTAGCTTCCTGACATACTTGATCTATCTTTTCTTTTGATGTTTCAGGCTTTAATTGGGTATGATCAATATATTTTGCTAAGTTTTCCATAACGCTCTTCCTTTCTGGATATCGTTTGGTTGTCCGTACCTCTTCATCATAGCACGAAGCAAAAGTAAATTCTATGTCTAGTCTCTTCCTGTTAGAAAAACTTGACTTGTCGCCAAGTACTTATGGCGAAAAATTTCTTATACATTAATCCTTTAACAAAGTTAAACTTGCTTAAAGTGTAAAAAAAGCCACACGAATCTCTCGCATGGCTGCCTTCTTCTTATTTAAATTGCAGTGACATGACTACTCAAATCAGGTTCATCCATGACACGTACAAACTGTCCTTCATTATAAGGATAACCTGCTTTAGTGATTTTAACCTTCACTATTTCTCCGATTAATTCTTTGGAGCCTTCAAATTTCACTTTCAGGTAGTTATCCGTGTAACCGATTAATACACCTTCCTCATTGCCTTCTTTATCTTCCTCTTCCGGGATGACCTCCAGCACTTCATTTTCAAACATAGACGCATATTCCTTCGCCTGTTGATTAGACAACTCGATAAGCCGGTGAACACGGTCGTTTTTCACTTCCTCATCGACTTGGTCGGTCATACGGGCAGCTGGGGTTCCTGTCCGTTTTGAAAAAGGAAAGACATGCAGTTCGGAGTAACCAATATCCTGGATGGCCTGGTAGGTTTCCATGAACTCTTCATCGGTTTCCCCTGGAAAACCAACAATGACATCTGAAGTGATTGCCAAGTTAGGCAGCGCTTCTTTGATACGTTCGATGCGCTCCTTATAAAATTCCATCGTATACTTCCTTCTCATCCGTTTTAAGACAGAATCCGAACCGGATTGTAAAGGAATGTGTAAGTGTCGTACAATCTTATCAGAGTCATTTAACACTTTGATAACATCATCAGTGATTTGACTTGCTTCAATGGATGAAATACGAATGCGTTTTAACCCGGTCACCTGCTCATCCAGTTCTCTAAGGAGCATGGCGAGGTTGTAATCTTTCATATCTTCTCCATAACCGCCGGTATGAATCCCTGTCAACACAATTTCCTTGTAGCCCGCATCGACAAGCTGTTGTGCTTGTTTAATGACATCCTCAGGCTTTCTTGACCGCATTAGACCACGAGCCCATGGAATGATGCAGAAGGTACAAAAGTTGTTGCAGCCTTCCTGGATTTTCAAAGAAGCGCGCGTACGGTCTGTAAAGTACGGAACGTCCAATTCTTCGTAAACACGGTTCTTCATGATATTAGTTACGCCATTAATTGGCTGTCGTTCTTTTTTATATTGCTCAATATAATCAAGCATTTTCACCCGGTTCTGTGTCCCTACTACAATATCCACTCCAGGGATGTCCATGATTTCACCTGGAGAAGTCTGGGCATAACAGCCTGTGACACAAATGACACCGTCCGGATTTTTTCTTATTGCTCTGCGGATGACCTGCCGGCTTTTCTTATCACCGGTATTCGTAACCGTACAAGTATTAATGACATAGACATCTGATTCACGATCAAAATCGACACGCTCATAGCCCTGGTCTTTGAATAATTGCCAGACTGCTTCTGTCTCATAATGATTTACTTTACACCCTAATGTATGAAATGCCACTGTAGGCATTTTCATCACCTCAATTCTTCAAGATGATACGAAATACTTGCTAGCAAATAAAGCGGTGCTGTTTCCATCCGTAAAATCCTTGGACCTAGTCGCACCGAATGAAAACCGGCTTCTGAAAGCTTCATTGCTTCTGATTCGGAAAAACCACCCTCCGGACCGATGACCGCCAAGAGAGTTTCACCAGGCTCCATCCTTCCGACTAAATTCGACAGTGACTTATATTCATCCCGCTTTGCCTCATCCTCATAAGCAAACAGTTTCCACGTATACTGTTCACTGGTCTGAATCAGTTTGTCCAAACCATGAAGGGGTTCAATTACCGGCACCTTGTTACGGTGGCATTGTTCGCTAGCTTCTTTCGCAATTTTTTCCAGGCGCGAAATTTTTTTATCCGCCTTTTTTTTATCCCATTTTACTACAGATCGTTCTGCTTGATAAGGGATGAACCGTGAAGCACCTAATTCTGACCCTTTTTGTACAACAGTTTCTAACTTATCACCCTTGCCAAGTGATTGGACTATGGTGATTTCAATAGGAAGTTCAACATTTTCTTCCATCCATTCTACCAACCTGCAGTACACAGCCTCTTTCTCAACACTGACAATTTGACATCGTGCAGCTTTGCCACTTGGATGATTACAGATAATTTCATCATCGGGGGACATACGCATAACCCGTCCGATATGATGAACATCTTCCCCATGGATGATTACCTTATCGCCATGCCAGTTATCTGCTTCTACAAAATATCGCTGCATATCAAGCACCTGCTTTACCCGCTATTTCTTTGCAATTATACAAATCCAATCTTCCATTTGGTTCACTTCGATTATTTCAAACCCGGCCTGAGTCAAATTCTGCTTTACGTCTTCTTTCTTGCCTTGAATAATCCCCGAGGTTATGAAATAGCCGCCTTTTTTCAATAGATGATAGGCATCCTCTGTGAACCCGACAATAATCTCAGCGAGAATATTCGAGACAATCAAATCTGCAGTTTCATCGACACCTTTTAATAAATCATTCTGGCGTGAGGTTATGCGATCGTCCACCCTGTTCAACTTGGCGTTATTCTCTGTGCTTGTAACAGCAATGTCATCCAGATCAAATGCAGACACCCTGGAGGCGCCAAGCAACACCGAGGCTACACTTAGAATTCCTGAACCCGAACCAACATCCAATACATGATCATCTTTCTTAATAAAACGTTCGATTGCCTGGATACTTAGTACGGTTGTTGGATGGGTACCTGTACCAAACGCCATACCGGGGTCCATCTCAATGATGACTTCGTCACTGGATACCGGTTGATAGTCCTCCCAAGTAGGAATAATCGTGACTTTATCTGAAATTTTCACAGGCTTATAATATTTTTTCCACTCATTCGCCCAATCTTCTTCATTCACTTCAGAAAGCGTAACTTCATTATTGCCCAGCTGGATATCATAAGCAGCCAAATTGTTAACTGACTGTTTAATTTCATCAATGGTTTCACTTAGAAAACTGTTAACAGGAAGATAAGCTTTTACATATACACCTTCGGATGGATAATCCTCAGGGTCTAAATCATACAGCTCGCCAAACCCGGCTCGGCGTTCTTTCTCCATATCCTGTGGATCTTCGATGACTACCCCACTGGCTCCTGCCTCATGCAGAATATTGGAAACTGGTTCCACTGCTTCATTTGTAGTATGGATACAAATTTCTGACCATTTCATCCCAATCAACTCTTTTCCAGTCGTTTTAAATATAATATTGTAATCCTACACATATTTAGAGGCTGAATCAAAATAGATGTCTCTGATTTTGACCAGCCTCTCCCCTTACTCGCCCTTGAACGCTCGCTTCATTTTTTGAAAAAAGTTGCCATGCTGTTCATCTGTTGCTTCATTACCGCTTATATCATTAAACTCCCTGAGCAGCTCTTTCTGTCTCTCGGTCAGGTTCTGCGGAGTCACAACACGGATCTTGACATGTTGGTCTCCATGGCCGCCTCCTCTGACATTAGGAGCACCTTTCCCTTTCAGACGGAATGTCTTGCCTGTCTGTGTGCCTGCTGGTACTTTCAGCTTCACTTTACCATGCACAGTCGGCACTTCCAATTCGTCCCCAAGAGCAGCTTGTGCGAAAGTAACAGGCATTTCACAGAAGATATGGTCGCCATCACGTTCGAAGAACTCATGTGACTGGACACGTACGACAACAAAAAGATCACCTGCAGGTCCTCCGTTGGCGCCCGCTTCCCCTTGTCCTGCAATCCGAATTTGCATCCCTTCGTCAATTCCCGCTGGAATGCTGACGTGGATTTTCTTACGTTTTGTCACTTTACCGGATCCGCCACAAGTATTACATTTGTCTTTGACAATCTTGCCGCTCCCCTGGCAATAATGACATACACGACGGTTGACCACTCGACCGAATGGTGTATTCTGCTCTTCGTTCAGCTGACCGCTCCCCTGACAGTGATGACAAGTCTCAGGGGTAGTCCCTGGCTTGGCACCTGAACCATCACAAGTTTCACATTCTTCCTCTTTCGGGATTTCAATATCTGTTTCTTTACCGAAGATGGCTTCTTCGAATCCAAGCGTCATTGTATATTGTAAATCGGCACCTTTACGCGGCGCGTTTGGATCACGTCTTCTACCGCCGCCACCGCCGAAGAACATATCGAATATATCGCCGAATCCACCGAAGTCTTCAGCGCCTCCACCGAAACCGCCAAAGCCTCCTTGACCTTGGGCACCGGCATGACCAAATTGGTCGTATTGTGCACGTTTTTGCTGATCACTTAATACTTCATAAGCTTCTTTTACTTCTTTGAACTTATCCGCAGCATCCGGTTCCTCACTTACGTCCGGATGGTACTTGCGGGCAAGTTTTCTGTAACTTTTTTTGATTTCGTCCTTGGAAGCCCCTTTGTCGACTCCAAGCACGTCATAGTAGTCTCGTTTACTCACTTGACGATCACTCTCCCGGCACTATTGCATAAAGTTAATAATAACATTGGTACAAAGCTATTTTCAAATCTTCTTCCTTAACTTTCGCTTACGTGAAAAAAGTCAAAGCCAAGGGATTCCTGACTTTGACTTTTAACTTGACTTACTTACTTTTTGTCGTCTTCTTCATTGACTTCTTCATAATCAGCATCGACTACATCGTCTTCGCTGCCTTCACCTTGTGCTTCCTGCTGAGCTTGAGCTTGCTGTGCTGCTTGCTCATACACTTTTGCTGAAAGATTTTGAACGTGTTCCTGAAGCGCTTCTTTCTTTTCTTTGATTTTCTCAAGATCTTCGCCTTCCAGCGCTTCTTTTAATTCATCTTTAGCAGTTTCTGCTTGTTGCTTTTCATCCTCAGAAACTTGTTCGCCTAAATCTTTTAAGGTCTTTTCAGTAGTAAAGATCATTTGATCCGCCTCATTGCGAAGCTCTACTTCTTCACGGCGTTTCTTATCTGCTTCCGCATTTTCTTCTGCTTCCTGGACCATCTTTTCTACTTCTTCGTCAGAAAGGCCAGAAGAAGATTTAATAGTAATGGACTGCTCTTTATTTGTACCCATATCTTTCGCACGGACATTAACGATACCATTAGCATCGATATCAAAAGATACTTCGATTTGAGGTACGCCACGTGGTGCTGGCGGGATGTCCGTCAATTGGAAACGACCAAGCGTCTTGTTGTCCTGGGCCATTTCACGCTCCCCTTGCAGTACATGGATATCAACGGCAGTCTGGTTGTCTGCTGCAGTTGAGAATACTTGGGAGTGGCTTGTTGGAATTGTTGTGTTCCGTTCAATAAGTTTAGTAGTTACGCCACCCATTGTTTCGATGCCAAGTGATAGTGGAGTAACATCCAGAAGGACAACATCTTTAACGTCCCCTTGCAGGACTCCACCTTGAATAGAAGCACCAAGAGCTACAACTTCATCAGGGTTAACTCCTTTAGATGGTTCTTTTCCAACCTCTTTTTTCAATGCTTCCTGTACAGCTGGAATACGCGTGGAACCACCGACTAAGATAACTTTATCAATTTCGCTGGAAGAAAGACCAGCGTCTTTTAGCGCTTGACGAGTCGGTTTCATAGAGCGCTCAATTAGATCAGAAGAAAGCTCTTCGAATTTAGCACGTGTCAATGTCATTTCCAGGTGCAATGGACCAGCTTCACCTGCTGTGATAAACGGCAGGGAAATCTGAGTTTGAGCAACACCAGAAAGATCCTTCTTCGCTTTTTCAGCAGCATCTTTCAAACGTTGTTTAGCCATTTTATCCTGGGAAAGGTCAATACCATTTTCTTTCTTGAATTCTGCTACCATATGATCGATGATTACCTGGTCAAAGTCGTCACCACCAAGACGGTTGTCACCAGCAGTAGATACAACTTCAAATGTACCGTCGCCAATATCGAGGATAGAAACGTCGAAAGTACCGCCACCAAGGTCGTAAACAAGGATTGTCTGGTCCTGGTCTTCTTTATCGATACCATAGGCAAGTGCTGCAGCAGTCGGCTCGTTGATGATACGTTCTACTTCGATGCCAGCGATTTTACCTGCATCTTTAGTAGCCTGACGTTCTGCATCGTTGAAATATGCCGGTACGGTAATGACAGCTTTGTCTACCGTTTCACCAAGGTAATCTTCTGCATATCCTTTAATATATTGCAGGATGATTGCAGAGATTTCTTGTGGTGTATATTCTTTCCCTTCCACTTCAACTTTATGGTCAGTACCCATATAACGTTTAATGGAAAGAATTGTGTTCGGGTTAGTAATCGCCTGACGCTTAGCAACTTCACCCACTTGACGCTCACCATTTTTAAAAGCGACAGCAGAAGGTGTTGTACGGTTACCTTCCGGATTTGGAATTACTTTTGATTCGCCGCCTTCCATTACAGCGACACAAGAGTTTGTTGTACCTAAGTCAATACCAATGATTTTACCCATTGCAAAATTCCTCCTTATAGCTCTACTATGTTGGATATATTAGTGGAACTCCCTGGTATACGGAGTTTGTTTATCCTGCTTTTCAAATCACCCGGGCTATTGATTCACTTTGACCATCGCCGGACGGATGACACGATCTTTCAACTTGTAACCCTTTTGCATTTCTTCAATAACTACATTGGATTCATAGTTTTCATCATTATCCTGCATCACTGCTTGATGGAGGTGAGGATCAAACTCTTCACCCTCAGCTTTTATTTCTTCTACTCCCTCTTTTTCCAGTGCTGCTTTGAATTGCTGGTAGACCATTTTCATACCATCTATGAAACCTTTAGCAGCATCACCTTCGACGTCCACTTTCAACGCGCGGTCAAAGTTATCCAGCACCGGTACCAGTTCGGTGACCAAGTCCTGGGATTTATATTTACGATCCGCTTCCCGTTCTTTCATCGTACGTCTGCGGAAATTATCATAATCTGCTTGTAGTCGAAGCAAACGATTATTAAGTTCATCATATTCTTGCTTTAAATTTTCCAGCTCATTATCTTCGGACTGTTCTTCCTCGAGAACTTCCTGTTCCAATTCTTCTTCTGTCGCTGTTTCTTCAGCATCTGTAATGATTTCTTGTTCTTGCTGGTTGTCTTTTGACATTCCGACACCCCCTCTAGTTCTATTCACCGTTAAGACTATAACACTTTTATAGCCTGGACAAAAGTAAAAGGACAAAAATAAGGGATGGGAAGAGAAGCTGCCCATCTTCATCCATTCTTACCCTTATTTATTCACCTTGATACCAGGAGTTAAAGGTATCTGTCATTTCAGATGATAATACATTCATCAGCTTGATGACACGGTTATATTCCATCCTGGTGGGACCCAGTAAAGCAATGGTCCCAATTTGATCATCACCCAAGGCATAACTTGCTGTAATTAAACTGCAGTCCTGCATGGCGTCTACCTCATTCTCATGGCCTATTTTCACGTGTATACCCGGATGCTCGCTGCGAAGCAAGTGTACAATCTCACTTTCCTTCTCCATCATGGCATACAAAGATCTAACTTTTTCTAAATCTTTGAACTCTGGCTGCATGAGAATATTGGTTTTTCCACCAACATATAATTTCGCAGGCTGTTCATTAAGCAAAGCCGCTTGCAGGTACTGGAATGCCTGTTCATAATTCCTCGTGTGGGTTTTCAGCAAGTCTCCCACTTCATTAAAAATCTTTTCATGCAGCTGTACTAACGGCACTCCGTACAAACGGTCATTTAATATATTCACCATCTTTTCCAGGTCATTTGCCTCAATTTCCTGAGGAATATTGAATGCCCGGTGCTCGACATGGCCAGTATTCGTCACTAGGATCGCTACAGCTGTCTGAGGAGTCAATGGTACTATCTGAAGCTGTTTCAACTTCGTTTCGAACACCTCAGGTCCGAGGATGATTGATGTGTAATTCGTCAAATCGGAAAGTATCCCTGCCGACTTTTGAACCACTCTTTCAAACTCAAGCATCTGATCCCGAAAAGTTTCCTGAATAGAACGTATTTCTTTATTTGAAAGACGGAAAGGAGATAACAGATGATCTACATAGAAGCGATACCCTTTTTCAGAAGGAACCCTGCCTGAAGAAGAGTGTGTCTTTTCAATCAGCCCCATCTCTTCCAGATCCGCCATCTCGTTTCGGATTGTTGCGGAACTGAATGTGACTTCGCCTTTCTTAGAAATGGAACGGGAACCCACGGGTTGTGCCGTTTGGATGAATTCATCAATAATCACTTGCAGTACCAGTAATTGCCTCTCTGTCAACATGATGATCACCTCTGTTAGCACTCTTGTCTGTTGAGTGCTAAATCTAATATTAAATTATCAAATGCGTTTTCCAATGTCAACGACTTTACCTTGATTTTTTCATATATCTTTATCTTCTAATAAAAACTCCTGAAATACCTCATTACCAAGGATGCGGCCTTTTTCCGTCAAAGCGATTTTATCCGTTGTTTTTGTGAGCAGATCGCGTTCCTGCAAATTAGGTATTGCATCTCCGAATATCTGCTCGATTTTTTTTCCGAATTTAAATTCGAACCTGTGCATGTCCACTCCCTCTGTCTTCCGAAGCCCCAGAAACATTTCTTCTTCCATTCGTTCTTTTATGCCGATAGGCTCCTCATGAAGCACAGGCCTGCCATTGTCTGTTGCTTGCCTGATATAAGCAGGAAGAGGACGAAGGTTCACAATCCGCCTTCCAGGCAAATATCCATGAGCACCTGCACCGAATCCGTAATAAAATTCATTATTCCAATAAGTAAGGTTGTGCCTGCTCTCATATCCCGGTTCAGCAAAGTTGCTAATTTCGTACTGATGCTTGCCGTTCGCAGTCATTTTATCTTGCAGCAACTCATACATCGCTGCTTCTGATTCCTCTGGAGGCTTGCTTAATTTGCCCTTTTTATAGCGTTGATAAAACACTGTCTTCGGCTCGATTTGTAATGAATAGGAAGAATAATGCGGAAGGTCGAACTCCAGTGCCTCATCTACAGTCTGTTCAAATTGTTTTACAGTTTGTCCCGGGAGTGCATAGATCAAATCGATGCTAATGTTAGTCAAACCTATGCTCAAAAGACGTTCGATATTAGTATAGACATCTTTCACTTTATGAAGACGCCCAATCTTTTCAAGCATGTCATCATCGAATACCTGCACACCTAAAGAGATCCGGTTGACACCGAAGGCTTTCAACATTTTGACTTTTTCTTCGTCAAGGTCACCCGGATTCGCCTCAAATGTGTATTCTCTGCACGATTCTATATCATGGTAGCGATCGATGATAAAAAGAAGCTTTTTCAACTGGGCCTGCGAGAGAGCTGTCGGCGTGCCGCCTCCAACAAAAATAGTATCTGGTGTGATTTTTTCCTTTAAAACATAATGTTGCATTTCCTTCTCTAATGCATTCAGATAATCATCTGCCAGCTTTTCATTATAGAAAAACTTTGTGAAGTCACAGTAATGACAGATTTGCTGACAAAAGGGAATATGAATATATACAGATGGTATCTGCATCGGTTTACCGCCTTTCATAACGAAAACCGCAAGAAAAGCTTCCTGCGGTTTTTCGGCTTATTAATTATCGTCGTCATCCATTTCCAGCACGGACATGAAGGCTTCCTGTGGCACTTCTACAGAACCGACCATCTTCATCCGTTTCTTACCTTCTTTTTGCTTTTCTAACAGCTTACGTTTACGGGATATATCTCCCCCATAACATTTCGATAATACGTTCTTTCTCATGGCTTTGATGGTAGAACGAGCCACTACTTTGTTGCCGATCGTCGCCTGTACTGGTACCTCAAATTGCTGTCTTGGAATGAGATTCTTCAGCTTTTCAACGATTTGCTTTCCTCGCTCGTACGCAAAGTCCTTATGGACAATGAAGGAAAGTGCATCAATGGTATCTCCATTTAATAGGATATCCATTTTTACAAGGTTGGATTCCTTGTACCCGATTAACTCATAATCAAAGGAAGCATACCCTTTAGTTTTGGACTTAAGCGCGTCGAAGAAATCATAAACGATTTCTGATAAAGGAATTTCATAGACGACATTGACCCGATTTTCATCCAGGTATTGCATGTCTTTGAAATCACCACGTTTCTTCTGACAAATCTCCATAACCGGCCCGACATAATCATTCGGCACCATAATTGTCGCTTTAACGAACGGTTCCCGTACTTCCTGAATTTTTTGGTTATCTGGCATCATTGAAGGGTTATCGACTTGTATCTCACTTCCATCTGTCAATGCTACCTGGTAAATAACACTTGGAGCAGTGGTGATCAGGTCAATACCGAATTCCCTTTCGATTCGCTCCTGGATGATTTCCATATGAAGCATACCCAGGAACCCAGTCCGGAACCCGAACCCTAGTGCTTGTGAGGTTTCTGCTTCATATTGTAAAGAGGAATCATTCAATTCCAGACGCTCCAGCGCTTCACGAAGATCATTGTACCGATTGGCATCCACAGGATACATCCCACAGAAAACCATTGGATTGAGCCGTTTATATCCAGGCAGAGGTTCAGCAGCCTGCTTGTTGGCAAGTGTGATCGTATCACCTACCTGACTGTCTCCTACATTTTTAATCGAAGCGGTCAAATAACCGACATCCCCGACTGTCAATTCATCTAGTGGAGCTGGTTTCGGCTTAAAAACACCTACTTCATTCACTTCAAACTCTTTTCCTGTAGCCATCATTTTGATTTTATCGCCGACTTTGACAGACCCTTCCTTTATACATACATAGGCGATGACACCACGGTACGGGTCATATAAGGAATCGAATATTAGTGCTTTCAGCGGCTCTTCGACATTACCTTCAGGCGCTGGAATATCACTCACGATTCTTTGTAAAATCTCATCTATACCTTTTCCATCCTTAGCAGAAGCAAGGATAGCATCAGAGGCATCAATACCTATCACATCTTCGATTTCCTGTTTAACCCGCTCAGGGTCTGCACTAGGCAGATCGATTTTGTTAATGACAGGAATGATTTCGAGATCGTTCTCCAATGCTAAATAAACATTCGCCAATGTCTGGGCTTCTATGCCCTGGGCAGCATCCACGACCAGGATGGCACCTTCACAGGCGGCTAGACTACGCGAGACTTCATAAGTGAAGTCGACGTGCCCTGGTGTATCTATTAAATGAAAGATATAGTCTTCATCGTCTTGTTTATAATTCAGTTGTACAGCATTCAATTTTATCGTAATTCCCCGTTCCCGCTCCAAATCCATGGCATCAAGGAATTGCTCTTTCATTTCACGCTGCGTCAACGCTTTAGTTTTTTCTAATATCCGATCAGCTAAAGTCGATTTTCCATGATCAATGTGAGCAATGATCGAAAAATTCCTCACACGCTGTTGTCTTTGATTACTTGCCAATTACAATCCACTCCTACTATTTTTACGAACGATAACTAGCATAGATTATAGCAATAGCCAAGCGATTATTCAATCATCAAAAGCGGAAGTCCACGGTAAGTGGCATGGTAACCGGAATAATTAAGAAGAGATATTGGAAACACGTAGGCGTAACGATTTTCCACTTCGCCACCTTTAGAATAATTTATAATTTCTCAAATAATAAAGCAGCCCATCAAATGGACTGCTTTATGTATGCATTCAGAATAATGGCTCCACAATATTGGCTGCTGCGGTTATTACCACATCGTATATTTTGGAAACACCCCCACCCAACAATTCTGCCAGTTGAACACTGGAATGGGCAGCTTGATCTTTATAAAGATTAATCTTCGCTTCCACATTTTGCTGTTCAACCGGTATTCCCATTACAGTTACATCATATTTATCCTGGCCTGTCTGTTCCACGGACAACGCTTCTTTTAGGTGGTCAGTCGTATAACCCCTTGTCTGAATGACGCCTTCACTAGCCTGGTTGATGCCAAATAGAGCACCACCTAAAAACAGTACGATCATCATACAAATGAAAAGAAGATATTTTAACACTACGACCACCTCCTGTTATTTAGTCGCCTGAAACTTTTTCTGCATTCCAGTAATAATCACTGAAAATTTCCGCTACTGCATCCGCAGTCCGATAAACTTCTTCCAGGCTATTTTCATGTCCCCCAAATTCAACGAGTATCGCATTTTCAGAGAGATCCTGATTGTATTTACCATCTACTCCATTCCCTTTCTTTTTGATGACACCTCGACTTAAACCAGGATATTTTTCTTGAAGCATGTCATGGAGATCAGCTGCCAGCCTTGCATTCTTTTCAAAGGAGGGATGTTCCGCCCCAATAACAAAAATCGTTTTCGCATATGTTTCTCCATTGATATCCGTAGTGGTAATATCTCTTGGTACTGCGTCACGATGAAGATCGAATATATACTGAACATCCTGACTTGACCCCATCACTTCCGATACTAGCGCTCGAGAGGCATCGTAGGGTGCCATGTCTTTATCCCTGGCATATTGAGTGACATCTTGTGTAAGTACTTCAGCACCAATTCCATTTGCTTCCAAAGACTTTGCCAGTCGGTCACTAACTTTCGTGATATTTACTTCATCATGGTATGCATGCTCTGTCCCTTTTGCTAAATGAGGAAGAAAAGATTCACGGTTATGGGTGTTGTAAATAAGTACTACATCTCGCCCGCCAGTTGATGGGGCATCTCCTTCTCTGGATGGATCTTCCATGGGTTCTTCATCTTCCGTATCGACTGCTTCTCTATCTTCAAGAACGACATCAAGTGGTGGATGCGACTCTACCGGTAAATTGGTATAATCTGTACCTTCACCCGCCACAAGAATTTCTCCATGATAGGTATCAAGCCCGGGTAATTCCCTTCCCAACAGACTTCGCGGGTCGTTCGGTGTCAAACTTGTAGCCAGATGAAAACCCATAGTCGACAAGTTTGGGGGAGTTATATTTTCAGGATATGCTGCTTCGAATAATCTGTTTTCCATGCTGAATAAGTAGAGAAAAGAAGGTCCTTCGATTTGACTGGTCCAACCTTGGATTGTCTCAGAATAGATGCGATAAGTAGGCTTCACACTGGTCAATGCCCCGATAATCAACAATAATGCAAGCATTGCTCCTACCAGGGATCCAGCCCGTTTTGATAGCCTATTGAATTTATAATACTGGAATGGCGGCTGTCGTCTTATTTTTTTCATCGTCCCAATCCCTTCATGACCTTAAGGCTGTTTACTAAAGTCTATGAAGAGACAACCAAAATAGAACATTACTCTATCAACTTTCTATCAACACTACCTCGTAAAGGATTGTGCTTCATCTCCTTTAACTCTTTCATGAAGAGCTGCATTGATTCCCGAGGCTATCACATGCGCCATATCTTTCATGAATCCATCTACTTCCTTAGGGGTTACCATCAGGTTGTGACCGATCGGAGATAATACTTCCTCTATCAATTGGCGTTTCTCATGCGTTTCCAGGCCGCCTACCATCCCAAGAATAGCTTTCCGTTGATCCAGGTCAGGCAAATCCTCTTCACGTAATGTCTTCTCGCCAAAAGTCATCCGCGCGGGCGTGAGAGATTTAGATGGGTCATCTTTCTCGCGCCACTCCCTGCCCATATGCTTCAACAGGTAATCAATGGTATCATTCGTAATCGTAACAGCATCCACAACGGTCGGAACCCCAACTGCTATTACCGGGATGTTCAACGTCGATTTACTCAATTCTTTTCTTTTGTTCCCTACTCCTGATCCTGGATGGATACCTGTATCTGATAATTGGATGGTAGCATTGATACGGTCAATGGACCTTGAGGCCAACGCATCGATTGCAATCACAAAGTCTGGCTTTGTTTTTTCCAGTACTCCCAAAATGATATCGCTCGTTTCGACTCCAGTAACCCCCATTACCCCTGGAGTGATTGCTGCCACAGGTCGATAGCCTTCCGCAACTGTTTCCGGATGTAATTTAAATAAGTGGGTGGTTACCATAACTTTCTCCATAGCCATTGGTCCTAACGCATCAGGAGTGACATTATGATTCCCGAGTCCGACCACCATACACGTCTGTCCTGCTTTTATATCATTCAGTTTAAACAATTCTCCAAGCTGCTCTGCCAGTACGACCGAGAGCCGCTTTTGCATATCAGTATCCTGGTTTCGTATGGCTTTGGATTCAAGGGTAATGTAGTTTCCCGCCTTTTTACCGAGTCTTTCTTCCGCAGCTTCATCGATGGTGACATATGTAACCTTTATGTCATCAACGGTTTTCTCTTCTACCTCTACGCCTTTAGGAGATTGCTCTTGCTGTTCATCCTCGACATACATATCTCTAGCTTCGATTGCAAGGTCCGTACGTACGGTGAATTTGATATTGTTATCACCCATAAACCTGCCTCCTTTTTGCTATCTAGCTTGAAGCAGGTTCAAGAATTTTATACCTTTTCTTTTCCTACAATGATAAACCTATTGAAAACTAGTGATGGCTTTGGTAAAATGACTCTTGTTCGATATGAATGAGTCTTATGTTTTTACCTAGGAGGTGAAATCATGCCAAACATTAAATCCGCAGTTAAACGTGTTCGTACAACTAATGACCGTCGCGCTCAAAACCTTGTATACAAAGGGGACATGCGTACAGCAGTTAAGCGTGTGGAAAAATTAGTAGCAAACAATGATGCAGAAGGTGCGAAGAGCGCTTTACAAACTGCAACGAAAAACATTGATAAAGCCGTTCAAAAAGGGATTGTCCACCAAAATAACGGTAACCGTCAAAAATCTCGCCTAGCTAAAAAAGTAAACAGCCTGTAGGCTTGCTTTTTTTATGACCAACAAGCGACTCTTGCCAGGGTCGTTTTCATTTTGCAAGAAAATAATGGCTTAGCTCAAAAAAAGAGCTGCATGAAACGATATGATTATCGTCCATGCAGCTCTTTTTTTACACTTCATCCAATTTTGCTATCCATCCGTTTAATATGGATCATTCGATATAGCAGTAATTCAAACGCCAGACTTTTCTCTACTTTTCCTTGTTTTATCTGCTGGTCTGTTTCTGTAAGCTGATCCATGATCTGTTCAAGTTCATGCAAGCTGAAGTATTGTTCTCTTTTCATTGCCATCTTGATTACATAAGGGTGCGCTTGTATGTATTGCCTCATCTGATTTTGAGCATAGCCTTTCTGTTTTAAAATCTTTGCTTGAAAAATAATCCGGAATTGCGAAGCAAGCAAAGCAGTCAAAGCTATCGGATCTTCATTCATACGAATCAGATCCTTATATAAATGAATGGCTTTGGAAAGATCCCTTTCCATTACAGCATCAACTAATTTCAATCCGGAAGCTTCAGCACTATGAGAAAGTAACGATTCTGCCATTTCTCTCGTTACCACCCCATCTTCTTCAGCGTTCAGCGCTAATTTTTCCATTTCACTTCTAAGTACCATTAAGTTCGTTCCAATTTCTTGTATAAATAATTCATGAAGTTCTTTAGGAACCTGAATGCCCATTTCTTTTGCAAGTGATTGAATCCATTCATCCATGTTCCATTCCCTTACCGGCTGGCAGGGTACAACTTCTCCATATTTTTTAAATTGTTTAAATATTTTTTTACGTTCATCCAATTTTTCATATGGGGCTGTAATTACCAAAATAGAATAATCGACTGGATTTTCAAGGTACTTTTGAAACACATCTGTATCATGTTCGAATGGCAGCTTGTCCGGTTTTGCTTTCATAAAAACGGGATTATCTGCAATAATGACTTTCCGGTCTCCAAAAAAAGGATAGGTCTCTGCATCAGTAACCACGTCTTCTATCGGCACTTCTTCTAAATCATAATAAGATACATTTACATCCTGATCTTCCTCTGAAAGTGCATGTTTAAGTATTTTTTGTTTAATATCCTGGATTAAGTATGATTCTGTTCCATATAATAAATATATCGAAGAAAATTGTTTTTTGTTAATTTTTTTCAGTGTATCCATATAGTTCATTGTTTTGTTACACCCCAGCTTACTTGATAAATGTGACAGGCACCTCGTCCATCCCTACCCATAAATGGAACTCAATGTTCTTATTTTATGCCGGTTAGGAAGCCTTGTCAAAAATCTTTAAGAACGAGGTGCCTGAACAATCTATATGAACGCCGTCCGATCCATACCCGGGTGAAAGACCGGGCGGCGATGTTGTCCCTTGGTTTTAGATTGACCAAAAGGACGCAAACTATAGATGACAACTCTTGCTAACACAGGCAAACAAAAAAATGGATAGTTTTTTTATTTAATTGGTATTGAATCTGGATTTTTACGTGTGTATCACTTATACTAAAACACAGGTATATAGGAGGGGTAAAAGTGAACGAATTCAAAAAAAATATTCAATCAAAAAATAATGACGTCATTGACTCAGGTAAAGGGTTCATTTTCTCGTTCTTGTTCTTTTTCATTATATTCTTCGTCGGTGTCGTCGTGAGTGTAATCGGATCATAATTTCCATTACGTAAGTAGGCTGCTGGTAAAGCGGCCTTTTTTATTTTGGTGAAGTTATTGATTCTGTTCCTCATTGTCGTACGGATAATAGGCATAAAATGTACCATCATCCTCTGTGTATTTGTATTGGATGGCTCCTTGCAGGTCTGTTCTTAATATGCTTATATCCTGCTGTCCCAACGTCTCAATTATTGTCTGATGAGGATGACCATAACGATTATTTCTTCCGGATGATATAAGTGCCATCTTCACATTAAGACTTTTCAGAAATTTTTGCGACGATGAAGTATTGCTACCATGGTGGGCAACTTTCAACACATCGATCTGAAGACCGGGAAAAACATCGAGAAGTTCGTCTTCCACCTCAACTGAGATGTCCCCAGTAAACAGCCACGTATTAGCACCAAATGAAGCTTGCATCACTAAAGAATTATCATTTGTATCTGCAAAGTCCTTCACAGGATTTAAAACACCGAAGCTTTGGCCGTTTAAAATAAGTTTCTCCCCACCTTTTACTTGGACGACAGGAAGCTCTGCTTCTGAAACTTTTGCTTGTAATTCATCAGAGAACTGAAAATATATACTGGTTACCAGCTTCTTTACATGAAATTGTTCAATTACATATGGGGCGCTTCCAATATGATCGGAATCTTCATGGCTTAAAAAAATGGCATCTATCTCACTAATTCCTTTTGCATGAAGAAACGGTCCAATAATATTCTCAGCAATTCTCTTTTGATTTTTAGAAAAAGAAGAAGGTCCGGCTGCATCAATCAGGAACACACCTTTACGATAAGGCAGTTCAACGACAATACTGTCCCCTTGCCCTATATCCAGCATGGTTATGGTACCCTCTTTACTTAAATAGGGTTTCAGCGAATATAACATTAACACGGATACAACCAGGATAGCTGCATAAAAAGCTTTCCTTTCCTCTCCTTTTTCAAGCCTTGCCATCATAAACCCTAATAACATATAATACCCGATTCCGAACAATGGTGTTATTTTACCAATTACCCAGGGATAATATAAATAAGCATCTACATGCCGCAGGACTGCCAGGGAAAAGCCATGAATAACAAGAAAAATTTCGGCTCCTATAAAAGCTAAACCAGGAACGAAAAGTGTAAAGAGACTTAAGAAAACCATAAACGGAATGACAAAGAAGGAAAAATAGGGCACGTAAACTAAATTGATGAAGACAGAAAGAGGATTAAATTGGTAGAAGTTGAAAAGTTGCAAAGGCAAAATGATCAATTGACTCAAAAGACTGACCTGTAAAAGCAAAAACAATTTTGAAGCTGTTCGCTTAAACCAGGTATTAGAAAGAACGATAGCGAACGTTACAAGGAAAGAAAATTGAAAGCCAAGGTGATAGAAATAAAAAGGATTTACGATCAGAAAACTTATCATCAATAAGCTTAACACATCCAAAATACGTATCTGGAGCTTTAGTTTTATTATTAGCATACCCAGCAATGCCATTGTGACAGCCCTCAATACAGAAGGAGCCCCACCTGCAAACAGTGCATATAATGGCAAAAAGAGTAATAGGACCCAGAAGCTTTTTTCAACCGTTATTATCCCTGAGCGATAAAAAACAAAGAGAAATAACCCAATCATCAATCCGATATGCAAACCTGAAATGGCAAGTAAGTGAGAAAGGTTCCACCTTCGGAATAAGTCAATATTCATTTTATCTAAATCATCCGTATCTCCAAACACTAACCCCTTCAACCAGGCAAAAGCATCATCCGGTAGGTTTTCTTCATATTCCGTAAGCAGCTTCTTTCTTTGTTCGTACAAAGAGGCTAGCCACGAGCTGCCACGACAAGTCATTTGTGTCGTTTCATTAATGATGATTTGGGAGGTAATTCCTTTGTTTCTCAGGTAGTCACGATAATCAAATTCACCGGGGTTTGTTGCTGATGGAGGGAGTGAAACAGGGGACTGGACCTGGCATACAGCACCATGTTGCCAGTCATCAGTAATAGAAGTGATAGGAATGGAGGGATTTTCAAGGAAGGCAGTCAATAAAATTTTTTGATCTGAATCTGCTACTTTCATTACAACTTCAATCGAATTATCTGTTTCTTTTGGTATCGTCACCAATTTTCCTGTTATGACAGCACCAGTATTTTCAGGTAAAGGAGGATCTTTGGCAACAATCAAACTTCCAAGCAGGTAGAAGCTGCCTATCATTATCATCATATACTTAGACGGCTTCATTTTAAAAAGTGATACCACTAGCAGCGTTATATAAATAATCGCGGTGCCTTCCTGCCAGGAAGAAAAAGTTAGGCCTCCCAACACGAAAGCAACCGCAAGGATGTGCCAGTATCCCCGCATCTTTATACCTCTTTTTTATCTGCCAACGGATCAAGTGGCCATTCTTTCAATTCAACTTTCTCCGTTTTCACGCCTGCCTCACGGAATAACTCAATGGCATAGGGATGGTTGCGATAATCAGCATGATAATAGACAGCTGTAATACCCGCCTGGATAATTGCTTTGCAGCAATGAAGACAAGGAAAGTGTGTCACATATATCTCAGCACCTTCTGTAGCTACTCCGAATTTAGCACATTGTAATAGGGCGTTCATTTCAGCGTGGATGGTCCGGACACAATGCCCATCGATGACATAACACCCTTCATCGATACAATGCACGCCACCTGATACGCTTCCGTTATAACCGCCTGCAATCATCCGCTTATCTCTTACAATTGTAGCGCCGACAGCGAGACGTTCACACGTACTCCTCATTTTCAGCAAATGACTTTGAGCCATAAAATATTGGTCCCATGATATACGCTCCATTATGTATAGGTCCCCTTTTCTAGGTTTTAAAATAAGTTTACATTGGTGGGATTTTTTCGTCAATAAACTACGGAATCTGAATCGAATCCCCTATATTCTCCAAGGTCTTTTCGCCTATCCCACTAACATCCAACAAATCATCCATGGTTTGGAACAGGCCATTTTCTTCACGATGCTGAACAATGGCTTTTGCTTTTGACTCTCCAATTCCATTCAATTGTTGAATCTCATTTACATCTGCATAATTGATTCTGATTTTGTCATCTGTAACGCTCTCACTTCCTTCTTCTTTTAAATTTCCGTAACTATTTACGATGATCATCATTTCATCAATCAATCGCTGAGCAAGGTTTACCGAGGTTGGATCGGCCTCTTTTCTCATTCCTCCAGCCATCTGTATCGCATCTGCGACACGGCTGCCTGCCGACAGTTCATATACCCCAGGTTTTACAACTGCCCCCTTGACATCAACGACTATATTTTCATGTTCTATAGAGGTTTTACTGTCGGGTGTTTGTGGAGAGGATTCTTCAAGTGAATGGGAGACTGCGAAATCATCTTCCTTTTTTTCTTCTCCCACCAACATCCAGATAACGACTGCAACAGCCACAGCCATCCAGGCATATTTTTTAATCCAATACATATAATCAAACACATCCTTTCCTATAATCCGAGCTAAGTTCATATAGATGAAATAATAGATAATACAAAGGAGGTATAACATGATTTGGGGAGTTATTGGGACCGGAAACATGGGAACGATTGTCATTGAATCATTGATTGAAAGCGGATCACTGGAAGCAAACGAAATGATCGTGACAAACCGTTCATTAGAGAAAGCTTATGAACTCAAACAAAGACATCCTCGTCTTGGAATAAAAAAAGAATTAGGTGACTTAATCGTTGAATCGGACATCATCATGCTGTGTGTGAAGCCGCACGATATGAAAGAATTATTTGCAGAAATAAAACCTCATATTAGAAATAGTCAGTGTGTAATTTCTATTACCAGTCCCGTGGGAGTAGATGAATTAGAAAAAGCCCTGCCGTGCCAGGTAGCCAGAATTGTCCCTTCGATAACAAATCGATCTTTCTCAGGGACGACGTTGATGAGTTTTGGAGAGTCTGTCCAGCCTGAAATGAAAGCTTTATTAAAGCAAACATTTAAATTCATTTCACGACCAATAGAAATTGAGGAACCATACATCAGAGTTTGTTCAGATATTGTTTCGTGTGGTCCTGCTTTTATAAGCTTTTTGATGGAGCGGTGGATTAAAGCTGCCAGGGAGGTAGCTGGATTGCCTGAGGAAATAGCGACAGAATTAACTACAGAAATGCTGATTGGGTATGGAAGTTTACTTGCAAAAAATCATTATACACTGGAGACGTTAAGGAAAAAGGTAAGTGTTAAAGGTGGGGTGACCGGAGAAGGCTTGGTCGCGTTAGAACAAAATATCGGCGATTTATTTGAGGAAATGTTCCAGGCTACTCAGAAGAAGCATAAAGCGGATAAATTAATGTTGAAGCAGGATTGAAATCTATGTATATTATATTACCTCAAGCATTACCAGATGCATAGTGGAAATTTAAAAATCACAGGAGACAGCTGCCATCTCCTGTGATTCATTTTCTTTTACATATAAAAAACAAACGATTTCCCTCTTCATCATTATGTACCGGTTCCCGCTTTAGATCAGCATAAACCGCCGTGATAACAAAACCTGCAGAATTCAACTCTTTTTTCAAAAGATCTATCCTATATCCACGCTGGGTATGATATTCATCAAACCGATTGTAAGAACCATCGGGTTTTTGTACAAAAAAGGTCAAGTCATGCACAAAGGTTTCTGTTTGTTCCCCAGGTTCGCAAAACCAAATATAGGTCGTTTCATCGTAAACCTCTGCAAAGGTTTCTCCAGCCATATTGTCTTGTAAATGAACGAGCGAGTGCACATCAAAAATAAAAGTGCCGCCCGGTTTTAGAACATCGAAGGTTTGCTTGAAGACGCCCTTTAAATCATCCAGAGATGTAATGTAGTTAAGGACGTCAAAATAACTGATAACGGTATCAAAGTCTGTTAAACCGGCTAAATTTCGGATATCTTGTTGAAGCCAGTGAATACTTACATGAGGAGGTGTCTTGTCGTTAGCTATAGAAAGCATATCCTCTGAAAAGTCGACACCAGTCATTTGATACCCCTTTTCAGCGAGACGAATAGTAATTTCTCCAGTGCCGCATCCCATATCTAAAATATTTTTTCCTGAGGAGTGGTCTTCTGTAAAAGAAACCCACTCCTCATATGGCACGTCCTGCATCAAAAGATCATAAACGAATGCCATCTCTCCATAAGTCATGGGCACTCAGACACTTTCAACCGCTAAGGTAGGAGCGTCTCCCCATAACCGTTCCAGATTATAATAATTTCGCTCGTCTTTATGGAAAATATGGCAGATAACCCCGTTTAAGTCCACAAGGATCCAACGCGCTTGTTCAAATCCTTCAATTCTTGTAACAGATAACCCTGCTTCTTCCGCCTTTTCTTTTACTTCACGCGCGATAGCTTGAACCTGGCGTTCATTGGATCCTTCACAAATCAAAAAGTAATCGGCGATAAGAGATACCTCTGCCATATCCAATACCACAATATCTTCCGCACGTTTATCATCACATGCTTGTGCAGCAAGTTTCATCAATTCTTTACTATCCATTCAAATCCCTCCATTTCATTTACGGGTGATTGTATTTATTAAATGATTATAGTTGTGCAGTGTATCCGGATAAACTTTTTGTCCTTTGGACATTAAGAAGAAAATCGTATTATGTGCAGCCTGAAGACATGCTTTATCAAGATCTTCATTTGCAGTGTCACGTACCTCGTCAATACCTGGAAACTTTCTTCCCGGCTCAATATAATCCGCGAGAAAAATAACTTTCTCTAATACGTTCATATTTGCTTTACCAGTTGTATGGCAAGCAATGGCAGCAGCGACTTCTGTATCATCAAGACCTGCTTCTTTTTCAAGTATCACTGCCCCAACGGGTCCATGCCACAATTCATGATGGTAGTGTAATAAATCCTTCGGCAGACGAGGATCGGATTTGATCCACCGCTTCATTTCTTCTCTATTTCGATACTTGGCATAATCGTGTAAAATTGCAGCTCGCTCGGCTTTCTCCACATCAGCACCATACATTTCCGCAAGTTTTACTGCAGTATCTGTCACCCGGATGGTATGCTCAAAACGTTCTTTCTTTAGTTTAGCTTTTACAAGTTCTAGTGCCGTATCACGGTCAAGCTTCATATAATCGATGCTCCTTTATATATTCAATCACAGCATCGGGCGCTAAATACTTGATTTCCTGCCCCTGTCCTAAACGTTCCCTTATCATGGTTGAAGATATTTCGATCACTGGAATCTCGACTTCTTTAATGGGATAAGGGCTGATTAATGGATATCCGCTACGCTTCACTCCCACAAACTGAACAAGTTCTACCAGTTTATCGATAGCATGCCACTTTGGCAAATATTCTACCATGTCTCCTCCGATAATAAAATAAAACGATATATCCGGGTGCCTTTGTTTCAGTTGGCTAATGGTCTCATGGGTATAGGATTTACCAGTTCTACGTAATTCAATATCATTAATAGAAAAATGGTCATTGCCAGCCACGGCAGCTTTCACCATCTCCAGCCGATCTTGATTGTCTGCATTGGCATTTGCTTTATGGGGCGGCTGGTTCGATGGGATGAACCAAATCTCATCCAGGTTCAAGTTTTGATAAACCTCTTCGGCAATGATCAAATGACCGAGATGAGGAGGATCAAAGGTTCCGCCTAAAATTCCAACACGCTTCATATAACTCTCCCCTTATTAAGGAAGCTCAATTTGTTTGTTTTCTTCTGATTCCTTATATAACACAATCGTATTACCGATGACTTGCACAAGTTCCGAACCAGTGCCTTGCACTAATTCTTCTGCCACTTCATTTTTATCCTCCATACAATTTTGAAGGACGCTGACTTTAAGCAGTTCTCTTTTTTCGAGAGCGTCGTCAATTTGAGCAATCATATTTTCATTGACACCGGTTTTCCCGACTTGAAAAATCGGATTCATGTGATGAGCTTGAGCGCGTAAATAACGCTTTTGTTTTCCTGTAAGCATGGATTTATGCTCCTTTCAATTGTGCTTCAAGTGCTTCTAGTAGTCCGTGTTCATCCAGAGAGGTCCCTGTCCATATTTCAAAGGCATACACCGCTTGATAAAGAAGCATTTCATGGCCTTGATGAATTCTTGCCCCGTTTTCAGCTGCTTGCTGCAAAAAGGCTGTCATTAATGGCTGATAAACAATGTCACTGACCACTGTACCTTCCCGGATATTGTTAAGAGAAATGATTTGCTGTTCTACATGAGGTTTCATTCCTACAGTGGTGGTTTGAATAATTAAATCATAATCAGCAACCCGCTGTTCCGCCTCTGCAAGCGTAATAATTCCAGCTCCATTAGATGTATCATTATTTTTCGTCATTTCTTTCACACGATCTGTTGTACGATTCGCAATGTCAATATTTTCGAAACCTGCATGTACCAAGGTGTGAAAAATACCTTTTGCGGCACCACCTGCCCCAAGTATTAATACCTTACAGTCAGCGTTGCAAATATCCGGGTATTTGACACGTAAAGAATTCAGAAATCCTTTTCCATCAGTATTAAATCCTGTCCACTGACCATCCTCGATTTTGACAGTGTTTACTGCACCAATTAATTCTGCTTGTTCATCCACGGCGTCCAGTTCCTTCATGATCTTTTGCTTGAAAGGTACCGTTACATTGAACCCTGCCAGGCTTTCTTTTCTCAAGAGTTCCATCTGTTCGGCAAAGCTGCCAGGTTCCATCTCATACAAATTATACTCCCCTGAAATATTTGCTTGGTTCAATAATTGATTATGGATCCAGGGTGATAATGAGTGCTTGATAGGGTTTCCGATCAAACCTAGTTTCATTATTCCACATCCCTTATTATATTAAAGATTCTCTCAAGGATACTTTTACCCCTTGAGGGGCATGTATCGTCACTGATACAGAACCCTCTGGCACAGTAATCCATCCCAGTCCGGAAATTACGATATCCGTTTTATCATTCCCTATTCTAAATGAAGTGGTCTTCCATTCAGGTAATCGCTCGAGAGTTGTTTCATCGGGAGGTGACAAAAGTTCTCCTATGTGATTTTTATATAATTCATCCGCGTTTTCCAACTTAGTTCGATGGATAGGCAAGTCATTAGACACATAGCAAATGAACGAGCTCCGTTCTCCTTCTTCAAAGTCCATCCGTGCCAGCCCACCTAAGAAAAGTGTTTGTTTATTATTAAGCTGAAAGACCATGGGCTTGATTTCTTTTTTTGGTGTAATCAGTTTCAAATCTTTATCAGAAACATAATGAGCGATCTGGTGACGGTGAATTACTCCCGGGGTATCGAATAGTGATGACTCATCATCAAGGGGAATATCGATAAAACCCAGAGTCGTTCCAGGGAAATAAGAAGTAGTAATTGCATCACTCACTCCATACGTACGACTGATCAAACGATTGATAAAGGTAGACTTTCCTACATTAGTCGTGCCTACAATATAGACATCCCTTCCTTTTCTCATTCGATCGATGACTGCTGACAGCTCTTCTATCCCCTGGCCTTTAGCAGCTGAAATCAATTGAACATCTTCTACTTTCATCCCTAATTCTTTACAAGACCTACGAAGCCATTGTCTCACTTTATTATGATTGACTGACTTTGGAAGCACGTCCATTTTATTACCAACTAATAAAATAGGGTTGTTCCCTGTTAAACGTGCCAGCCCGGGTATGAAACTTCCGTTGAAATCAAAAATATCAATCAAATTGACAATTAGGCTGTCAGTTTCGGATATTTGGTGCAACATCTGTAAGAAATCGTCATCCTGGTATGGTACATCCTGTACCTCGTTATAATTTTTCAATCGAAAGCACCGCTTGCAAATCACTTCTTCCCTTTCTAAAGCGGAAGCGGGAGCATATCCTGGCTGATCAGGTTGTTCCGTCTGGATTTTCACGCCGCATCCCTGGCATACGATATCAATAGTCAATCTTTATTCCTCCCAAGTCAGTTTCCCTTTTTTTCTCATCCATTTCAGAATCCTGCGCTCAATTTTTCGATTAAAACGTGTAAAGAAGCCATCCGTTTCTACAATCGGAACAACCAGGATGGTATGGAAACCGGCAAAGTTTCCTCCGAGAACATCAGTCAGCAACTGGTCACCAATGACCACAATTTCTTCTTTGCTCATTTCCATTTGCTTTTGAGCTTTTTTAAAAGCATAAGATAAAGGCTTTCTCGCACTGTAAATGAAACTTGTATCCAATGGTTGTGAAAAAACCCGGACACGTTCTTGCTTATTATTTGAAGTAATCGTTACCTTGATTCCATGTTCATCCATTATTTTGAACCACTGCAGGATGTCTGGTGTCGCTTCAGGAACGTCCCAGGCTACTAAAGTGTTATCCAAATCCGTAATGATGCCTTTAATTCCACGTTCTTTCAAATCTTCAGGTCTAATTTCAAAAATACTATCTACATGTTCATTCGGTAAGAATTTATTGAACAACTCATTCACCTCATTCACTATTTACCCGTGCCTTTTTTACTCCTTACCCATCATATACAAATTCAACGCATGTTTCAAAGTAAATAGTATAATTCCAAAAATCGTTCGACAAATTACGTCAAAATTTCATCTGTGGATAAGTTTATACACATTTTCCACACATCTTTGACAAGATTCCTATGAATAAATTCACAATTATACACAAGTTATCTACATATTTATGTAGATAACTGCTCTGTTGTATGGGTGCAACTTTCATGGTAAAGTTGGGTTACAAATGAAGTAAGGATACGTTTTGGAAATTGATCACACCTGATTGGAGGTGAACGTCACGCTATTTTGTGACGCTATATGGAGCATTTAACTGATAAGTTGTTGATTGAATCCTACCACAAAGCATTAGAACTTAACCTAAGTAAAGAATTTATAGAATTAATTGAAGAAGAGTTACATAGACGATCCATACACCCTTCAATAAAAAAAACCAGCTGACACAGGTAAATTTCCCCAATAACGCACTTTTGGCAATCAAAAGTGCGTTATTTTTATTTTAAAATTTATGCCATGTTTCTTCTTATTTAATAAGACTATGGGACACACTAAAAGAAGCTTATGATTTAGTTACATTTAGTTGAATAATCGTGTAATTTTTGATTACAATTGAGTGACTAAGTTTCTATGACCAGTCCGTGTAAGACTTTTCTTATACATTATTCAGAGGAGGATCAGCTTGATGTTGTTTGCCGTTTTATTACCCTTCATAGCATCCATCTTCATCCCTTTTTTAGCTAAGATGAAGAATAGGATACATACTGGTATATTTGTTACCCTTGTACCTCTAATTGTGTTTCTTTACTTTATCCAATTCATAGGTACAGGATTCCAACCTGTAACAAGGAGTTATACTTGGATCCCATCCTTGAATATGAATATGAACTTCTATTTGGATGGCTTAAGTCTATTATTCGTTTTATTGATTAGTGGAATTGGTACACTAGTCGCTTTTTATTCTATTTACTATTTGCATAAATCAGAGCAGCTGGGCAACTTTTATGTCTATTTTTTAATATTCATGGGGTCAATGCTCGGGGTAGTACTATCGGATAATGTCTTTGTACTATACAGCTTTTGGGAATTCACCTCCTTATCTTCCTTCTTGTTGATCGGTTATTGGAACCATCGCCGGGGCTCGCGATACGGAGCGTTGAAATCGATGCTTATTACTGTGTTTGGGGGACTTAGTATGTTAGGGTCCCTTGTATTCATGTCTGTAATAACTAACACATCCAGCATTCAACAGATGATTTCCCAAAAGAGCATCATTTTGAATCATGAATTCTTCCCGCTAATATTGGGACTCCTGTTACTGGGAGCATTTACAAAATCAGCTCAGTTTCCATTCCATATCTGGCTCCCAGATGCCATGGAAGCCCCTACGCCAGTCAGTGCCTATCTCCATTCAGCTACCATGGTAAAAGCAGGTATCTATTTGGTAGCCCGTTATATTCCTATTTTCGCTGAGTCCGAATGGTTCTTCGTCGTAGTCAGTGGTTTTGGAATTATAACTTTAATGTGGGCTTCTTATATGGCTGTTCGCCAAACTGACCTGAAAGGGATCCTTGCATTCTCTACAATCAGTCAGCTTGGTATGATCATGGCCATGCTCGGATTTGGTACGAAAGCCGCTATCTTTGGAGCGGTATTCCATATTTTGAACCACGCAACCTTTAAAGGAAGTCTATTTATGGTCGCAGGTATCGTCGATCATGAAACAGGGTCCCGTGATATCCGTAAACTTGGTGGTTTGATGACCTTCATGCCGATTTCAGCCACATTGGCTGTCCTGGCTACTTTCTCAATGGCAGGCTTTCCACTGCCGTTTTTAAATGGATTCTATAGTAAGGAAATGTTCTTTGGAGCTACCCTGGAATTCGAGGCGACAAGCAATGCACTGGCAGCCTTTTTGCAGCAAGTATTACCTTACCTTGCTGTGTTCGGCAGTATATTCACGTTTGTCTATTCCATGTACTTTTTCTTTGGAACTTTCCGGGGCAAAGCAAATGTTTCTGAATTACCGAAAAAGCCACACGAGGCTCCTATCGGAATGCTTATATCACCGGCAGTCCTGGTACTTGGAGTAATTGTAATTGGTGTCTTTCCAGAATTGATCAATAAACCCTTCATCAGTCATGCTGCCGCTTCTATTTATGGTGGAGAGGTCGACAAACATATCTATTTCTGGCACGGAATCAATTTGCCTTTAATCATGTCTATGGCTGTTCTTGCATTCGGTACCATCCTTGTGCTCACTCGAACAAAATGGGAGCCTATCTACCGGTTTATACCTGGGCCGTTAAGTATGAATAAAGTGTATGATGGACTGGTTAAACGTGCGGAAACCTATTCTGAAAAGATTACTAAAGGGTATATGAATGGGTCACTAGGCAGATATTTCCGTTTAATCTTATCTGCCATTCTGATTGTTACATTCAGCTTTATGATTTCCACTGGAGGCTTCACTTTCAGTATGGAAAATACAGCTGAGTTTACTGCCATTGAATTGTTGGTTGCTATCATGATGGTGGTTGCGGCAGTAGGTACTATTGTTGCCAATAACCGTGTAGCAGCTATCATTATCTTAGGTGTGGTCGGTTACGGACTTTCCATTCTCTTTGTCATTTACCGTGCACCTGACCTTGCCTTAACACAGTTGATTGTAGAAACTGTCACTGTCGCTTTATTCCTGATGGCATTCAATCATTTGCCTAAACTTGAAGTCAGACAACAAGCCTGGAGTACAAAAGCGCTGAACTTGATTATTTCCGTAGGATTTGGAGCATTGATGACATTAGTAGCCATCTCTTCTCATAGCAGTAAATGGTTTGAATCCATCTCCACCTACTTTATCGAGAATTCATATAAGCTCGGTGGTGGGGATAATATTGTCAACGTAATCCTCGTTGACATGCGTGGATTGGATACACTATTTGAAATCACCGTGCTCGGTATTGCTGCAGTAGGGATTTTCGGAATGATTAAACTACGTAAAAATAAGAAGGGGGATGTATAATGGAGATCATCATGTCTATCGTCGCAGGTTTGTTGTTTACAACAGGTGTGTATAACCTTCTTCAAAAACAACTGCTGCGTATTGCGATCGGAACAGCTCTCATCTCCCATGGTGCCCATTTGTTTATTTTGACAATGGGAGGTCTAAAAGGCGGCGCTCCTCCTATTTTAGTGGAGGGAATCGAACACTATACAGATCCCCTGCCACAAGCGTTGATTTTAACATCCATCGTTATTAGCTTTGGAGTAACCAGCTTTCTCCTGGTATTAGCTTATAGAGCCTCCGAAGCGAACGGGACGGATAATATTGAACAATTAAGGGGCAACGATTATGAGTAACTTAGCTATACTACCAATCATCATACCTTTATTAGCAGGAATACTTTTAGCTTTCTTTCCAAAGAAACTTCCACTAGTCAGATCGTTGGCTAAGCTGCTTACTATCCTGAATCTGGCAGTGGTAACATACATGTTTTCTTATGTCAGACAAAACGGGACGTTGGTATTAGAAACAGGGGCATGGGAAGCCCCTTTCGGCATTATCATTGTCGCTGATTTGCTTGCTGTAACACTGGTGCTTACTACTAATATCATTGCTGTAGCAGCGGCTTTTTACGCACCAAAATCCTTGTCTGATCAACAGGAATCTTTCTATTTCTACGCCTTCTTTTTCCTGTTGATTTCCGGGGTGAGTGGTGCTTTTCTTACGGGAGACTTGTTCAACCTTTTCGTTTTCTTTGAAGTATTACTAATGGCATCTTATGCATTGATTGTCTTAGGTGGCGGGAAAGCACAACTGAGAGAATCGATTAAATACTTATTATTGAACTTATTTTCTTCCATGTTGTTTGTCACAGCAATTTCTTTTGTTTATTCGGTTGTAGGTACGGTTAACATGGCACAAATCGCTGAACGGGTGAAAGATGTTGACCAACAAGGCATCCTGACAACTGTCGCCGTCTTACTTTTTTTCGTATTTGCAACCAAAGCGGCAGTTTTTCCTTTGTATTATTGGCTCCCGAACTCCTATTCCGTACCTAACCCAGTCGTATCAGCGTTGTTTGGAGCTTTGCTTACAAAAGTAGGTATTTATTCGATTTTACGGGTATTTACGTTAATATTCACGCATGACCAGGGTCTTACGCATAACCTGTTCTTGTGGCTGGCAGGCTTGACGATGATTTTCGGGGTCATCGGGGCACTATCTACTAATAATGTAAAACTTATCATCGCGTATAACATCATACCTGCAGTTGGTTTTATGCTGATGGGAATTGGTGTTTTTACGGAGACTGCGTTAAGCGGAACCGTCTATTACCTTGTTCATGACATGGTAATCAAAGGAGCCTTATTCTTATTGATAGGTGCTCTGGTATATTTAGCCGGGACCTCCGACTTACGTAAAATGGGAGGCTTGATTCATCACTACCCTTTACTTGGATGGCTTTTTTTCCTAGCCTCTCTAGTGCTGGCAGGTATTCCTCCTTTTAGTGGTTTCATTGGGAAGTTGCTGCTCCTTCAAGGCAGTTTAGCAGAAGAAGAAATATCCATTGTCATTGTTGCTTTATTGAGCAGTCTATTGATCTTGTTTTCCATGATCCGCATTTTTATTGGAGCATTCTGGGGAGAAAAGGATGAAAGCTTCCCGGTAGATAAACGAGCGGCTAAAGCATTCACAGGACCAATAGCTGGCTTACTGGCCTTATCTGTTATACTAGGGGTTGGAGCAGAATGGTTCTATCCTGCGATTCAATCCATTGCTGAGTACCTGATGGCGCCAGAACTCTATATTGATTCTGTGCTTAAGGAGTAGTGATTTATGAATTTACAAATAGTCATTAATATAGTTATTGCGCTTATGTGGATGTTTTTAAGTGAAAGCTACACATTCTCCACCTTTTTAATCGGTTACTTACTCGGTATTTTACTGCTCTTTGTGTTACAGCGTTTCATACCAGACTCCTTCTATATGGATCGTGTAATCAAAGTAATTAAGCTTATCGTACTATTCATCAAAGAGCTGACCCTTTCCAATATTGAAATTGTCAAATTGGTTTATAAGCCTAAATTAGATTTTGAACCGGGAATTTTCGCTTTGCCGACCGAGTTGAAAAGCAACTGGGAAATCACATTATTAGCGAACTTGATTTCCTTGACTCCGGGGACATTATCTATCGATGTAAGTGAAGATAATTCCAAAATCTATATCCATGCTATAGATATGCCTGATGTTGTGGAGTCCATCAATGATATTAAAGAAACTTTCGAAAAGGCGATCATGGAGGTGACTAGATAATGGAACAAGCATTAGAATATACACAATCAATGATTTCAGTAGTTGCATTGATTTGTATTGTCGTCATTGCCATTTCTGTCATCATGCTCATGTACCGGGCCATCGTCGGCCCTACCAATCCAGATCGTGCTGTTGCATTGGATAATATCGGGGTGAATTTAATGGCTTTAGCAGGTTTGATGTCTATTGTATTGGTAACCACCCAATTGAACGATGTTATTCTCTTGATCGGGATCTTACTGTTCATCGGTACAATTGCTGTAGCCAAATTTTTAGAAAAGGGTGTTATCATTGAGCGGGACTTGGATTAATTTACTGATTGATATAATCATCAGCCTTTCTCTGTTAATCGGCACCTTCTTTATATTTTCTGCTTCCATCGGGATGTTGCGCTTTCCTGATCTCTTTATCAGGCTGCATGCTGTTACAAAAGGTTCTACGCTCGGAATAGCAGGTATAATGATAGGAGCGTTTTTATTCCTGTATGTGGAACATGGGATCGTGAGTGGGAAGTTGATCTTAGGAATGATTTTTGTAATGATGACTGCCCCAATCTCTGGACATATGATCTCTCGGGCTGGATATCATAATGGCGTAAAGCTCTGGGATAAAAGTGTCAGAGATGATTATGCTGAGGTTGTTAAGGAAAAAAGGAAATCAATCGACAATTAAATACAGAGCAAGTTACCTGTCATACCAACGTATGACAGGTTTTTTATTTTTTTCACCATTATTTCTTCAGATGGACAGACACGATAACCGTTATTGCCACATAAGGTAATTTATAGGTTAAAAGCCCACTACCTGGAGGAGGTCTGTTATCGTGTCTAGCATCCTGGGGTCTCTTATCTATTTGGTCAAGGAAACTTTCCTCTTCGTCTCTTATGTGAAAAACCAGGCATTTCCTAATCCTCTTTCTCCAGAAGAAGAAGCAAAACAACTGAAGCTGTTGCAAGAAGGTGATCCAGAAGCTAGGGATTTATTAATTGAACATAACTTGAGACTGGTCGCTCATATTGTAAAAAAATTCGAAAATACCAAAGAAGATACAGAAGACTTAATCTCTATCGGAACGATTGGTTTGATCAAAGGAATTGAAAGCTACTCTCCGAACAAGGGGACAAAACTGGCTACTTATGCAGCACGCTGTATCGAGAATGAAATACTTATGCATCTTAGAGCATTGAAAAAAACGAAAAAAGATGTTTCCCTCCATGATCCTATCGGCCAAGATAAAGAAGGCAATGAAATAAGCCTCATCGATATTTTGAAAGCAGAACATGTCGATGTAGTCGAACAAATACAATTAGGGATGGAACTGGAAAAAATAAAAGAATTCATTACTATTCTGGATGAACGGGAGAAGGAAGTGTTGATTGCCCGTTATGGCTTGAATGCAGAAGAAGAAAAAACACAAAGAGAGATTGCTAAAGAGTTAGGGATATCACGAAGCTACGTTTCACGTATCGAAAAAAGAGCATTGATGAAGATCTTCCATGAATTTTATAAACATGAACGTGCAAAAATGGGTATTTCTCCTATATCAAACGACTGACCCAAGCATAGGATAGGGTAAGAACCTAATACAGGAGGCGATTGACCAATGTATAGCTCTTATGGTCCTTACCCGCCTTATCCTTATGGCAACTATTACAATCCAGGTGGACAATGGTATTCCGTTGTCATTGTCCTCTTATTATTATTGCTCATCATTGGCGGCGGTTATTGGCTTTATTTCCATCGTTGAAAGTAAAAGATAAGACAAAAAAGCAGGTGACACGTCGATGACGTCACCTGCCTTTACTCTTCTTCCATTAATTTTTGTTGGAACTCACTCAACTTCAGTATAAAGTAGAATGCTGTAGCGAGACCCGTAAGTGTCAATGTCACCATAAGGCCTTCTAACTGATTATGATAAACATACATACTGATGATTGTCCCTATAAAGAAATAGCTGCTAACTATGATTAACGTAATGACAAAGCGTTTATAATCTTCAATTTTATTTTCTAATTGTTTCATAGAATTCATCGATAACCACCCCCGATATCTTCCATTTTATCATGGAATCCTTTCAAACTCGGTGGTAATTGTTGTTAGATGGGTATTATTGTGGCAGGTCTTGTAACATATTCATAATGATAGTAGCCGCATTTGCTGCAGCTGTTTCCAGGAACTTATCAAATGAGATATTAGATTCTTTACCAGCAATATCAGATAATGCCCGAATAATTACAAAAGGCGTGCCATATTTAAAGCATACTTGAGCGATCGCTGCCGCTTCCATTTCTGCCGCAATCATCTCCGGGAACTTCCCACGGACAAAATCTACACGTTCGGCCTCCTGCATAAAGGCATCCCCGGTAGCGATAATGCCCTTAGCTGATGAGACTTTCAGCTGCTCAACTGCACGTTCAGCTTTTTCAATTAAATCATCATCAGCCGAATACATTGCAGGCATACCTGGTACTTGACCATATTCGTATTGGAAGACAGTCACATCTACATCATGATGTGTTACTAAGGAAGAAATGACAATATCCCCTACTTCCAGCTGTTTCGCGAAACCTCCGGCAGATCCTGTGTTGATCACATAGTCAGGCTGGTAACGCTCCTGCAGAATCGTTGCAGCCATTGCGGCATTAACTTTCCCAATACCTGATTTCAGTACGGTTACTTTTTGACCGCGCAGCTTACCTTCCACAAATTGGACTCCGGCCACCTCTTCTTCGTTTATATCATCCATATTATTCTTTAATAATTCAACTTCTTCGTCCATTGCTCCGATTATTCCTATAGTCATTGACAATTCCCCCTATGGCTTAAGCTTCATGAAACGCGGCGACTTATCCTCAACGCTTCTGATCGTTTTTATGCAGCACTTCAACTTTGGTAGGCTTATAGCCCGCGCCGTCTACCCATGAAACATAAACACGATAGTTTTTTGTCTGATCTTTATTAGTTACTGTTGCAATGACACTGTTCGGACCGTTTCCATCTGCCCACCAGAGAATCATATCACTTTTTGATAAACCGGCTCCCTTTGCAACTGCACTCGTCATTTCTTTCCAATCTTGTGTGCCTTCTTCAAAAGTCACCCTTGTGTGATTTTCCTGCTCTGTAGGTACAGGAGACCAATTCTTTGTAATGACTTTATCGACATTCGGTTTATCACTTTCTTGTACGTTTGCTTCTTCTTTATCTTTTTCCTTGTCTTCATCTTCTTTTTCTGCTTTCTCTTTCTCTTTTTCTGCTTTCTCTTTTTCTTTCTCTTTATCACTTACAGTGTTTTCTTCAGATTCTTCTTGATCACTCCTGTCGGACTTATCAGCGTTATTGTCACTATCTTTATCCTGCTCTTCTTCTGCTTTTTGCTCGCTGGAATCTTGAGCCTCTTCCTTCTCATCCTTTTTATACTGTTCTTTTAAGGTGATGGAATTATCTTCTTCCACTGAGGCCTGGTCATCCCCCAGATTGACCATAACCGTAAAAAATACGATTAATAATAAAATCATTGTACCCGCTACCCCGACTAGCCAGGTGATCATTCGGTTGCCTTTCTTCTTTTTTTGACGCCTTGTGGCACGTGTATATTTATCATTATTATTTGCCATGCATATAGCCCTCCTTTATCCTTGTTATATTATACAAGATTCCAATAAAGGAACCAATTAATACGACACCCTAAAATCCTGGCTATTTTTGTCGATTCGAAACTATTTTTGGAATAAAGGAAGGAAGTTGCTCATAGGTATCTAATAGAATTAAGTACTAGAGAAAATAACGAGGTGATGATATGAAATACACAGATTTCGATCCGAATATCTGGGGAAACCAAAGCTTCGTAAAAATAGGCTACGATAAAAATGCTAAACAACTTTGTATATTCTTTCATAATCAAAGGGTTGTATACTTTGACCAGGTTGAAGAGAAGACTGTCTTTCAATTTATCATATCAACAGATAAAGAAGCTTTCCTGAAGGATATCTTTTGGCGGGAATACGAACATAGATGGCTGACTTCGTCTTTATTGGCACAAACCCCCTAGTTATCACATAAAAATTCAATCTTTCATCTTATGTCTTAACACTTCCTGTGCCAAGTGTGCATACAGCGTGTAGATTTGCTGCTCGTCTCTTCTTTGATTCAACTCCACTACTGCCATGGCGTATTCCGGCTCTTCCCGTGGAAAATAACCCGCAAACCAATAATGATTGACCCCTTCTTTCCCTGTTTCTGCAGTGCCCGATTTACCGGCAATAGGTAACGCGCTTAACTGTCTGCCCGTGCCTTCATCTACAACTTTTTCCAGTAATTCCTGGAGCTTCAATGCAGTTACCCCAGATAATGCCTGACTACTATCTGATTCAAATGAATGAAGCTCCGTGTTATTTTCATAGGTAATACGCTGAACTGCCCTTACTTGTTTTATTACGCCGTCATCTGCGATGGTTGCCATCATATTTGCTATAGACAATGGTGTTACCTTTACATTTTTCTGTCCAATTGCAGTTTGACTTATTGCTCTTGGGACACTTCTGTCACTATCAGCTCCCCAGACGTTACCGCGCTCTTCTTCTGGAATTTGTCTGAAATTTTTATAGTGATAAACTTTCCCTTCCCAGCCTACAGGATTGATCAAACCCAGCTTATTGGCATAATTTTCAATGACTTCGTTATCCAATTTTATCAGCTTACGTGCTGTTTCAGCGAATGTATAATTACAGCTTTGTGCAAAACTATCTTCAAAAGAAAGCAATCCCAACTTTCTTGCATCTTCACCAGTGCCATACAAACTTTTATTGCAATCAAACTTTGTTTTTAGTAGACCAGGATAATTTTCTATAGCTGCAGCGGCTATTACTGTTTTAAATATGGAGCCTGGTGGATAGCTGGTAAGCATCCTGTTTTTTATACTTTTTTGCTCTTCATATAGTTCAGTCACTGATATGTCAGGCCTTGAAATCATGGCTAATACTTCCCTTGATTTCACATCCAATAGCACTACTCCACCTTCTATAATGCCCATATCCTGTAAAATAGCGTGTAATTTCTGCTGTAATTTCATATCGATTGTAGTTGTAATAGATAAAGGATAAAAGGGATTGCCTATGTCGGTAAGTCGCATACCTAATCCTAGTAAAGGGTTACCCATCGCATCGATATGGTATTGAGCCGTTTGTGTTTCTTCACTAGCTAAAAAACGATCGAACGCTGCCTCTAAACCGGAAATTCCGTGGAGTTCTGTTTCATTGGAGGAAAGAAACGATTCCTCCCCCTCACCGGTCATTCCAATTAAGTGCGGGATACTTTCTCGATCAGGTAATGACTCTTTTTTAACCACCATAACCCCAGGAAAACTTGCCTTATCTATTCTGTCTAATTGTTCTTCTGTTAGGTTATAGCCTTTATCCGTAAGAAAAAATGCTTCCTCTTCTTTAGAGAACCAATCATTCCATACCGATTGGTCAACACCGATAATTTCCTTTAGCACATTTTTTATTTCTTCCACTTCATTGATAAAAGGAAACATCACCACGTCTTTTTCCACTTTCTTATTCATCGGGTTACCATATCTATCGACAATAAGACCTCTGCCATCAGATAATTCGATTTTCGAAGTCCGCTGTAAAGTACTTTCCTGCAGCAAATTTACATTTGCCTCGCCAAAGTGTTCCGTGTTGAAAAGCTGGATATCCATCAACCGGTAAATCAAGATTGAAAAAACAACCAGCAAACTAATCATATATAGTATTAAACGGTTAGAATTCATGTCCACACCTCTATCTCCAGTATGGACTGCGGTTATCGTTCTAAAACAAAAAAAATGACGGGAAGCCCCGTCATTTTTTTATACAAGTTATTCAACACTTACGATTTTCACTTCAATTTCGCCACCAGGGGTCATTACAGTAACCTGCTCTCCCACCTCATGACCGATAAGACTTTTAGCCATCGGAGAGTCGTTGGAAATCTTCCCTTCGAATGGATCTGCTTCCGCACTTCCGACAATCGTATATTTTTCTTCGTCTCCTTCAGGAAGCTCCTGGAAAGTAACAGATTTACCTAAAGAGACCATATCAGGATTCTGATTATCATTTTCGATGATTACAGCATTGCGAATCATATTTTCTACTTGAGAAATACGCGCTTCCACAAATGCCTGCTCATCTTTAGCGGAATCATATTCAGAGTTCTCAGAAAGGTCACCAAAATCACGGGCAACTTTAATTCTTTCTACTACTTCCTGTCGACGCTCTGTCTTCAAGTAATGCAGCTCATTCTCTAATTTTTCTTTACCTTCTTGTGTCATATAGTAGCTTTTTTCTTCAGCCATATCACAAACACTCCTTTTATCCCAACTATATTCCTATCCCCAATATAACTATTAATATGAGTTGCACATAACTCATGTGCGCTCTTGCTTGAGTATACTTCATTTTATCGAGGAACATGTCTATCTAGAACTACTAAACAAAACTATGCCAGATTTCATATGACATTTCAACTCTTTTTACCAATTATTTCTCGCTGCGTTCTTCCAGAATGGTTTTTATTTTAGTAGCCATCAAATCAATAGCAACATGGTTTTGACCGCCTTCCGGAATGATGATGTCTGCATATCTTTTCGTCGGCTCTACAAATTGAAGATGCATTGGACGTACCACGTTGATATACTGCTCAATCACGGAATCAATCGATCGGCCTCGTTCTTTGATATCTCTCATCAAACGGCGAATGATACGGACATCAGCATCGGTATCGACAAACACTTTGATATCCATCAGGTCACGGAGACGTTCATCTTCCAGTACAAGAATCCCCTCAACAATAATAACTTCTCTCGGTTCTACATGTATCGTTTCATTAGATCTTGTGTGCATTTTATAATCATAGACTGGCTTTTCAATCGGTTTCTCCTGGATCAGCTGCTTTAAGTGCTCGATCAGTAAGTCATTGTCAAATGCCAATGGGTGGTCATAATTGGTTTTTAAACGTTCTTCCATAGGCAGATGATATTGGTCTTTATAATAATAATCCTGTTCAATCATTAATAATGGTTTATCTGCAAAACGCTGGATCACAGAGCGGGTCACACTTGTCTTTCCCGATCCTGTACCACCAGCGACTCCGATTACAACTGGTCTTTCTGACATGCTTAGTGGTTCTCCCTTCGCATCATGTTATATGGATATACGGGTCGATCAACTTTTATTTTTACTATTTGAAGCGGGTGGTTAGCTTTATCAATCGGACGTTCATTTTCATCCCAAATTGCTACAACTCTTTGAGAGAACCCACTAATTTCAGGACCGAAAAATTCAATCTTATCCCCTGCTTTAAACAAGTTGCGCTGCTGTATGGTTGCGATATTTGTTTCCATATCGAAATCAATTACCATTCCTGAAAATACATAATTAGTTTTACGTATTCCATTATCTTTCCCATACATTTGCTCTTCAAAGCTTGGCACCCCTTCATAAAAGGCGGAAGCGGTGTCTCGATTGGCACACTTAGCAAGCTCTCTTACCCATTCTTCTCTGATCGTAAAATTATCAGGGTCTTCACAGTAGGCGTCGATGACCTTTCGATAGACACTGACTACGGTTGCAACATAGTGAATTGACTTCATCCTGCCTTCGATCTTCAAACTATCGATACCAATATCACACATTTTAGGGATTGAGTGAAGTAAGTTCAAGTCTTTAGGACTCATAGCAAATGGTGCAGATTGTTTAGGAAATACATGTTTATCCGCTTCACTATCTCCTTGCTTCATCAAATCATAATCCCAACGGCATGACTGACAACAGCCACCACGATTGGAATCCCGTGCTGTCATATGATTGCTTAATACACATTTGCCAGAATAAGCGATACACATTGCACCATGAATGAATGTCTCGATTTCAATGTCTACATTGTCTTTCATTTCTTTGATTTCTTCATGGCTCGTTTCTCTGGCCAGCACTACCCGTTCCAGACCTTCTTCTTTCCAAAACTGGACCGCTTTCCAATTGGAAAGGGATTGTTGTGTACTCAGATGGATTTCAAGTTTAGGGGCTGCTTGTTTGCATGTCTCAATGATTAAAGGATCAGCGACGATGATCCCATGAACGCCTGCAGCTTCAATCCCCTTTAAATATTCTTCCAACCCTTCCATATTTTCATTATGAGCAATAATATTAGTAGTTACATAAATACGAGCTTCATATCTTTCAGCAAACTGAACACCTTCCCGCATCTCCTCTAAGGAAAAGTTATCTGCATTAGAACGGAGACCAAACTCTTGTCCTCCGATAAAGACTGCATCAGCCCCATATCGGACAGCTATTTTCAACTTCTCCAAATTTCCTGCTGGTGCAAGCAGTTCAGGTTTTTTAGTGATTTTTCTTTTTCCATTGATAACAGTTGATATTTCTCCGATTGCCATCATGGTACCCCCTTAACTCTAGTAAACCGTCTCTTTGAAGAAGAAGCCTGTATCCAATTTCCGATTCTTCGGTTGAATATTTTCTATCTTAGCTTGCCATTCTCCTGCTTGTTTATTATACTCGCTTTCGTCCTTCAAGTAAGTATCTATCGCCATCCGGTACAAAGCAGTGACTTCTTTCTTGTAAGAAGCAGATTTAAAAATGAAATCAATCTTTAAAGCATCAATGCCTGAATCGATCAGTTCGTACAATTCATCGATCATACAAACGTCATTAGGGCTCATGATATGGGTGCCATTTTCGTCTTCAAAGATTGGATAACGATTATCACGTTCATGGTCATATAAGTATAAATTTTCTCCTTTTCCCTTTCGCTCTATTTCCATGGCTTTCCCTTGATAACGGAAATAATTCCCTACCAAAAGTCGTTTTGATTGGAACATAGCGGTCATCCCATGAACCTGTACTTCAATCTCGACTTCAGCATTTTCCTTAATTTCTATCACCTGGTCCAGGTTCAACTCTTTAGCAAGCACAGCTCGTTTTGATCCTTTTCTACCCCAATAATTGGCAGTATACCAATTAGTACCGGTAGTTTCTGTGCTCCAGTGCAGCTTCATATTTGGTGCTACTTCTCTAACTGTCATCAGCACAGCTGGATCCCCGAAAATGATGGCATCTGCATTTATACTTTCAACAAAGCTGACGTAATCTTTCATTGCCTCTAACTTTTCATTATGGAAAATCCCATTGACAGCAACATAAGCTTTTTTATCATATTGATGAATAAGTTGTACCGCCTCACGCAGCTGCTCTTTTTTAAATTCACCAGGCAGACGAAGTCCAAAAGCTTGCTCTCCAATAATGAAAGCATCAGCACCTGCCTCGGCTAGTATATCAATCTCCCCTAAATTACCAGGTGTAACTACTAATTCTGGTTTCTTCATCGTCGCATCACCTCTTCACAGTCACTGCTATGCCATCACCAATTGGCACAATCGTAGTATGATATTGCGGATGGTTGATCAACCACTCATTGTAGGAACGGATTTTATCACCAATCTTTTGCATGCGTTTATTATCATCATCTTTTCCTGCGGGGTATCCTTTAAACAAAACATTATCAGAAACAATGATTCCTTTATCTGTAACCACCTGACTATAATACTCAAAGAATTTTTGGTATTGACCTTTAGCAGCATCTATAAATAGCAGATCAAAAGGCCCTTTTTTAGAGATTTCATCTTGAAATTCAAGAGCATCTCCAAAGACGAGATCGATTTGGCGGTGCTTATCTAATTTTTCAAGGTTGGCTTTAGCTTGTTGATGACGTTCAGGGTCCCGCTCGATTGTAACTATGGAAGATTCCGGGGAAGCTTCCAGCATTCGCAGGGCAGAATAACCGATAGCAGCACCTATTTCTAAAATTCTTTCCGGTCGACTGACTCGTACTAGCTGCATTAAATAATGAATACCTAAAGGTTCCATAATTGGAACATGATTCTCTTTGGCAAACTGTTCTAATTCCTCAGCCCATATCGGGGTAGATGGCAAAAGCGAGGCCAAATATTTCTCCGTCCGATCCATTATAAACACTCCTTTACCAACCTTTCATTCATTTTACAACCCTAATATTTTAACATAAAGCTTACATTTCTTCACTAAAATATCTCACACAAAAAAGACTGCCTCCTCAGGATGCTGTCTTTATAGTTTTAATCTATTCAGACGTTACAAACCTGCTGAGACAGCCCCTTCTCTACCTTTGGCTATCGATATGCTTCTTTTTCTTTTTTAGATGGTCATCATAATTCGTCGAATAAAATACGTTACCGTCGCCATCAGCTACAAAATATAGATAATCAGACTCTGATGGACGCACTGCAGCTTCCAATGAGTTTTTGTTGAAATTTGATATGGGTCCTATTGGCAGCCCTTTTATTTGGTAAGTATTGTAAGGAGATTTTACTTCCAAATCTTCATGAAGGACTCTGTCTTTGTGTTTTCCAAGAGCATATAGGACTGTGGGATCTGTTTGAAGTGGCATTTCTTCTTCCAATCGATTATAAAAAACACCAGCTATTTTCTTTCGATCTTCGGCTGTAGGGGCTTCGTTTTCTAAAAGTGAAGCCATGGTAATTACTTCATGCACAGTGGAAATACCCAGATTTTCCAGTTCAGGCAGGTAAGGCATAATATTTTCCTGTGTTCTGGTCAACATGCCTTCGATAATCGTTTCTATGCTTGGGTTTTCTTCATAAAAATCGTAAGTAGAAGCGAATAAATACCCTTCTAAAGGGTGACGGATTTCAGGTGATTGAATTTCCTCCGTTAATAATTGAGGATATTGCTCCATTAGTTTTTCTATATATTCAGGGTCATCCGCTTTCTTCATAAATTCCTCGGCCGTGAAATCTGTCTGTTTAGATTTTGCAAAGGTCTTTGCTATTTGCGTAATTTTTCTGCCTTCAGGGACAGTTACCCGAAATAATGGCTCCCTGATTACTTTTCCTGTCTTCAATGACTCTATCAATTGGTCGATAGACATTGCCTGGGTAAATTGATATTCCCCAGCTTGAAAGTCAGATTCATTTTTGAATTTGGTATAAAACCGAAAAATTACATCATTTTTAATGAGATCGTTCTCTTCTAATATACTTGCGATAGAAGAAGTGGAAGAACCGAGTGGTATTTCAACTGTAATTTCTTCTTCTGCATTTGGGTCAACCGGCTCTAAAGATGCTTTAATATATAAATAACCGGCGATTCCGCCGCCAATAAAAACAACTAATAATGTTGTCAATACAATAGCTACTACTTTACGTACCGTGCTAGCTTCTTCCCCTCTTCTTTTCAGTCGCTTCTGATATAAATCCTTAAAGTTCGAATCAGACATTGCCCCATCCTCCTTAAATCCATCCGGTACATTATACTACAAAAAGCACCAAATTTTCTACGGTGAAATGAACAAAGGGGCAACGGGCCGGACATGAAGGCAAAAAAACACGCTTCCCGTTCAGGAAGCGTGCTAACAACTTACTCTTTTTCTTCAGTCAATGTGTTCAAAGTTTCTTCTACCATATTCCACTCTTCATCGGTCTCGATTTGGTATAACGCCAAATCATCATCGTCCCCTTCTTTTTCCTCGTAACGGAAAGCAAATACTTCCACTTCTTCTTCGTCTTTCTGTTCAGCTGGAACGACTGCGATATAAGAATGGTTGGTCTCGTCTACATCAAAGGTGAACAACACTTCAAATAAATGTTCTTCCCCATTCTCATCAGGGATGATAATTCGCTCTTGTTCTTCTAAAGCCATGAAAATCCACTCCTTTTATTGATTGGCATCTAGGTAGCTCTGTAAAATAATGCTGGCTGCCATTTTATCAATTACTTTTTTCCTTTTTTTCCTGCTGACATCCGCATTCAATAACACACGTTCAGCAGCCATTGTTGTCAATCTTTCGTCCCAGAAAACAACAGGGATTTCAAAAGCTTCTTCGATTTTTATACCAAAATCCTTGCTGGCCTCTCCTCTGGGACCCACCGTGCCATTCATATTTTTCGGAAGGCCGATGACCATCTTAGAAACGTCATGTTCCTCAATGAGTTTCTTCAAGGCCTCATGTGCTGTGTCAAAATCAGGCTCTGTCCACTTGAGCGTGGTTATCCCTTGTGCAGTCCAGCCTAATCCGTCGGAGACCGCTACTCCGATTGTTTTCTCTCCGACATCTAATCCCATCGTTTTCATTTATTTATCTTTATTTCCCTCCAAATAGTATTTCACCAGCTCTTCAATTAATTCGTCCCGTTCCATTTTCCTGATTAAGTTTCTGGCATCTTTGTGGCGAGGAATATAGGCTGGATCCCCGGAAAGCAGGTAGCCGACTATTTGGTTGATCGGGTTATAGCCTTTTTCTTTCAGTGCTTCGTGCACCGAAAGAAGAACGGATTGTACATCCTGATCGAACGGCTCCTCTGAAAAATTAAACTTCATGGTCTTGTCCATTGAACTCATCTTAACACCTCGCACTTTTTATGATTTACTCCATTATATACTTAATTCAGGAGTTTGAAAAACATAGGAGCTTATTGGACGTATTCTTTTGCATACTGAAGGGCGTCACCAATTTTTGAAGGGTCTTTACCTCCAGCTTGCGCCATATCTGGACGTCCACCACCGCCGCCGCCGCAGCGAGCCGCAGCTTCTTTGATCAATTTTCCTGCATGATAACCCTCTTCTATAAGATCTTTGGAAACTCCTGCAATTAATTGAACCTTTTCTCCATTTGTAGCTGCTAACAGGATAATTCCTGTGTTTAATTTCTGCTTTAGCTCATCCATCATGTTTCGCAGACTGTTGGCATCTTTGACATCTACCTGCTTCGCAAGCACAGGGATACCATTTACTTCTTCCACCTCATCCAGAATTGAGCTTGCTTCCATATTGGAAAGCTTACCAGCCAGGGATTCTTTCTCTCTTTGTTCGGCTTTCAGTTCCTGATAAAGTGCATCGATTCGTTCAGGCACTTGCTCCGGTTTTGTTTTCAGACGTTCAGCAGCATCGTTAAGGAGTGTCTCTTTCCCATTCATATATTGATAAGCGCCTTTTGCTGTGACTGCTTCAATACGTCGGGTCCCTGCCCCAATTCCTGTCTCGGAGACAATTTTAAACAGACCGATTTCGGCTGTATTAATTACATGACAGCCACCGCAAAGCTCAAGACTGTAATCACCTACTTGAACGACACGGACTTCATCTCCGTATTTTTCACCGAATAATGCCATGGCACCTTTTTCCTTCGCTTCTTGCAAGGAATTATATTCTATTTTTACAGGAATAGAATCCCAGACTTTCTCATTTACAATTTTTTCAATTTGATGCAATTCAGACTCCGATACAGACCCGAAATGTGAAAAGTCAAAGCGGAGACGGTCCGGCGCTACAAGTGAACCAGCTTGATTAACATGATCACCGAGTACATCTTTCAATGCTTGATGCAGCAAGTGAGTCGCCGTATGGTTTTTTACAACAAATGAACGAGAAGATTGATCTACAGTTGCTTCCACTACTGCACCTTTTGTCAGCGTACCTTCCTTGACTACTATTTCATGCATATGTTGTCCATTAGGTGCCTTTTGTACATTATGGACTTCAATGGCAGTCACATTGTTTTGCATCGTACCTTTATCAGCGATTTGCCCACCGCTTTCTGCATAAAAAGGAGTTTTATCCAGAAAAATATAAGCCCTTTCACCTGACTCTACAGTGTCTGCAAATGTTTTCCCCTTAATCAGTTCAACCACTGTTGCTTTCACATGTAAGTTTTCATATCCGACAAATTCACTGTCAACCTGCACATCTCCAAGCACGCCTTCCTGAATTTGCATGGAACCCGACTTCTGGCGAGCACTTCTGGCGCGTTCACGCTGCTTTTCCATTTCTGCCTGGAAGCCTTCTTCGTCAATGGTAAACCCGGCTTCTTCAACATATTCCTCTGTCAATTCCTTCGGAAATCCGTAGGTATCATACAAACGGAAAACTTCTGTCCCAGGGAACACATTATTCCCCTTTTTCGTTTCATCCTTGATGATGTCTGATAGAATAACCAGGCCATCATTCAGTGTTTCATGAAAACGTTCTTCTTCTGTTTTAATAACATTTTGGATGAATGATTGCTTTTCGTTCACTTCCGGGTAGAAATCGATCATGATTCCAGCAACCTGAGGAACCAGCTTATACATGAATGGTTCATGGATACCGATTTGCTTTGCAAATCTTACTGCGCGGCGCAAAAGACGACGTAAAACATATCCTCGCCCTTCATTGGAAGGCAGTGCTCCATCTCCTACCGCAAATGCCACCGTACGGATGTGATCGGCAATTACTTTAAATGCTACATCATAGTCGCTGTCTTGCCCATATTTTACATTAGCAAGCTTCTCTGTTTCTTTAATAATAGGCAGGAATAGATCCGTTTCAAAGTTTGTCGGAGTATCCTGTATGACGCATACCATACGTTCCAAGCCCATCCCTGTATCAATATTTTTCTTTGGTAAAGGTGTGTAGGTATCATCCGGGTTATGATTGAATTGGGAAAATACGAGATTCCATATTTCTAAGTAACGTTCATTTTCCCCACCAGGATATAGTTCAGGATCGTTGGGATCATTACCATATTTTTCTCCACGGTCAAAGAAAATTTCCGTGTTTGGCCCACTCGGCCCTTCCCCGATATCCCAGAAATTCTCTTCCAGACGAATGATACGCTCTTCAGGAATGCCAACCTTGTCTTTCCAGATGCTGTATGCTTCATCATCTTCGGGATGGACAGTAACAGATAAGCGTTCTTCCTCAAATCCAATCCAGTCAGGACTTGTTAGGAATTCCCATCCCCATTCAATTGCTTCTTCCTTAAAGTAATCCCCGATGGAGAAATTTCCTAGCATCTCAAAGAACGTGTGGTGGCGTGCAGTTTTTCCAACATTCTCAATGTCATTAGTTCTAATTGATTTTTGAGCATTGACAATCCGTGGGTTCTCAGGAATGACCCGGCCGTCAAAGTACTTTTTTAAAGTAGCTACACCGCTGTTGATCCAAAGTAAAGACGGATCTTCATGGGGTACAAGGGAAGCACTCGGTTCAGTCCGGTGCCCTTTTTCATTGAAAAAATCCAGATACATTTGACGTACTTGTGCTGATGTCAGTTTTTTCATCATTAATTCCTCCTTATCGTATAAGAAAAACTTGGCTTGTCGCCAAGTACTTATGGCGAAAGCCTTTGTATTTTCTTATACTTTAATACTTTATCAAAGTTAAACTTTCTTAAAGCGTAAAAAAACCCGTCCCTGCTCGAATTGAGCAGGGACGGGATATGATTTCCGCGGTACCACCCTGATTATGGAATACTATTCCATCACCTTGGACGCTTGATAACGGTGCGCTGCCGGCGGGGATTAACCGCACTCAGGAATAGCTTCTGCAGCCCTTCATCCAGGATTTCTTTCAGCCAGGGAAATCCCTCTCTTAAAGATGGTCTGCTGCATACTCATTTCCGTCTACATATTTCGATAACATTAGATTCAGATATGCGTTATTATAGATAACTATCCAGGAGATGTCAATGGGCAGTCCTTGCTCTCCATATATGCTCTGCTATCACCTTGATACAAGTAAGAAGCGGGACTGCAAGAATCATTCCTAAAATTCCTGCCGCTTCTTCCCCTACAAGCAATGCAAGGATGATTAATATTGGGTGGATATGGATACTCTTCCCTACTATATAAGGTGATAACAAATTCCCTTCGATCACCTGTACCACAATGATTGTAATAAGAACATACACTACCATTTTTACAGAAGTAGTCAGTGCGATAATAACAGCCGGAAAGGCGCCGATCAGGGGACCGAAATACGGTATGATATTCGTTGCTCCGACAATTACCCCTAAAAGTAGCGGATACTTAATACCAATCAGCCAAAAACCAAGAAATGACAGACACCCTACGAATAAACAAACAATAAATTGACCACGAATATAGCCCCCTAAAGAGACACTGATATCCTGTACCAGCGACTTACCTTCAAAATGGAAACGTTTTGGTGTCAGCTTTTTGCAAGCGTCCTTAATGCGTTCAATATCCTTTAAAAAGTAAAACGTCAAGACAGGAATGACAGCTGCAACAACTATTACTTCCATGATTCCACTGAAACTTGCAATCAGCATGGTGATACGCTCATTCGTCCAGGTTTCAATTTGATAAAGAATTTCGGTCAATTGATCATGAAAGCTTTCGGGCAAGTCTGATGTTTGCTGATAGATTTGTAATATTAAATTCCGGTAACCCTCCGCGAATTCTGGGATTTGTGCATTTAAATCTTTCAATTGATGGATTAACCTTGGTATTCCTTTATATAATCCAAACCCAACTCCAGCAAAAAATATAAAGAAGATTACCAGTATTGCCATCCAGCGAGGCAGGCGGCGTTCATGTAACTTTTCAACGATAGGATGAAGTAGAAAAGCGATAAAGCCTGCAATCAAAAAAGGGATGAGTACTTTCCAGATTCCCACTAACAACCCGTTGTAGTAAGGAAACAGCTTCGCAAGCAGGAATAGACTTAATAGTATAAAGATCAGCAGCACAAAACGATACAATGCGCGTCTGATTTTCTCTTCCATCTTTACTCTGCTTCCTGGAAGAAAAGGTCATTAAGGGAACTGAGGCTGCCGTCTTCTTCAATCTGATGGACATTCATTCTGCCATTTTCATAGGATAATTCAATATAGCAATTCCAGCAATAGTACTGGTTTGTACCAACTTTTCCGATATCTTTTCGCTGACAGTTAGGGCAAATCAAGAGAAAAACTCCTTTTTAGCCCCTATCATGTCCCGGAAAAGCTTCAATTATACATAAAATACTCTACAGTACCCTGAATTTCACTTACCAGGTTCCATTCCTATATTCTATGAAAGCCACCTCTTTCTTGCGCTTAATGGGGCCGTGGGAATGAGATTAATTCCTGCACCATCAACCTACGTGTTTCACATAAAGTCATAAGGGGAAATCTCTTCCTCCTCCTCCTCTGAAATTGGTGTGGCGTTGTTCTCCATTAGTTTTTCTTTCAAATGTGTGTATCGAAGATTTGTATCCTCGGTTTTGACTCCTTCTAAAAATGCTTGTTTGTCTCCACAAATAATCAACGATTGCTTGCTCCTTGTGATAGCAGTATATAAAAGATTTTTACGCAGCATCCGACGGTAGCTGCGTACCACTGGCAGAATGACAATCGAAAATTCAGATCCCTGCGATTTGTGGATAGAAGTGCAATAGGCATGCGTAATATTAGTCAGGTCTTTCTTAGGGTAGACAACTTCTTTTCCGTCAAAATCAATTACTACCTGTTCTACTTGATCAACATTCTCATCTTCTCTGAAAATAGCAACAATTTCTCCAATATCCCCATTATAGACACCGTCCTCTGGCTGGTTGACTAGTTGAATCACTTTATCACCCGTCCTGTAGACAAGCTCTTTGAACTTTATATCACGTTTTTGTTTACTAGGGGGATTTACTAACAATTGAATCTCTTCGTTCAGTTTGTTGATACCCACCTGCGTCCGATACATGGGAGCAAGCACTTGTACTTCACGCCGTTCAATCCCTTTATCGATAGCACGTTTTACTATATGTGTCACTACATCCACTAACTGATGTTCTCTGGCGTCAATAAAGGTGAAGTCTCGCTCTTTTTTCAAGGATTGTGAGGTACAATTGTCATTTTTAATTTCGTGAGCCAGTTGAATAATACGTGACCCCTCTTTTTGGCGGTAAACCTCCTGCAGCTGAACATAAGGCAACTGCTCTGAAGCGAGCATATCTGTCAAGACCTGCCCAGGTCCGACAGAAGGGAGCTGGTCTTCATCACCTACGACCAATACTTGCATATCTGTCGGTATTGCTCGGAATAACTGGTTGGCCAGCCAAATATCCACCATGGAAAATTCATCAACGATAAGAACTTTGCCTTCCAACTGATTATTCTGGTTCTTTTCAAAAGAATTTTTACCATCCCATCCAAGTAAGCGGTGAACCGTTCTAGCCGGTAACCCGGTTGATTCTGTCATCCGTTTGGCAGCTCTGCCGGTAGGCGCAGTCAATATAAATGGAAAAGGTTCATCCTGATCATAATCATCCGGTTTGAGCGATAACTCATTCAATTCTGCATACGCCCGGATGATTCCTTTGATGACCGTCGTCTTCCCAGTACCTGGCCCCCCAGTCAAAATCATCACTTTTGATTGTAACGATTTTTCAATGGCCTGGAATTGATCCTGACCATAACTAAGTGATTCTTCCTCTTCTACAGAGCCGATAATCTTCAATAACTCCGCTTGTGTATAATCAGCGTTCATTTTATCCGAAGTTATTCGCTCTAACTGATGACAAAAGCCATTTTCTGCATGAAACAAGGAAGGAAGATATATACGATCCGTTTCGATCCTCACAATCCCTTCTTCACCCATTTGGATCAGTTGTTGGGAGAGATGATCAAAAGTGATTGCCTGCTGGCTGCCATTCAAAAGCCGGTCAAGGCTTTCCAATACCTCACGGGTTGGCAGGTAAACATGACCAGTCTGATAACTTTGTTGAAGGATATAAAGACATGCAGCCCTGATTCGTGTCGGATGATCAAAAGGTACCTGATTTACTCGTGCTACTTCATCGGCCCGGTGAAAACCAAACCCCTCCACATGGAATACAAGCTGATAAGGATCTTCCTGAAGGATAGAGAGGCTTTCATCTTTAAACACCTCATAAATCTTTTGAGCCATTTTCAATCCGAATCCATATTGCGACACATGAATAACCACATGTTCAAACCCCTGGTGTTCCTTCAATGCATGATATAAACGGTCACCCTGTTCTTTCTTCAAGCCTGGGACATTATCCAATACATTTTTATCGTTCAAGATGGAGCTAACCGCTTGATTGCCAAGGGTCTGATGAATTTTTTCTGCTGTTTTTTTACCGATGCCCTGGAACAAATCACTGGATAAGTAAGCGATCAATCCATCTTTCGACTCAGGCAGCACCCTGCGGTAAAAATCAATTTGATATTGTTTGCCAAACTTAGGATGCTGCTCTATTTTTCCTTGAAATATATAATTTTCCCCTTCTTCTAAAGGCGAAAAATGTCCTTTGATTACGACGTCCTTTTCTTCTATTGGTTCATTCGTATCTTTGATACGGACGGAAGCAATGGAAAAATGTTCGGACTCATTATGAAAGATCATCCGGTTCAGCGTACCTTTAATATAACCTGCTTCAAGCTGCTGCTTATCGTCAATCGTTTCCATTGCTATCCGTTTTCTCCTTTCCTTACTAGCTTTGGCTGTCTAACATATTTTCTATCTGTTTTTTACCATTAGCTGCGAGCATGTGTTCCGGCTGGATTTCCAATGCCTGATTGAACCTGGCAAGCGCTTTGTCCACGTCTTCCTGATACAATGCAATCACACCAAGATTATAATAGGCATCACTATGATTTGGTTCTAATTGTAGCACATGATTCATCTGTTGTTCTGCGTGCTCGATATCTTCATTTTGTGCCAGACACAGTCCATATTGGAATTGTATATCAATATCGTTTTCATCAATTTCAGCTGCTGTCATCAAATAAGGCAATGCAAGACGGTTATGCTCCTGATGGATGAACGTCATTCCCATCATGAAATGGACATCCGCTTCATTCAAACCCTCTTCAATTGCGTGTAAAAATTGCTCCTGAGCCCTGCTATAGTCCTCTTGTTCGTAAAAGGTGTTTCCTAAACCATAATAGGCGGTAGCCGCATGACTGTCTTTTTCTATCGCGCGTTCAAAAAAGCGCTGTGCTCGTTCATAATCTTTCATATGCAACAATAAATTACCGAAATTGATATAACCTAATGGTTCCTCCGGATTTTCTTCAATCGCTTCTGTAAACCATTTAGCAGCCTGCTCTAAATTCTGTTGTTTCATCTCTTCGATACCTTTAGCTAACTTATCCATATCTATCCCTTCCTTTCTTTACATGAGAAAAGACCATGCGCGCATCCGGCCCTGCATGGTCTTAGTTGAACATTTCCTGCTCTTACCCTACATAGGTCAGAGCTTGATCGTTCTTAAGCACTTCATCAATCGTTGCTCCCCCAAGACAAACTTCTCCATCATAAAAGACAACTGCCTGACCAGGTGTAATCGCCCGTTGGGCCTCGTGAAAAATCACTTTCACTTTATCGTCGTCTAACACCTGCACAGTCACCGGACTGTCATCCTGGCGATAACGGAATTTGGCGGTATATTCCATCTTTTCTGCAGGCATTTTACCACTGATCCAATTAATTTGACTGGCAATCAGCGCGTCTGAATATAAAGCGTCATGATGGAACCCCTGCCCGACATAAAGGATATTCTCTTTCAGATTTTTCCCAACGACAAACCAGGGTTCACCAGCTCCACCGATCCCCAAACCTTGTCGCTGGCCAAGCGTATAATACATCAACCCATCATGCTTACCCTTCACTTCACCATCAAGGGTCTGCATTTCTCCCGGTTGTGCAGGTAGATATTCACTCAAGAATTCCTTGAAATTACGTTCACCTATAAAACAGATGCCAGTGCTGTCTTTCTTTGTTGCTGTAGCTAAATCATGCTCTTTGGCAATTTCCCGTACTCTCTTTTTCTCCAGATGGCCAAGCGGGAACATTACTTTAGCCAGTACATCCTGGGAAAGCTGATTCAAGAAATACGTTTGATCTTTGTTATTATCTATCCCGCGCAACATTTCAAATTGTCCGTCTTTTTCTCTCACCTGTGCATAATGACCGGTAGCCAAATAATCTGCACCCAGAGAAACAGCGTGGTCCAGAAATGCTTTGAACTTGATTTCCTTATTACACATGACATCCGGGTTTGGAGTTCTACCTGCCTTATATTCATCTAAAAAGTAGCTGAACACTTTATCCCAGTATTGTTTTTCAAAATTGACTGCATAGTAAGGGATATCCAGCTGATTACACACCCGTATAACATCTTCAAAATCTTCTGTTGCAGTACATACGCCATTTTCATCCGTGTCATCCCAATTTTTCATAAAGATGCCGACCACATCATACCCTTGCTCTTTTAAAAGCAAAGCAGCTACAGAGGAATCCACTCCCCCGCTCATTCCAATAACGACTCGAGTATCTTTCGGATCTTTCATATTTCTCACCATCTTTCATCCTTCTATCATTCACTCAGCCGTTTAATCACCTGGCTGATTTTTTTGGCTGCTTCGACAACATTTTCTTCGTTGTTTGCCATACCAAAACTGAAACGTATTGAATTAACAGTTCTTGTGTTTTCTTTCCCATACATCGCTGAAAGCACATGAGAGGGCTCTACAGATCCGGCTGTACAAGCACTGCCACTCGAAGCAGCTACGCCTGCCAAATCAAAATTAGTCAACATGGTTTCCACATTCATCCCTGGAAAACTCAGGTTAATGATAGTCGGAGCCATTTTTTCCAGCTCTCCATTGATTGTGAATTCAATCTTTTCTTCTTCTAAGGTTTCCAAAAACAGCTTTTTATATCGATGATAGATTTCCATCCTGGACTCTTTTTCTTCCATCATTACTTGTACTGCGGTTTGCAAACCTTTGACACCAGGGAGATTTTCAGTACCAGGGCGTCGTTTTCGCTCTTGTTCACCGCCATAGTGCAAGGTTTGCATTTGGGTACCCTCTTTTGCATAAAGGAACCCGATTCCTTTAGGACCGTTGATTTTGTGCCCTGACACAGTGAGCATGTCCACTTTCATGGCTGCCACGCTAACATCCAGAACTCCATAAGCCTGCACCGCATCTGTATGGAAATAAGCCTGATGTTTTTCTAAAAGCTCGCCGATTTCCTTGATCGGCTGGATCATACCCGTTTCATTATTGACTGTCATCACTGAAACGATCGTCGTATCCTCGGTCAAAGCAGCTTCCAATTCTTCTATCCGAATGAGGCCAGATTTATCCGGGTTTAGATAGGTGACGCGGAATCCTTCTTTCTCCAGTTGCTCTGCAGCATGGAGAGTTGCATGATGTTCCATCGCCGTTGTGATGATATGAGCCCCTTTCCCCCTGTTCGCGCGGGCTGTTCCGATTAAGGCAAGGTTATCCGCTTCCGTGCCACTGCTTGTAAAAATGATTTCTTTCTCATTGGCTCCAATGCTTTCCGCTATGGTTCGACGCGCCTCATCAAGGATTCTCCGCGCCTTTCGGCCAAACTGGTGGACACTTGAAGGATTTCCGAACACATCCTGATAGACAGGCAGCATACTTTCAATCACTTTAGGGTGCATGGGAGTAGTGGCTGCATGGTCTAAATATATTGCTTTCATTCCAATCACTTCCATTTAAATTAAATATAAAACATATAGGCGTCCTGGGTTTGATCCTCGACATGATCTTTCAAATCTTCGAGAGTCGTAGTATCCAACACTTCCTTTACTGCATCCCTGACTCTTTTCCACAATGCCTGCTTGGCTGGCTCCTCATCCTCGATTCCTTCTACTGGAGTGATAGGACCTTCTAACACACGAATAACATCCCCTGCAGTAATCTCATGTGGCGCTTTTGTCAGCATATAGCCACCATACGCTCCACGGACACTTTTTACTAAACGTGCATTTCGAAGAGGAGCAACCAACTGCTCCAGATAATGCTCAGACAAATCTTTTTCTCTAGCTATTTGTTTCAGCGATATCGGTCCCTCACCGTACCTTTTCGCCAGTTCGATCATGATTGTCAGCCCGTAACGGCCTTTTGTAGATATTTTCATTTCTTTCACCTTTCTTCAAGAAAAAGTTAAGTAATTTTTTTGCCTGGGGAAGGGAGTATCCAACCATCGTTCCGAGGAACAACGCGATAAATACCGTCCCTATTCCGACTGGTCCACCTAGCAGCCAGCCAAGAACCGCTACAATGATTTCATTCCAATTCCTTACTGTTGATACTTTCCAACCGGTCACATCTGTCAGAACCAGCATCAAACTGTCCCGGGGCCCAGCTCCCATCCCAGGTGAAACATAAATCCCGATACCATAAGCCATTACTGCCGTTCCTGCCACGAATACTAATACTTCTGTCCATAAGTGATCGGGTGCTGGTAAAATCCAATTAAAAAAGTCAATAAACACACCGATTAACACCATATTTAATATCGTACCGATTTGTGGCCATTGTTTCATCGCTATTGATGTAACAGCTACTATTGCCAGTCCCGCAATAATGGACCAGGACCCTACGGTTAAACCTAGTTGAACAAATAATCCATAATGAAAGACATCCCATGGACCGATACCAAGACCTTTTGCTTGCATGGTTAGTGAGATGCCCAAAGCTAATATGATTAAACCAATCACAAAAAATGACCAGCGTACCACTTGGTTATGTGAATTCTGCTGATGTTGAGGCATGTATTTCCTCCTAACTTCCAAACAGCGGCAGAACGACCGCTTCCGTTTTGAACTAAACGCTATTATAGCATGAAAGTGCGGCTCTTGCATTCTATCTGAAATATGACTACGCTTATCAAAAGAAAGATAAAGAATAAAGGGGATAATAAAATGAAACAAAAGCCGCTTGCTTTTCGGATGCGACCTACCAATATAGATGAAATAATCGGTCAGAAGCATCTCGTTTCTGAAGGGAAAACGATACGGAGGATGGTGCAAGCCAACCGATTGGCTTCCATGATCCTTTTCGGCCCGCCAGGAACCGGTAAAACATCAATGGCTATGGCCCTGGCAAAAAGTCTGAACCTGCCTTACAAATTATTGAATGCCGTAACTGATAAGAAAAAAGATATGGAAATTGCAGTAGAAGAGGCAAAAATGCATGGTCAGATGGTGTTGATTCTGGATGAGGTACATCGTTTAGATAAAGGAAAGCAGGATTTCCTGCTCCCCCACTTAGAGACCAATTTGTTGACATTGATTGGCTGTACCACCAGTAATCCTTATCATTCCATCAACCCGGCAATCCGAAGCCGCTGTCACTTATTCGAACTTTACAGACTAAACAAAAATGATATCAAAGAAGCTTTATCACGTGCTATAGCAGATAAAAAAGAGGGGTTGGGTGAGCTTGAACTCGATGTCTCGCAAGAAGCGATGGATCACTTTGCTCAGGCAGCTAACGGCGACCTTCGAGCAGCCTTAAACGGGTTAGAGCTAGCCGCCTTTTCTACCCCAGCGGACCAGTACGGAATGGTTCATATCAACCTTGAATCTGCAGAAGAGTGTATGCAGAAGAAGAGTTTTACCCACGACAAAGATGGGGATGCTCACTATGACGTCTTGTCAGCCTTTCAAAAGTCCATACGCGGAAGTGATGTTAATGCCTCCCTCCACTATTTAGGGAGACTAATCGAAGCTGGAGACCTTGATAGTATTGCCCGGAGGTTAGTGGTAATCGCCTATGAAGATATTGGGCTTGCTAACCCACAAGCAGGGCCGCGAGCAATTGCAGCTGTAGAAGCCGCTGAACGCCTTGGTTTTCCCGAAGCCCGCATCCCACTCGCTGTAGCCGTATCAGAATTAGCCTTGTCTCCAAAATCCAATACTGCCTATAAAGCGCTGGACGAAGCATTGAGTGATATAAGGAATGGCCACAGCGGGGAGGTCCCCATACATTTGAAAGATTCCCATTACAAGGGTGCCAAAGAACTAGGCAGGGGGACAGAATATAAATACCCTCATAATTATGACAATGCCTGGGTAAATCAACAATACCTGCCTGATACAATCAAGGATAAGAAGTATTATAAACCTAAAAATACAGGCAAGTTCGAGCAAGCCATGAAACAAATCTATGATAAAATCAATCAGCAAAAAAATAACTAATTCTCGCTATATTGGTATAAATCCTTTTCTTAGTGGTCACAATAGTCATAAAAATAACAAACTAGTTTTTTAATAATACTAGAAAGACCATTAAGAAGAGGAGTGATTGTTATGACAAAAGTTAGACAGGATGCTTGGTCTCATGAAGATGATTTATTGTTAGCTGAAACGGTCCTGAGGCATATTCGGGAAGGTAGTACTCAATTGAAAGCTTTTGACGAAGTGGGAGATGCATTGAACCGTACTTCTGCAGCTTGTGGATTCCGCTGGAACGCAGAAGTTCGCCAAAAGTATGACCAGGCAGTTGAAATTGCTAAAAAGCAACGAAAAGAAAAGAAACGGGCAGAAGCCATGGACCAGCCAAAACGAGCTGTGAAAACACCAGCGCCTTATGCCGGAGAAGAAACTACTCCTACAGAGGAGACAGATACGCACATTACTAAACAATCTTCCGAAACATCTGTTCCTCAGATAAACCTGGGGACCGTCATTAACTATTTGCGTAACTTACAGACTGATATGAACAATTCTACCAATCATCGTAACAAGCTGGATAAAGTAACAGCGGAAAACCAGCAACTCAAAGAAGAAAAAGAAAAATTAGAAAAACAATATGCCCAGCTGCAAGGTCAGCTAGTAACAATGCAAGACGACTATCAGGCGCTGATTCAAATTATGGACCGTGCAAGAAAGATGATTGTATTCGACGAAGAAGGCGATTTCGCTAAACCACAATTCCGAATGGAAAGAAATGGTAACCTGGAACAAGTTGCAAAATAAGAACAAAAGCGCAAGCGCCTTGCTAGTAATGACGTTCGACTAAAAACGGCACGTCCTGTGCCAACGTCGAACTGACCTGCATCCTGCAGGCCTCCGACAAGCTTAAGACAAGCCTCGGCGTGACGTTTTTTGTCACAAAGAGGATTGACTTAAGACCTCAAGGGGGTAGGCGCTGGAGCTGGATGTGACCCTACACGTAAAGTTATCCACACAAAGAAAATTTTATAATTTCCTAGACAATCTAAAAGCAGGAAGCGAGTATATCGCTTCCTGCTTTTTAATTACGCTCTATTTCAATTGGTTTTAAGATTTCATTAACAACATGGCTTGCCATGATCAGACCAGCAACAGACGGTACAAAAGCATTGGAAGAAGGAGGCATTTCCGCTTTTCTCGTTCCAGGATTCTCCGGTGCAACTTCTTTTCGCACTTCTTCTTTGATCTTAATCGGTTTTTCCTGAGAGTAAACGACCGGAATTCCTTTTTTAATACCAGCTTCGCGCAATTTTTTTCGAATCACTTTTGCGATAGGGTCATAGCTTGTTTTGAAAATATCATCAATCTGAAACTTAGTAGGGTTTGTCTTGTTGGCTGCCCCCATACTAGAGATAATCTTTATATCACGAGCAATACATTCTTTAATAAGATGTACTTTATAAATAATCGTATCACTGGCATCTACCACAAAATCAGGTTTATATTCAAACAGCGTTTCATAAGTCTCTTCCGTATAAAACATGTTCAACGTCACTACTTCACAGTCTGGATTGATATCCTTTATACGTTCTTTCATCAATTCTGCTTTTGGCTGGCCAATTGTAGAAAGAAGTGCTGGCAATTGACGATTTATATTTGTAATATCAACCACATCTTTATCAATCAATATCAATTTACCTATTCCTGTCCGTGCTAATGCCTCGACGCTGAAGGAGCCGACTCCTCCTATGCCTAAGACAGCTACTGTGGAGTTTTTGAGTAAATCTAAACCTTCTTTTCCAATTGCCAGTTCATTTCGTGAAAATTGATGCAACATGAGATGAGCCGCTCCTTTTAACTCTATTAGAAACACTTGGCTTTTCGCCAAGTCCTTATCGCGAAAGCCTACGTATTTCTTATACTTTACACCTATCATTAAATTCATCTTTCTTAGCGTATAAAAAAACCTTAAGGTTTCCCTTAAGGTGTGTGGCTATGTAAGTTCCAATCCCAATTGTGCCGTTGTTTCATGAGTTTTGAACCCGCTCCTAGCAGGTGGGTGCCCTGTTCCATGCTTCATGCGTCCTCATCGTAACGAGGCCTGCACTCCACATGGAAACACCAGGCTCCCTGTACATAAATGTTCGGTCAAAACGTACATTCGAACAACGTACACATCAGGATTGGTTCCTTTACTTTGTAATCAAATAATAGCATACGAACTCTCAAATATCAATAAGTTTACTATAACGATTCCGTAATTATTTATTACAAAATCATTTCAGTTTCCTTATTGGTTACTGTCTTTTTTAGCAGTGGTCTGCAAATGCAATTCCTCTAATTGTGCTTCACTGACATCCCCAGGTGCTTCTGTCAACAAGCAAGATGCAGAAGCTGTTTTAGGGAATAGAATCGTATCTCTCAAGTTATTCCGTCCTGCCAAAAGCATTACAATCCGGTCCAGACCTAAAGCGATTCCGCCATGTGGCGGCGTTCCATATTCAAGCGCCTCAAGCAAAAATCCGAATTGTTCCTGGGCTTCCACTTTGGAAAAGCCAAGTACTTCAAACATCCGGTCCTGCAATTCTTTATTATAAATACGCAAGGATCCTCCGCCCAATTCATACCCATTCAACACCAAATCATAAGCCTGGGCGTGAACTTTGCCAGGATCAGTTTCCAATAGCTTCACTTCATCCGGCTCTGGCATCGTGAAGGGATGGTGGGCTGCAAAATAACGTCCAGCTTCCTCGTCATATTCAAGTAATGGCCAGTCTGTCACCCATAAGAAATTAAATTTTGTTTCATCGATAAGTTCAAGCTGCTTGCCCAGTTTCAGACGTAAAGCACCCAGTCCCTCCTGCACCACCGACACTTTGTCAGCAACAAACAGGATCAAGTCACCTGGTTCTGCTTCTACAGCATTACCAAGGCCTATCAGTTCATCTTCACCGAAGAATTTAGCTATTGGACCGTTCCATTGTGCTTCGTCCACCTTCATCCAGGCTAATCCTTTGGCGCCATATCCTTTGACGAACTCTGTCAACTTATCAATATCTTTCCGGGAGAATGCATCCGCTTGCCCTTTGACATTAATAGCACTGACCTGACCTCCATCGGATACTGCTCCACTGAAGACTTTGAACCCAGAATCTTTTACCAACTCGGAAACATTCACAAGTTCCATTCCAAAACGAGTATCTGGTTTGTCTGAACCAAATCGTTCCATCGCTTCCTCATAACGCATTTTTGGAAGTGGAGTCTCCAGCTCAATACCCTTAACCTCTTTCATGACTTTCGCCATCATCCGTTCGGTCATATCCATGATTTCTTCTTTAGACATGAAAGACGTCTCGATATCAATTTGGGTGAATTCCGGCTGACGATCTGCTCTCAAATCTTCATCACGGAAACAACGGGCAATCTGGTAGTATTTTTCAAAACCGGACATCATCAGCAATTGTTTGAATAATTGCGGCGATTGCGGCAAGGCATAAAACTCACCTGGATGGACACGGCTTGGAACAAGATAATCCCGCGCGCCTTCCGGAGTACTTTTTGTAAGCATCGGCGTTTCCATTTCCAGGTACCCATCCTCATTCAAGAAATTCCGTACCACCTGGTTGGTTTTATGACGCAAGAAGAATGTCTCTTGCATTGGTTTCCTTCTCAAATCCAAATAACGATATTTCAGACGAAGGTCCTCTGCCACATCCGATTCCTCTTCTATCATGAATGGCGGGTTCTTTGCTTTATTAAGAATTTCTAATTTTTCTGCCTGGACCTCGATAGCCCCGGTTTCGAGATTTTCATTGATGGTATTTTCACTTCTGCCAAGTACTTCACCGTGAATTTCTAATACATACTCATTCCTGACAGTTTCCGCAATCTTCAAAGCCTCGCTGGAAACCTCAGGATTAAATACAACCTGTACAATACCGGATCGGTCCCTTAAATCGATAAAGATCAATCCGCCTAAGTCCCGTCGCTTTTGCACCCAGCCTTTTAACATGACTTTACTGCCGATGTCTGATTCACGCAGTTTGCCGCAATGATGTCGTTCCATCCTTATTTCCCTCCTGCTATTTCGTTCTTTAAATAAGTGACTAACTCAGTTAGTGGTATTTCTTTTTGTTCACCGGTTTCCATTAGTTTAACGTTCGCTCGGCCCGCTTCCAGTTCATTTTCACCTAATACAATCACATATTTTGCTTTCAGCCGGTCAGCAGATTTGAACTGACTCTTGATTTTCCTTCCGAGGTAATCTTTATCTACCTGAACGCCGGCTTTCCGTAGCTGATAGGTGAGACGGACCGCTTCTTTTTCAGCTTGATTGCCAAGAGCCACAAAATAACAATCGATCCCTTCATCGACCGGCAATTCAACTCCTTCTGCCTCCAGTGCCATTAACAGACGTTCAATACTCAACGCAAATCCGATACCAGGAGTCTCCGGTCCTCCCATTTCTTCAACCAGACCATTATAACGGCCACCACCGCTTAATGTAGTGATAGCCCCGAAGCCTTCAGCGTCACTCATGATTTCAAAAGCGGTATGGTTATAATAATCCAACCCTCGGACAAGGTTTTTATCAACCACGTAAGGAATTTCCATGGCATCTAAATAGGATTTGACTTGCTCAAAGTACTCTCTTGATTCCTCGTTCAAATATTCCAATACAGACGGTGCTGTTGCCATTGCCGGATGTTCTCTATCCTTTTTGCAGTCAAGCACGCGAAGTGGATTCTTATCCAGACGCACCTGACAGTCCTGGCATAGTTCCTCCCGATGTGGATCAAAGTGGTTGATCAAGGCTTCACGGTGCTGCTTACGACTTTCTGTGTCACCTAAGCTGTTGATGACCAGCTTTAATGATTTCAGCCCAAGCTCCTGGTAGGCCGCCATTGCCAAAGCCATCACTTCCGCATCGATAGCTGGATCGGCACTTCCCAAAGCTTCGATACCAAATTGGTAAAACTGTCGCATCCTGCCTTGTTGAGGCCGCTCATAACGGAACATCGGTCCGATGTAAAACAATTTAGTCGGCTGCATTGGCAGTCCAAAAACCTTATGTTCCACAAAAGAGCGTACGACAGAAGCTGTGCCTTCTGGTCTCAGGGTCAAACTCCTTCCTCCACGGTCTTCAAATGTATACATTTCTTTTTGAACGATATCGGTGGTGTCCCCTACTCCCCGTTGGAACAATTCCGTATGTTCAAATACAGGTGTACGAATCTCCTGATAATTATATTTTCTGCAAAGCTCGATCAGAGCGCTTTCTACGTATTGCCATTTTTCAGACGTCCCAGGTAAAATATCCTGCGTCCCTCTTGGTGCCTTCATCCCAACATCCTCCTTTATATAATTGTCAGTGACTGACAATAAAACATAAAAAACTCCCGTCCCTAATAAAAGGGACGGGAGTTACCCGCGTTGCCACCCTGGTTGAAACATACCATTTCATGTTTCCTCTCCATACAGTTAACGCCTGTGTACGGCTGAGCCTACTTATGGTTCGACACAGCACCTAAAGAATGTCTTTCATCAGGCTATTACACAGAAATGCTTCCAGCCATAAGGCATTTCCTCTCTGTCTGCATGTTTCCTGATTACTCTTTCCCTCATCGGTTTTGACGACTCTAATTAAGAATTGATTATTATCATATGATTCCCGAAAGGCAATGTCAAGCTTTTAAAATGTTTTTTCATTATATTTTTTAAAAAAATCATGGAAAAAAAGGGATTTAAAAGAAATTGTCGAAATGATACTATTGAACTCGAATAACTAACAAAAGGAGGTATGACGTTTGGTAAAACAATTGAATAAAGTATTTGGTTTGCTTTTTTTGCTTTTGTTAAGTGTTGCCGCATTCACTGCCTTGCCAGTAAAAGCGGATAATGCAATCGTTAATATCGATACACTTAACGTGAGAGAAGCTCCTAGTTCATATACAAAGAAACTGGGTCAAATACATAGAGGCGATTCCTACCCTATCCTCGATGAAAAGTATGGATGGCTCCAAATCCAATATAATGGCGGAAAAGCCTGGGTAGCGAAGTACCTTGTTAAAGTCCAGGAAAATACATCCGTCCGCTCGGATGCAGACTACTTACGAGTACGAGCAGAGCCTAATACGAACTCCAAAATTCTGACCCATCTGATGAAGGGACAGACAGTAAAACAGCTTGGCAAAAAGGGCGACTGGTACAAAATTAACAGTAAGTATGGTAAAGGCTGGATTCACAGTGATTATGCGAGTCCAGACAAGACAGGTCAAAACTCCAGTCAACCGGTTCAGACAAGCACCGGGGAGGAAAGCTCCCAAACCTTAACCCTCCTGTATGATGGTACGAATATCCGCAGTGGTCCATCGACGAATCATAAGATTCTTGGAAGAGCTCATAAAGGCGACGACTTTCAAGTGGTCAGGAAAGAAGGCAAATGGTATAAAATAAAATATGGCTCGGGTACTGCGTATGTTGCCGGCTGGATTGTAACACTAAATAACGGGAGCCAGAACAACAGCTCTAGCGGAGGTCTCCAGGGGAAAGTCATTGTGATTGATTCCGGACACGGGGGACGTGATCCAGGAGCAATCGGACTAAGTGGTACTTATGAAAAAAATGTCACCCTTGCAACAGCTTTGCATGTTAAGGAAAAGCTTCAGGCTGCAGGAGCAAAAGTAATTATGACTCGCAGCAATGATCGCTATATTTCTCTAGTAAACAGGGTAAATGTTTCTCATTCATCTAATGCAGATGTTTTCCTCAGTCTGCACTACAATAGTTTCCCTACTTATTCGGGCGCCAAAGGTATAGAAACCTTTTATCATAGCAGCCAGGATAGGAATCTTGCTAAACTGGTCCAGCAAGGATTGGTCCGTTCTACAGGAGCAGTCAATCGCGGTGCAAAAGCCAATAGCTTCCATGTAATCCGTGAGAACCACACCCCTTCCCTGTTGCTGGAGCTTGGATATTTATCAAATGTAACAGAAGAAAAGATGGTAAAAACCTCTAATTATCAACGTAAACTAAGTACTGGTATTGTAAATGGACTAATGGATTATTTTAATTAATAGTAAAAAGGATGGCCTTTATGCTGGCCATCCTTTTTGTTATTTATCTTTACTATCTATGATTAGTGTAACCGGTCCTATGTTATTCAATTGGACGTCCATCATTTCGCCAAAGGCTCCTGTTTCAACAGGTACACCTTCTTCTTCTACCAGACTGTTGAAAACCTGGTACAGTTCACTTGCCACATCGGGTTTAGCAGCGGACATAAAGTTAGGCCTGCGCCCTTTACGACAATCACCGTATAGAGTGAACTGGGAAATGGACAACACTTTTCCTTGTACATCCTTCAAACTTAAGTTCATTTTTTCCTGCTCATCTTCAAAGATACGTAGATTGGTGATTTTATTAGCCAGGTATTTAGCATCGTCCACTGTATCTTCGTGGGTGACTCCTAGTAACACCACCAGGCCGGAATCAATCGCACCTGTAGTCTCACCTTCTACAGTGACTGAGGCATTTTTGGCACGTTGGATAACTGCTTTCATTGTATCTGTTCCCCTTATTGCATCATTCTTCTTACGGTATATACTTCTGGTATTTGTTTAATACGATCTACTATTTTTCTTAAATGGTTAATATTCTGGATTAAAATCGTGATATTGATGGTAGCCATTTTATTACGATCCGACTTACCTGACACGGCTGTAATGTTTGTTTTCGTTTCATTAACGGCCTGCAAAACTTCATTGACCAGGCCCCGCCTATCATATCCAGATATCTCCAAGTCTACATGATACTGTTTCGAATCCGAGCCACTGCCTTCCCATTCCACTGGAAGTAAACGGCTTTGAGCATCTTCTGTTTGGACATTCGGACAATCGGAACGATGCACGGAAACGCCTCGGCCTTTTGTAATATATCCAACAATATCATCACCAGGGACAGGGTTGCAGCACTTAGACAGTCGTACAAGCAGGTTGTCGACACCTTTCACCCTGACACCGGAATCCCGTTTACCAGAAGGTTTTGCTTTCACTTCATTCTTTACTTCTTCCAGTGTCTCTTCCAGATTCTGTTCCTGTTCTTTCTGCTTTCTTATTTTTTCAGTCAAACGGGTGGCGATTTGAGCAGCCGTAATTCCCTGATAGCCGACTGCCGCGAACATATCGTCTTCGTTACTGAAATTGAATTTTTCAGCAACACGATCGAGATTTTCCTGGGATAGAACCTCCTTAGGAGACAAATCCATGTTCTTGATCTCTTTTTCGACAAGTTCTTTCCCTTTCAGGATATTCTCTTCGCGTCGCTGCTTTTTGAAGAATTGTTTAATTTTACTCTTAGCCTGGGATGTTTGGGCTAACTTTATCCAATCCTTCGAAGGTCCATACGAATGCTTGGAGGTCATCATTTCTACAATGTCGCCCGTCTTCAACTCATAATCAAGCGGCTCCATTTTTCCATTTATTTTTGCACCAATCGTATGATTTCCTACTTCGGTATGGATACGGTAGGCGAAATCTACCGGGACGGAACCTGACGGAAGTTCAATGACATCTCCCTTTGGCGTAAAAACGTATACCATGTCAGAAAATAGATCGACCTTTAAGGATTCCATGAATTCCTCTGCATCGTGGGTTTCATTTTGCCATTCCAAAATTTCACGGAACCAGGTCAGTTTTTCTTCGAATGATTGTTTTGTCTGGTTGAATTGCCCGCCTTCTTTATAGGCCCAATGAGCTGCAATCCCATATTCTGCTATATCATGCATGTCTTGCGTACGAATCTGCACTTCAAGTGGATCACCTTTTGGACCAATGACCGTTGTATGGAGAGATTGATATAAGTTCGGCTTCGGCATGGCAATATAATCTTTAAACCTTCCTGGCATAGGTTTCCAGCAGGTGTGGATAATGCCGAGCACAGCATAACAGTCTTTGATGCTATCGACTATTACCCTGACAGCAAGAAGGTCATAAATTTCATTGAACTGTTTGTTTTGCAGCACCATTTTACGATAAATACTGTATAAATGCTTCGGACGCCCGGAAATATCCGCCTTAATGTTTACTTCTTCCATCCGGTCTTCTATCTCTTTCATGACATCTTCTATATAGAATTCACGTTCGTTCCGTTTTTGTTTCATTAGGTGCACAATGCGATAATACTGCTGAGGGTTTAAGTAACGCAGTGCGGTATCCTCTAACTCCCACTTGATTGTCGAAATACCAAGCCTGTGAGCCAGCGGCGCGAAAATCTCCAGCGTTTCATTAGAAATTCTCCGCTGTTTTTCTGGAGGAAGGTGCTTCAACGTCCGCATATTATGGAGCCGATCAGCCAGCTTTATCAGGATCACTCGGATATCTTTCGCCATAGCGACAAACATTTTTCGGTGATTTTCTGCTTGTTGTGCCTCTTTGGATTTATACTTAATTTTACCCAGCTTAGTGACGCCATCCACCAGCATGGCTACTTCCTTGTTGAACGTCTCCTCTATTTCTTCAATAGAAACATCGGTATCTTCTACGACGTCATGTAGAAAACCACCAGCGATGGTCTCTGGATCCATTTCCAAGTTGACAAGAATCCCTGCAACCTGGATGGGATGGATGATATATGGTTCTCCAGACTTACGAAATTGATCCTTATGTGCCTGCTCCGCAAATTCATAAGCGCGTCGAATAAAACCGGTATCTTCTTTCGTCAAATACCGGCTTGCTTCTTCAATCACTTCTTCTGCGCTTAAAATTTTGTCTTTCGACATCTAATCACCTTGGTTTCTATACATACTTGTAAAATATAATTATTGGTTGTAATTCATTATCAAAAAAAGACAGGTAAATGTAAAGAAAAAAATATAATTATAAACAAAGAGTACCCATGGGAGGGCACTCCAATAACTTTAGTATTGCATCAATGTCAACACATCGTGTCCTTCAAGCTTATCTCTTCCGTGTAAATAGGTCAACTCAATCAGGAAAGCACAGCCTGCAACGACACCACCCAGTTCTTCAACCAGTTTGATGGTTGCTTCAATTGTTCCACCGGTAGCTAATAAGTCGTCAGTAATTAGCACCCTCTGACCAGGCTTAATTGCATCTTTGTGCAGTGTAAGTACATTTTTGCCGTATTCTAAACCGTAATCAACTTTAATTGTTTCTCTTGGTAATTTCCCTTCTTTACGAACAGGGGCAAAACCTACCTCCAACGCGTAAGAAACAGGACAGCCGACAATGAAGCCGCGGGCTTCAGGACCTACAATGAGATCGATATCCAGTGATTTAGCATACTCTACAATTTCATCGACAGCAGATTTGAAGGCCTTGCCATTATCCATCAAAGGCGTGATGTCCTTGAATCGTACTCCCTCTTTTGGCCAATCTTCTACTATAGCGATATGTTGTTTATAATCCATGTGTTACTTCCTCCTTAACGGCCAAGTCCAATTGCTCCATATATTGATCGAACCATGATTTCAGTTCTTGATAATTGGAATAATAAAGTTTCTTTTCGACTTGTAATCTCCGTTGTTTTAACTGATACGTATCCGAATCATTCAAATCCTTCTTTGATGGGGAAGGATGAAGTGAAATCAGTCCATTCTCTATTTTAACAAAATCCAACTCAAAAAACACCTGCGAGATGAATTCCAGTGTATCCTTGTCCCATCCTTTATAAGAGGCGAGCTTGGATGCTCCGCGATTCATATCCAATGTCTTATGTTTCATGAGCATTCCATAAAACCATTTGAAATCTTCTCGCGTCGGGAGTTTATCGAAGAATGCGCTGTCGTCAATCCGATAACAGGCATATATTTTCCGCGGCTGGACAGCTTCTATTATTTCACCTAAATCCTCTAGTTTGGATGGCAAGTCCAAAAGTACAAGACCTGAAATCTGTCCTTCTTCGTAGTACATAATCGAATGTTTATCCACTACGTTCAAATGTAATGGTGCTTGGCTGATCCCATCAAAAGAAAGGGCGACATGATCATCCAGATTGCTTCCGGAGAGTTTTTTTTCGATGTATTTAGAGCCCCTGTAGTCAAACAACTGCCATTCAGCAATACGGAGGTCTTTGATCATGATTTGCATTTTTTTTCGGCCATTCCATTCATTTATGCCCAATTCCCCAATTGCTTCCACATTAGAATAAGGGGAAATATCACTATATAAATCCCCCATTCCAAAGGCAATACCATCGAGCTGGGTACCAGATTTGTGAAATTGGAATTTCAAATGATTCTGCTTGCTGCCAATTTGCCGAATTTCCTTTGGAGCATGATCAATATGAAAAAGCGGCTTAGGGTTTCCCATTCCAAACGGACTCAACTTTGCAATTTCTTTAATTTGTTGTAACGAGAGCTCAGCAATATCAATAGTATTTTCCACATCGACACTTTGAGTAAAATCCTCCGGTGTCAACTGTTCATCTGCTAATCGATTCAATTCATACCGTAGTTCATTAATGTTTTCTATTTTCAAGGTCATTCCGGCAGCCTGAGCATGTCCTCCAAAATGTTTGAATAATGGTCTCACCTTCATGCAATTGACAAATAAATCGAAAGCATCAATACTCCTGGCTGAGCCTTTAGCTTCGCCTGTTTCTTCATCAATTCCAAGTACAATTGCCGGGCGGTCGAAACGCCGAACCAGTTTGGAAGCAACTATCCCTAACACTCCCGGATTCCAGCCGGGTTTACCCACGACAATTACAGAATCATTATCCCCTGATTCTTCGCCTTCGAGCAATTTCTCAGCTTCATCTGCTATATCTGAAACAATCTTCTGGCGTTCTTTATTCAATTGATCAATTAATGTTGCTAAATCTTCCGCTTGCTTATAATCTTCGGTCAACAACAATTCCACAGCCGGAGATGCATCTTGCAGACGTCCTACCGCATTGATTCTCGGTCCGATCATGAAACCTATCGTTTCTTCGTTAAGGTCACCTTCGATTCCGCACATATTTTTTAATGCCTGAATGCCAGGTCGCTTCGATTGGGAGATAGCCTGCAGCCCAAAGAAAGCAAGCACCCGGTTTTCATCCTGAAGCGGAACAAGGTCAGCAATGGTTCCAATGACCACAAGATCCAATAGTTCTTTTGGCAGTCTGCCCAGGAGAGCCTGTGCAAATTTAAAAGCTACCCCTACACCCGCAAGCTCTTGAAAAGGATAAGAAGCGGAGGCTTTAGGGTGAATGATTGCATAGGCATCTGGTAATTGTTCCTGGACCTCGTGATGATCGGTTATGATGAGGTCGATTCCAAGCTCTTTTGCAACAGTCGCTTCATGTACTGCAGCAATGCCGGTATCGACAGTAATGATGACATTAATCCCGTTTTCCTTCGCTTTGCGGAATGCTGCTTCATTTGGTCCATATCCCTCGGTGAACCGGTTAGGAATATAAAAATCACATACCGCCCCAGCTTCACGCAAGGCTTCTACCATAACAGTCGTCGCGCTGACTCCATCAGCATCATAATCCCCGAACACTAAAATATTTTCTTTTCGCTCGATAGCAAGCCTAACACGCTCCGTAGCTTCTATCATTCCTTCCATCAAAAATGGATCATGTAAGTGATCCAACGAAGGGAACAAAAAGCGTTCGGCCATTTCGGGCTCCGTGATATTTCTTTGCCACAATAATTTTCTTGTAAGCGGTGAGATTCCCAAATCTTCTAAAAATACTTCTGTATCTACATTATCGTTATATGTAAAGTTCCATTTCATTTTACTTTTTAACATACGTTCACCCCTGACCCACTTATTATACTAGAGGGAATCAGGGGTAGCAAATAACTGAAAGATATTTTATTCAGAGGAATGGTCTGAGGGATCGGCGGTGTCTGTGCGGATACGTTCAGCCCGTTTATCTCTGTCTTTTTTAATATCGGATACGTTTCGTGATTCCTTATTTCCCTGTTTGCTCCGAAGCTTTTTAACTTCGCGCTGCAGCCGGTAAACTCGAACTGCGCCTAGAGCCGCGGTTACAATCCCGCCCATAAGCACGGAAATTAAAATAACAAGAATTAATGGTGCTTCCCCAGTACCGAATAAATAATTAACTTCTACTGGGTCTACATTAATTACTGCAAACACCGCAATCAATAACGCAAATATAAGTGCTAAAATCCAATAATATTGTCCTTTCATACTTCTCCCTCCTATCCATATAAAAAAGTACTTTACTCTATTTATTACCTTAAACTATTTCCCACAAACGTACACGATATAAAAACATGTTTATTTTAAATCATTGTATTATAGAACTAAAGCGCAAGCGCCTTGCTCACTCCCGACAAGCTTAAGTCAATTCTCGCCGTGACGTTTTTTGTACTTTCATTCCAATTAAGTTTAATAAAGATTTAAAGTATAAGTAAAACTAAGGCTTTCGCCATTGGCAATAAGCCAAGTTTTTCTAATCACAGAGAGAATTGACTTAAGACCTCGAGGGGGTAGGCGCTGGAGCTGGATGAGACCCACCATCTAAAGTTAGCCAAAAAAGAAAATTTTATAATTTCCTAGACCATATAAAAAAAGACTGACCCATCGATTTAGGCCAGTCTCTCTTATTGATTTGTTCCTCTTTATTATACTTGTGGTCCGCCAGTATTTTTCTTTTTAACGAAGCTAAGCGGTTTTTCTTTGATATTTCTTCCACGTAATACCAGCCATAATTGAGCGGCAATGAATAAGGAAGAGTACGTACCAGCGATCAACCCGACCACTAATGCAAACGCAAAGTTAGTGATGGATGTTGCTCCGAATAACAATAACATAAGCGCTGCGAATACTACTGTGATGACAGTATTGATACTTCTTGCCATTGTTTGCATTAAACTCTTATTAACGATTTTCGCAAGCTGGGAGAAGGATTTAACCCGTTTTTCCCGTTTGACATTTTCACGGATCCGGTCAAATGTGACGATTGTGTCATTGACGGAATAACCGACAATGGTCAATATCGCTGCAATAATCGTAATATCAAATTCTAATCTGGTGATACTGAACATTGCAAGAATGAAAAAGGCATCGTGCAGCAAGGCTATGATTGCTGTTAAAGCAAAATAAATCTCAAAGCGTATCGTTACATAGATAATAATTCCGATAGATGCATATAACACAGCTAGTGCTGCATTCTTAGCAAGCTCCTGACCTACTATCGGCGATACTGTACTTACATTCGGTTCATTACCAAATTCCTCATTATAGTAGGATTTGATTTCAGCGATTTTATCTTTTCCTAAAACAGTGTCAAACCGGACATCAGCGATTTCACTATTATCGCCGGAAAGCACCACTTTTTTAGGTGTTACATCAAATTCCTGCTCAAAAGTTTCTTCCACTTGCTCAGATGTAATATTACCATCAGATAAAATAGACACTCGAGAACCACTGGTAAAATCGATACCTAAATTCAAGCGCATGATTGCCAGAGATAGAATTCCCGCAACTACCAATATAATAGAAAGTGTAAAGAAACGCTTGCGCATACCGACAAAATCAAATTTTCGTTTAAGGAATGTCGCTTCTACTTCTTCCCCATCTTCGATATTGACGATCTCTTCATTTTTCACACCGAACCAGCCTGGACGTTTATCAAGAAGTCGGCTTTTCACCCATAGGCCCAGGAAGAGACGACTGCCATAGACAGCAGTTACAAAGCTGACCAGGATACTGACAATCAACATTGTTGCGAATCCCTTGACCGAACTTGTACCAAAGGTAAATAACACAATTGCAGCAATTAACGTCGTAATATTCGCATCAAATATCGTAGATAAGGAATGCTGATTACCTGCCCGGAAAGAAGCTAATATTGTCTTACCAGATTTCAGCTCTTCCTTGATTCGTTCGTAAGTAATGATATTGGCATCGACCGCCATACCAACCCCTAGAATCAAGGCGGCTATTCCCGGTAAGGTCAAGACACCGTTCATCCATTCAAAAACTAAAAGAATAAGGTAAATATACACACTCAGCGTAAGTGTGGCAATAACCCCAGGAAAACGATAATAAATCATCATGTATAAAAAGATGATTGCAATTCCGATAAACCCAGCATAAATGGTCTTACTCATGGCCTGCTCCCCGAATTGGGCACCTACAGATGTTGAGTACATTTCCTCTAAGTTAACTGGTAGAGAACCAGCATTTAGAATATCAGCCAGGCGTTTGGCTTCTTCAACCGTAAAATCTCCAGTAATTTGAATGTTTTTGCTACGGATCGGTCCGTTAGAGAAACCAGGTGCTGAAATATACTTTGGATCTTCTTTTCCAAACTCTTCGGCAAAAGATGTTTCTTTATCATAGTCCATCCAAATTACCATGACATCGTCAGGATAAGGTGTGCTTGGGTCTTCTGGAATACTACTGATTTCTTTAGAAACCTCATAAAATTTATTCGGATCCTTCACTTGAAGTGTGACGATCGGAGAATTGGTTTGGGAGAAGGATTGAGCTGCGCTTCCCTCAACCAGGTCGGATCCATTCATGTATTCGTTATCCTCTGCATCCCTAAAGGACAATTGGGCAGTCGTTGACAGCAACTCACGAGCTTCTGACTGATCTTCTACACCGGCAAGCTGGACCCGAATACGATTGGGCTCCTCAATGTCTATGTTCGTTTCACTTATCCCAAGGACATTGACTCGCTCTTCCAGGGAGCGCACTGTTGACTCTAATACCTTCTCGTTCACTTCCTGACCCTCATTCAAGGGTTCTACTTCATATAAGATTTCAAATCCGCCTTGCAAATCCAATCCAAGTTTGATGTCTTTCGTTATTCCTGTGATCGTGGTACCAATTGTTCCTGCTAGTAACAAAATAACAAGAAAAAAGGCTACGATACGGCCTCTTTTAACCATATTCAATTGCTCCTCCTTTATCTTACCGACGCACTCTGATATCCATTTTAAAACAAAATTTCCTAAATACTTTTATGTAAACAGACGTAAATAGGGTACCAGGACAGCCTTGTCACTTAGATGGAAAGTCGTGTCAGTTGTCAGGCCTTTCCTCGTACCAATTAAGTAGATTACTGAAATTTTCCAATAGAACTATTATAAAAACCTTTTCAGGTGTATGTCAATAAAAGGTCTGTCCTTCACTCGCTGACTTGGGAAGACTTTTCGTGATTGACCAGTTCTGAAATAGACATATCCAAGTCATCATCCTGGTAAGCCTGAACGGTTAGATAACTTATGTATAAGGCAGTATTCAAATGAAATATGTCCTGGACGACTTCATATAGGCGCTTCTCCGGGTTGCCTTTCCAAACTTTCTTCGTCAGACATTTCCAAATATCTTCTGGGGTTGAGCCAGAATAACCCATCAACTGAAATTCTATTGCTTTACTTTCCAGTACAGCAAATATTTCAGGTTTCCACATGCTGGTTGACTTTAACGTACCCATATACTCGCCTCCTCCCAGCTTATGGGGCTCTTCCATATAAATAATGTCATGCTTGGACACCTCTTTCGCATATACATTCATTGTATATGAATTTAATCACTTTGAGAAGGCAGGTCGTTATTCTATGACCAAGCAAACATTTCTACAGGGGACCCTGATTTTAATAGCTGCGGGAATGATTACCCGTTTTTTAGGTTTTATTAATCGCATTGTAGTGGCACGGGTGATGGGGGAAGAAGGGGTCGGCTTATATATGATGGCTTTGCCCACTCTATTTCTGGCGATAACGCTGACCCAATTCGGTCTGCCTGTAGCTATCTCTAAACGTGTAGCAGAGGCTGAAGCGGCCGGTGATTTGAATAAAATCAAACGTATTCTTGTTGTGTCCCTTTCTATCACTGGGGTATTAAGTATTATTTTTACTGCTATGATGATTCTCTTAGCCCCTTGGGTCGCTAATCATTTACTTACTGACTCCCGTACTGTTGTACCATTACTTGTCATCAGTCCCATCGTACCTATCATTGCTATTTCCTCAGTCCTTCGCGGCTATTTTCAGGGAAGACAAAATATGAAACCACAAGCTTATTCCATGGTCATTGAACAGATTGTCAGAATACTGTCTGTGGCTTTCTTCACCAACCTCTTGCTGCCGTATGGGATTGAGTATGCCGCAGCGGGCGCAATGGCATCCGTCATCCTTGGAGAATTGGCTTCTCTGTTATTCATGCTTCGGATGTTTTCTATAAAAAAACGTTTCAAAGTAAGAAAAAAATTCTTATCTTATCTCCAATCCGGGGGTAAAACATTGCAGGAATTGTTATCTATCGCGATACCGACCACGGGAAGCAGACTGATTGGTTCATTTTCATTTTTCCTGGAACCTATCTTAGTAGCGCAAAGCCTGGCTTTAGCAGGAGTGCAGACTGCACTTGCTACTAAACAATATGGGGAACTGGCTGGTTATGTTCTTCCACTCTTAATGTTACCTACATTCATTACTCATTCTTTATCAGTTGCTTTAGTCCCTTCTATCAGTGAAGCAGGTGCGAAGAATAAAACGAAACTGATTCACTACCGCATTCATCAATCTATTCGTCTTTCATTCGCCTCAGGAGGGCTTGCTACCATCTTATTGACCAGTTTCGCTGCGACGATCCTCGAGCTGATGTATGGGACGAGCAATGCAGCTTATATGCTTGCATTGATGGCCCCATTTTTCTTGCTGCTTTATATACAGGCACCTCTGCAGGCTGCTTTACAGGCATTGGACTTAGCAAAGCCTGCCATGTGGAATAGTTTGATCGGAGCAGTAGTAAAATTCGGAGTGATGGTCGGACTAGCCTCCCAACAAGCCTTTGGCATTCGCGGAGTGGCTATTTCTATAGTGGTGGGTGTATTAGTAGTAACTTTTTTACATCTGGCTGCTCTTATGCAGTCCATCAATTTTCGAATCCCCTTTGGCGACCTTGCCAAAATGGTAGTATTAATTGGGGTTACCTGGTGGATCGGTTCTGAATTAAAAACTTTGTTAGCATACAATGTCGGTGAAATTTCACAATTCGCCATCATCAGTATAACTTTGACCTGCCTGTATATCATTCTTTTATTTCTATTAAGATTTCTTACCAAAGATGAACTGAAACAGATTCCTTTCCTTCAAAAACTGATAAAATAAGAACCGAAAGCCCCTTGGCACTTATGCCATAGGGGCTTTCCGATCCTTTTTTATGGCGCTCTGCAGTCGTCATCGCTATTGTTATTCATACTCGTTTTTTTGGTCGATGAACAGTTCTCCTTGTTCGTCAAGGGAGCAAAAGGAGATGTTTTTTTCGGACTCATAACCTTTTTTCTTCAGTTCGTTCAGAAGCCAGCTTTTATTTTTTTTCACTCGTTTGAGGGAATCATATTGTATTTTTCCATCTGCAATCAAAATAGCAGAATATCCTGAGGAATGGTCGGAGTCATTTTCATCCTTTTGAAGCACTGAAAGTTTACCATTAGGCTCCAAAATAGCATAATCCACATCCTGGATGCTAAATATGTCCTTTTCTCGAAGTTGAATGAGTAAATCATTGAAGTTATAGCGCTGCTTTTTCATCTCATACTCATCTACTTTTCCATGTTTAATAATGAAAGTGGGGGTTCCATCAAACCATTCCCGAAAGTTCTGGCTTTTTAATGAAAGAAAAGCGGATAAACGTTGAATGAGTAAAAGAAGCGTCATCGGAATCAGGGCATGAACTAAAGATTTATCAGGTTCTTCAATCGAGAAAACCGCAATTTCAGCAAGCATGACAAAAACCACTAAATCTAATACACTCAACTCCCCAATTTCCCTTTTTCCCATGATTCTTAGAATCACTAAGATTAATAAATATGTAAGCAGCGTTCGAAATATTATTGTCCACACTTGAATATCCACTTCTATTCCACTCCCGCTATCCATCTAGATGTCCTTTGTTACTTTAACCAAAAAGCCCTTTCTTTATCCTAAATCTAACCGCAAAACAAACACCCGCGTAAATTTACACGCGGGTGAGACTTTCTCTATGATCAAACAGTTTTTTTATGATAAAAACGGTACTAGATAACGGAAGTAGATATATATCGTAGCCGCAACCAATGAAAACAATAACACAGGGATTCCATACACAATAAACTTCACAAAAGAAATTTTATGATTGGCGCTGGCAGCGAGTCCAGCTACCACCACATTAGCTGATGCTCCAAGCAAAGTTCCATTCCCTCCAAGACATGCTCCAAGAGCTAATGCCCACCAAATTGGATCAATATTCATCATCCCGTAACCTTGGAGTTCCTGTACAACAGGGATCATAGCTGCTACAAAAGGAATATTGTCAACCACCCCGGACAGTAATCCCGCACTCCATAATACGATTAATGATGTCATCGGTAAATCCCCGCCGGACATCCACATCATCGCCCTTGCTATTTCATCGATCACCCCTACTTTCTCCAATCCACCAACGAGCATGAATAAACCGATAAAAAAGAACAGGGTAACCCATTCCACTTCCTGAAAAACCTTTTCGCTGGAAGCTTCCGCATCGGTCAAAAGCAATAACAAGACAGCTGCACAAACAGCCACCGTAGTAAGCTCCACATGAATGATCGGGTGCATCAAAAATCCTGCCATTGTCATGGCCATTACGGTTAACGATTGATAGAGCATCGGTGTTTTTTTCAAATAACTTGAGGGATTCAAGTTCATCAATTCAATCGCTTTCTCTTTTTCATATACTAATTGTTTACGAAAAATTAATACCAGTCCTCCCAGCGTAAAGGCGAATATGACGATAACAATCGGTCCAAGGTTAACGAGGAATGATACAAAGGTAAAATGTTCGACCGCTTGTCCAATCATTATATTGGGAGGGTCCCCAATCAAGGTAGCTGTGCCTCCGATATTTGCGCTGAATATGGTAGTAAGCAGAAAAGGAAACGCTGGTAAGTTGAGCTGGCTCGTAAGCGTCAACAAAATGGGAACAAATAATAGAACGGTAGTGACGTTATCTAAAAAAGCAGAGCCAACGGCCGTCAAAATGGCAGTTCCTATAAGTAAAGGTACAGGTTTTCCTCTCACCATTTGCGCGAAACTTATGGCAATGTATTCAAACACCCCGGTTTTCTTTGTAATGGCTACCAGAACCATCATCGAAAATAGCAGAGCGATTGTTTCCCAGTCGATATAATGCGTGAAAGCATCCTGCCATTCATAGACATTAGTCAGTAGTAACAGTACTCCTCCGGAGATTGCTACGAGGGCACGATTTATTTTTTCTGACATGATCAAACCATAACTGATGATAAAAATAAGAATGGCCATCCACGTTATCATAACCTGTCTCCTTTTCAGCCTTTTCTATGATATCTATTCAAAAGGCAGGAGAAATATATACTTCTATTTACAATTTATAAGTCATATAGTGTATGGACAAAGTAGACAAGGAGGGGAATCATGAGAAAAGAAGTTTGGAAGGCTCTGGGATATGGTCTTGCCATCATCCTTATTCTTATGTTGACGTGCAGTTTTATATTGGCGCTATTGCTCCGCTTTACAACGATTGACACAAATATCATCAACTTACTCACAATGATTTTGGCCATGCTCATCCTATTTACAGGAGGAGCAACAGCCGGGCATCGGGGCCAGGAAAAAGGCTGGATGTATGGGCTTTTGACTGGTGGGGCATTTTTATTATTCATTATTCTTTATCAATATCTTGGACTAGAACAGGGGTTGTCACTAGCGCAGCTTCCGTACCTGGCAGGGATGGTCGGTTCCGCTTTGATCGGTGGGATGTTGGGCGTCAATATCCGTTCTACTCCCGCAGCCAGTAAAAAATGACTCCGGCTATTTTGCCAGAGTCATTTTTTTAGTCTTGATTCAATACCTCTCGAACTGCTGAACGATCGAAAGTCATTTTAGTTCCATCATTTACTGTTAATACTACGGTACCTTCATCAAGGGCGTGAATGGTGCCATGAAGCCCCCCGATAGTAATGATTCTATTTCCCTTTTGTAAATCCGCTTGCATTTGTTGCACCTTCTTCTGTTTCTTTTGCTGCGGACGGATCAACAAGAAATAGAAAATGACGAACATAAGGATAATCGGTAACAACCCTAATATGCCATCCATTTTCATTCCCCCTTTCTAGAAATTCTTAGCATTCGGCTTATTAAAACCATATTGTTCAAAGAATTCTTCTCTGAAATCGCCAAGGCGGTCTTCTCTAATAGCCTGGCGCACATGCTCCATTAATTTTAACAGAAAATATAAGTTATGGTAAGTAGTTAATCGAAAGCCAAATGTTTCATTATTTTTTACCAGGTGTCTGATATAAGCACGTGAATAATTACGGCATGTATAACAGTCACAATTTTCATCAATCGGACGGAAATCCCTGGAAAATTTAGCATTTCTAACCACTAACCTCCCATTGGAAGTCATGCATGTACCATTTCTTGCAATACGAGTCGGCAGTACACAATCGAACATATCAATTCCTCTGATGGAACCATCAATCAAGGAATCTGGTGAACCTACTCCCATCAGATACCTCGGCTTATTTTCAGGAAGCATCGGGGTAGTGAATTCCAACACACGGTTCATGACATCTTTCGGTTCTCCGACAGATAAGCCTCCAATCGCATAGCCAGGGAAATCCAAAGATATCAAGTCTTCCGCACTTTGACGCCGTAGTTCTTCGTACTCACCACCTTGCACGATGCCGAACAATCCCTGTTCATCCGGCTTCTTATGTGCAGTTAAACAGCGTTCTGCCCAGCGGCTAGTCCGTTCTACTGATTTCTTCAAATAATCGTACTCAGCCGGATATGGTGGGCATTCATCGAAGGCCATCATGATATCCGATCCTAAAGCGTTCTGAATATGCATTGCCTTTTCCGGAGATAAAAATAGCTTTTCACCGTTGATATGGTTTCGAAAATGAACGCCTTCTTCTTCAATCTGCCTCAGGTCACTTAAACTGAATACTTGAAAGCCGCCGGAATCAGTAAGAATCGCACCATCCCAGTTCATAAACTTGTGCAGGCCACCGGCCTCTTCGATGATATCTTCTCCTGGTCTTAGCCAGAGGTGATACGTATTGGATAAGATGATGTTAGCATTCATTTCCTGCAATTCTTCCGGACTCATCGTTTTTACGGTAGCAAGTGTTCCAACCGGCATGAACGTTGGCGTGTCAAATGAACCATGTGGAGTGTGCACCCTGCCCAATCGGGCTCCAGTTTGTTTACAGGTTTTTATAAATTCATAGGTGATTGCCATCAGTAATAAAACCCTTTCCTTATAAAATCAACATTGCGTCACCGAAACTGAAGAAACGGTAACGTTCTTCTACAGCTTGATGATAAGCGTCTAAAATAAACGCTCGTCCTGCCAGAGCACTGACTAGCATAATCAGTGTTGATTGCGGAAGATGGAAATTGGTAATCAATCCATCAATCGCTTGCAGTTTGTATGGAGGATAAATGAATATATCCGTCCAGCCAGATGCTGCGGTAAATTTCCCATAGTCACGCATAATTGTCTCTAATGTTCTCGTGGAGGTAGTACCTACTGAAATGATACGTCCGCCGTTTTCTCGTACATGGTTTAGTTTATCTGCTGTTTCCTGTGATACTTGATAGAACTCAGCATGCATATCGTGATCTTCAATATTATCGACACTTACCGGCCGGAAGGTACCTAAACCGACGTGGAGTGTAATATAAGCGAGTTCAACCCCGGACTGTTCTATTTCTTTCAATAGCTCTTTTGTGAAGTGCAATCCTGCTGTGGGTGCAGCGGCAGATCCTTCTTCTTTAGCATAAACAGTCTGGTATCTTTCATTATCTGAAAGTTGTTCTTTGATATAAGGTGGTAACGGCATTTCTCCGAGCGTTTCTAATACTTCTAAAAATATTCCCTCATATTCGAAACGAAGCATTCGGCCACCATGTTCCTGGGCTGCCGTACATTGTGCAATCAATTTGCCTTCACCAAATATTATTCTGGTTCCCACTTTGATTTTCTTCGCTGGTTTTACCAATACTTCCCATTCATCCTGTTCTGTCTGATGGAGAAGAAGTACTTCTACTTTAGCTCCAGTATCTTCTTTAACTCCATACAACCGCGCAGGCAGTACCCTGGTATCGTTCAAAACAAGGCAATCACCGGGACGCAGATATTCCCTGATATCTGAAAATCGCCGGTGATCGATTGTTTTATTTTCTTTATCAAGAACCATCAGTCTTGATGCAGCACGATCCGATAAAGGTGTTTGAGCGATCAACTCCTCAGGAAGGTCAAAGTCATATTGCTTGATGTCCATAATTATCTCCTATCTTTATTCATTTTATTTTACCTATGAAGTAAAAAATCAATGAAAGTATGATGCTTACTACAATGGAAGTGACGATCGGAAAATAAAAAGTAACATTCCCTTTTTTAAAGCTGATATCACCTGGGAGCTTGCCGATAAAACTCCAAAGCAAGCCGATGATGATGAATACAACCCCTATTACAATAAATACTTTTCCAAATCCGGTCAAGCTTCAGGCACCTCCCGGTGAAAGTGAAGATAAGCTTTAGGTGTCACTACTCTGCCCCTTGGGGTGCGCTGGATAAATCCGGTTTGCAGCAAGTACGGTTCGTAAACATCTTCAATCGTCTGGGATTCTTCACCGATGGTAGCCGCAATCGTATCAAGTCCTACAGGTCCGCCCTGGAAGCCGTCCATGATTCCCAATAATAACTTATGATCAATATGGTCAAGTCCTACCGGGTCCACTTGAAGCATCTCCAGTGCTTCCTGTGTAATCTCCAAATCTATTTCTTCCTTGCCTTTTACTTGAGCTATATCACGTACCCGCTTCAATAAACGGTTAGCAATCCGCGGCGTCCCTCTTGAACGTCTCGCTATCTCTATTGCTGCATCACGTGTAATGCCAACTTGAAAAATATCTCCTGTCCGCTCTACAATGTCGCATAAATCTTTCGTATCGTAATATTCTAAACGACTGAGCACGCCGAATCTGTCACGGAGTGGTGCTGATAGTAATCCGGCTCGTGTAGTTGCTCCGACCAGAGTAAACGGTGGCAGATCAAGACGTACAGACCTTGCACTTGGTCCATTCCCGATTACAATATCCAGACAAAAATCCTCCATCGCAGGATACAACACTTCTTCTACTGATCGAGGCAGCCTGTGGATCTCATCGATAAATAGTACGTCTCCTGCTTCCAGCGAAGACAAAATAGCAGCCAAGTCTCCTGCACGTTCGATTGCAGGTCCGGCAGTAGTCCGGAACTGAACTCCCATTTCATTAGCAATAATGGAAGCCAATGTTGTTTTACCAAGCCCCGGTGGTCCATATAATAAAGCATGGTCCAAAGGTTCATTCCTCATTCTTGCTGCTTCAATAAAAATCTGTAAATTCTGTTTCGTTTTCGTTTGACCAATATACTGCCTCAAACTGCTGGGCCGTAGGCTTAATTCAATTGATGCATCTTCTTCCTGCATTTCATTCGATATCATTCGTTCTTCCATACCGAGTCACCCCCACTCGTTTAGCTTTTCATCATCAATTGCAAGCCTTTACGTACATAGTCATCTACATTGGCATGCTCTTGTTTAGACAGCTCAGGGCGAAGAGCTTTGAGTTCCCGTTCAGAATACCCAAGAGCTTTCATGGCTTCCAGTGCTTCCTCCACTGCCTGGTTACGTTCTTTGGAAGTATGCGCATAAAAAATAGATGCCTCGTTCTCTTCATCTGGAATCCATGCTGTCAATTTCCCTTTCAGATCAAGAATCATCTGCCTTGCAGTCTTTTTCCCGACCCCTGGAAAACGCGTCAAAAACTTCTCATCCTCCTGCTCAATAGCAGCTACGAAATCCCCGACACTTGTAGAAGCCAAAATAGCCAGTGCCCCTTTCGGTCCAATTCCTGATACATTCAACAGTTTAGAGAATAATGCTTTATCTTCTTTCTTCTTAAATCCGTATAAGGCTTGCAAATCTTCTCTGACATAATGGTATGTATATATTTTCACTTCATTATCCATATTTTCCTGGAATAAATAAGGATTGGCACATATCAATTCGTAGCCTACCCCGTTCGTTTCTACAATGACACTGTCATCGTCTAAATCTGTCAATAATCCCCGTACATATGCTATCATGATGTTTCCCCTCTAATCTTACTAAGTATTCATCTATTGTAACATACAAGCACATGTTCGCCCATTCTAAGTAAACAAAAGTAAAACTCTCCTGATAATACAGGAGAGCCGGTGTCTATTGTTTTCCAGTCATATTATTTCCGGAATAGGTTTTGATCACTTTATGAAAATGCTCTTTATCTTTGATTTTAATCCCTTTTTCAAGCTCTTCCATACGCTTGCTTTCCAATGTTTCTACAGGGATAGGGAAAAAAGACTCCATGACTTGACCTTCAGCCGGTTTCCCCAAAAAGATGGTCAATTGCTCGTTTAAATCAATTCCAAAATAACCGTTTGCTTTCACCTCTGGTGAAAGGTCATCAATCTTTTTCTCAAATTCAACAAAACCATCCCCCTGATCCACTAAAGTCCAGCCTGTATAGCTGGCCCAAAAATCTTCCATCGCCCAAATAGTTTCCATTTTTTCATCAGTTTCACGAACACCATCCAGGTACTCCTTCGTCATAGTAACTTTCACTTCTAATGGCTGACTTGCAACTAAGGAAGTCCGCTTTTCAGATTCAGCTGAAGTTTTTTTCTCTGTACTTCCCTTAATTGTAGAATCTGCATCTGGTGCAAGTATGATAGTACCAAGCAAAAAAATGCTGATCGTTATCGATTTGATTATCGTCCTCATCTGATCACCCCTAAAAGAAAATAGCTTCTATTTCCAGTTTGCCCAGAAATGGAAGCTATTATAATCAGGGTGTTAACTCAATTTTTCTAATACCTCTTCGTCGGCTTCGAGATTGTGATAGATATCCTGCACATCATCATTATCTTCCAATGTATCAATTAGTTTCAGCATCTTTTCGGTTTCTTCTTCGCCCACAGGCGTATAAGTTTGCGGAAACATAGTTATTTCTGCAGTTTCGAACGTATAGCCGCTTTGCTCTAATGCAGCTTTGACTTCTGTGAAGCTTTCAGGTTCGGTATAAACTTCAAAGGTTTCTTCGTTCGTTTCCATTTCCTCTGCCCCAGCTTCAATCGCCTCAAGCATGACATCATCTTCCTCAACATCATGGGCTGAACGCTCAATTACAAGATATCCTTTACGATCGAACATATAAGAAACACAACCATTTTCACCAAGATTGCCATCGTTTTTGTTAAAAGCATGCCGGACATCGGCAGCTGTCCTGTTTTTATTATCAGTCAGTACTTTAACCATCACTGCTACGCCACCAGGGCCATAACCCTCATATGTGATTTCTTCATAGCTGACACCGTCCAGGTCACCTGTGGCTTTTTTAATGGCGCGATCAATATTTTCATTAGGCATGTTGCTGGCTTTTGCTTTATCAACCGCTAAACGAAGTGCTGGATTCATCTCCGGATCTCCGCCGCCCTCTTTAGCTGCTACGAAGATTTCACGGGCCATTTTCATAAATACCTTGCCCCGCTTAGCATCCTGAGCGTTTTTACGTCTTTGTATATTCTTCCATTTAGAATGACCAGCCATGGTGCATTCTCCTCTCCAACTTACATATAGTTATCTGATTTCTTTTATTACTATATCATATTGGAGGGTATCGTTGAAGAAGGGTAAGTTACATTATTTGTCATTATCAGGCTGGAACCGTCTTAGGAATTTATTGATTTCTTCTTTCACTCTATCTGGAGCTTTTTCAGCTCTCACTCTTGCATTCAGGTCTTTCAATTCTTCCCAGTCGCTGTGGTTCATATAAATCACTACATCTTGTTCATCGGTGACTTCCGCTACTTTTTCTCTGACTAAATTTTTAAGGTTATGGTTTTTCCGGCCATACGGGGTAGGAATGACTCCGACAAGTACGTGATCTTTAGTAGCAATTACATTCGAAGTAGTTACCTGAGGCAATTCATTGATGGATCGAGTGATTTTCATTGACTTCTCGTTAAAATACTCGTTATCATGTGCCCGATCAGTTATATTATAAGTGGTGTTCTGCATATCTTCTTCTGCTTCACGCTTCAGTCTATTAGGGGCTCCCCGGCGTAATTCATTACTGTCTGTATCGTTATTCTTTTCTGTTGTTTCCAATGGATCATAAACATTATTCTGTTTAGAATTTTCCTGTGCTTCTTCGGTATTACATCCAGCCATCAAGATTCCGATTGCGAAGAGACCAGTTATTGGTTTTTTCCACATTATAAAAAAACCTCCTTTTCCTTTATGTTGGATTAAGGAGGCTTTTTTAATCTGTCAAATTAACCCACTAATTAATTTAGCCATTGAATTTTGGTGGTGCTGCAGCGAGCTGACGTTTGTGGGTCGAACGCCGATGTAAGGATTCAATGATCTCACGGTCTTCATCGGGAATCGCTTCCCCTCTTAGATGCCTATCAATCATGTTGTAAGTAGTACCCATTTCATTTTCGTCCGTCTGGCCTTCCCAAAGTCCGGCACTCGGTTTTTTATCAATGATCTCTGCCGGTACTTCAAGGTGACGAGCCATTTCACTCACTTCACTTTTGGTGTAATTTACCAGCGGGACCAGGTCGACTCCACCATCCCCGTATTTGGTAAAATACCCTGTGTACCATTCGGCTGCATTGTCGGTACCTACAACCAGGTAACGGTAATTAGTCGCTAACGTATAAAGGGTACTCATTCGAAGGCGAGCTCGTAAATTTGCGTCTGCAAGTTGTTCCTGAGAGGGATCGAATGTCTGGTGAGTTTGCAGCTGATTTTTAATGGTAGAAAACATCACTTCATGCGTCTCCGTCAAGTCGACAGTCAGATGATCGATACCACAGGCATCAATCACTGAAAGCGCATGGTTCTGATCGTTCGGGTTGCTCTTACAAGGCATAATGACACCAAGAGAGTTTTCTGGACAGGCTCGTTTGATCAAATTAGCGACTACCGCCGAATCGATTCCGCCGCTCACGCCTACCAGCAGGCCATCCACATTCGCTTCCTTCACTTTTTGTTGAAGCCATCCTACAATTGCATCTACTTGTTCATGCATAGCTATGTTCCCCTTTTCACAAATATATAATTATTTATGTTAGCATATGTTGGACTTTTTCAACAAACTCCTTTCTTTCTTTCCAAGATGACTCTAACCAGTCCAGGTGTCCGGCCAGTTTCTGTTTTTGCCTTTTGTAGCGTCGATGCACATACAGCCATTCCCGCAAAAGATCACTTGGAACAAGTACCCCTTTCATCCATGCTGTTTTCCATTTTGTTGCTTGAAAATGATTGGTGATTTCCGTCAGAGAATGATTCGTATATGGGAGAAAACGTTGCCCCAGTTGTATATCATCATAAAGTTCCGGACCCATCTGCAATAAATCAAAATCGATCAATTTAATCTTTCCATCCTGACAACGTATAAAGTTGTGATGCGCCACATCTCCATGCAGCCAGCTTTTTCTCTCCCATGCATCCTGTTCAATTCTTCCCCAGTCCAATTGCTTGAAATCCTCTAATGTCTTCCTTGAGAAATGGTGAATTTCATTGAATAATGTGCGGTTTCCACCGAATATAAAGTCTTTATAAGTGTCTTCAAACTGTTCGATTCTTCTCTCCCACTTAATATACAGCGGATTTCGAAGGAGGAGTGGTCCGGTAATTCCCTCCGCACTGGAATGAAATGCATGAACAAGCTTGCTTGCCCCCGTTCTATCCTGCTTATTATCAAAGCGTAAATGGGACCCTTTCAGCCATTCAAATAACCCCCAGGTTCCATCTTCATTTACTGCCATCCATGTATTTCCACTGAAAGCGATTGGTGTTGCAGCATAAAGACCAGCTTCCTTCCACTTCTTAAAAAAAAGATGCTGTTTTTCAAGTTTTTCCTGATCTTTATAGCATTTTAGTGCATATTCCTTTTTTCCTGACCTCACCCAATATACGTCTTCTTTAATCTTTCGATAATCATTTATATAAAAATCATTTTGTTCCAAAATAGGAAGAAGGCGATTCAATTTAGAATCGCCCTGGTAATTATTCGTCATCATCATCGTCAAAATCATAAGAGTATGGCATTTGACCCGGCATGCCACCCTGGAATGATTGACCAGGTTGAGCATATCCCATTTGTCCCATTTGCTGACCACCCCAAGGCATCATTTGTTGAGGCATACCTTGCCCTTGTGGCATCATCGGCATTCCTGATTGTTGATATGGCATTCCCTGGCCCTGCGGCATCATTTGTGCACCCTGGTACGGCATGCCCTGCCCCTGCGGCATCATTTGTGCTTGCTGTCCCTGGTACGGCATCTGCTGTGCCATTCCGTAGTGAGGCGGTGCATGGTGTCCTGGCATCATCTGTGGCTGCATATGGTGACCCCACATAGGCATGGCACCTGACCCGCATCCACAGTCGTCAGCCATCGGCATTTGCTGCGGCATTGCTGCTGATTCGTCATCATCCATCCACATGCCTTGCACTTGAGGCATTGGTCCACCGTGATAAGCTCCCGCTTGCTGCTGGCTCTCCATGTCATCTTCACAATAGAAATCGCTATGGACTAATTGCCCTTGTGGCATTGGAGGACATGGCATCGGCGGACAAAAGACCGGGTAGTATCCGGGTGGGCATAATGGCATTGGTTGCTGCATCATCGGCTGAACTTGCGGCATTTCTTTTACTGATTCAGGCGACTCCTCTACTTCCTTCACTTTTTCCTTCTTAGGAGGCGCTGGTGGTGTATAAGGCATTTGCGGCAAGTGGAAGGTCGTATAATAATTCTGTAATTGCTGCTCCATCATCGGCATTTGGATGGGCTGCATTTGCTGCATCGGTGGCATCATCGGCATTTCTTTCTCATCTTCTTTTACTTGCGGGATCGGCTTTGGCATTTCCTTTTTATAAGGTACTTGTGGAGCTGCTTTAGGCTGCTCTTTTTTCATTGGTGCTGCTTTAGGCTGCTCCTTTTTCATCGGTGCTTCTTTTTTTACCTGTTTTGATCCTGTCGGGACTTTTATTTTCATCCCTGGCATAATCATATCTGGGTTAGATAGCTGAGTGTTCATTTGTTTCAATTGCTCAAAATCAACTCCATACTTTTGAGCGATTTTCCACAACGTATCACCTTTTTGTACGATATGAATTCTCACTTTTGTAGCTCCCTTCTTTAAACAAATCAATCGATTTGGTCAAGAAATCTTCATAACAACTTATGCATCGAATGGGAAAAGTTGATGAAAAAGCCTAAACTTTTTTTAGAACAAGTTTTATTTATGTATATTCAACTAGGCATCTATCCGTGTCCATCAATATAAAACGGCATTCCCGGCAAATAATATGCAATTTGCAGAGAAACCACTTTGATGATATCAACAATGACAAGAAAAGGGCTGCCCCGATAAGTCTATTACAGACTTAAGGGACAGCCCCATTATTTTATTATTTGGTTGTTTGCATATTCGGTAATGGCACACTTAATTCATAACTTGGATACGTCCCCAACAGCTTCAAAGAGCAGCCGAGGGCTTCCAGTTCTGCTTCTACACCAGGAAATAATACTTGATCATATGCTTGATCGATATCAATTAAAAAGAAATAATTACCAAGCCCTGTTTTCATTGGTCGTGATTCGATTTTCGATAAATTCATTTTCCTCCAGGCAAATGCAGCCAGAACCTGGTGCAAGGCACCCGCATAATCTTTCGGCAAGGTCACCATTACGGTCGTTTTATGTTTAGCAGGAATATGATCCCGAATCTTCATGGTTTTCGGCTTTTTCTGTACTACAGCAAACCGTGTATGATTATTATCATAATCATGAATATCATGCTTCAAGATGACCAGCCCATTTTCCTCAGCTGCCAGGTGATTTCCTATTGCAGCTATCGGCTCATCAGAGTCAGCAACAACTTCCGCCGCTCGTCCTGTTGAGGAAGTATACCTGAGCTCAGCGTTCGGATATTGCTTATGCAAATATTGATGACATTGAGCGATTGCATGGCTATGGGAATAAACTTGGGTGATTTCTTCCGCTTCAGGGTCAAAGTCTTTCCGGACAAGGAGATGCTGCTTGATAGGGACTGTCATTTCAGCAACAATCGGCACATCGACGTGGTGGGTCATGTAATCGATTGTCAAGTGCACAGACCCTTCGATTGCATTTTCCATCGGAACTACCCCTGTATCAATCTCTCCTGCTTCTACAGCATCCAGGCATGCCGGAATCGTTTCATAGCTGGTGAAGTCTCCCCCATGAAATAATGCATCTACAGCCATTTTTGTAAAAGTTCCTTTTGGTCCTAAATATCCTATTTTCTGGTTGTATTCTGATTCTGGCATGACTTAATGTCCTCCTTGCAGTTTATGCTCCTGTACTTAACAAATCTACACGGTTGATAAAATCTACTTTCTTCAATCGCTGAATCAATTCGTCAATAGTAATCGTCATAGCGGCGGTGTTTAAAGACAAGGTAACGTTCGCTTTTCCTTGGAGAGGTATCGTCTGGTGAATCGTCAGAACATTACACCCTGCTTTGGCTACTGCTGCCAACAATTTGGATAAGGATCCTTTCCTGTCTTCCAAATGGAAAAAGAGGGTGATCATTTGTTCTTTCACCATCTCCTGAAATGGATAGACAGCATCACGATATTTATAAAAAGCACTTCTGGAAAGGTCCACTTTCTGGACAGCTTCGTATATGGAGTCAACGCTGCCTTTTTCCAGCAATGTTTTAGCTTCAATCGTTTTTTTCATCGCTTCTGGCAATACGTCGCTTCGTACAAGATAGAAGTGCTCTTTTCTATCTCCCATCTAAAACCCCCCTTTTTCCAAAGGATATTTACATTTATTGCTAAAGATCAGGTTTTGTCTATTCAACAAATTCGAATTCATAATCAAGCAGGCGTACAGTATCTCCATCCTTAGCTCCACGTTTACGCAAAGCGTCATCGACACCCATCCCTCTCATTTGGCGGGCAAAACGGCGAATCGATTCATCTCGATTAAAATCAGTCATTTTGAATAATTTCTCTATTTGAGCACCGTAGAGTACATAAGCTCCGTCCGGATCACGTGTAACCTTGAATGGAACATCTTCTCTCTCATATTTATAGAGAACGCGCTCCTCTTTTTCTTCAATCGGCGTACTATCTTTTGGAATTCGCTCGAGTGTATCCGCTACAGCAAACAATAAATCTTGCAAGCCATTTTTAGTGAGCGTTGAGATAGGATAAACCGGATATTCCTCTTCAAGCTTCTGCTTGAATAATTCCAATTGCTCATCCGCCCCCGGCATATCCATTTTGTTGGCTGCAATAATTTGTGGTCTTTCCTTTAATCGTTCATCATATTCAAAGAGTTCCTGATTGATTGTTTGATAGTCCTGGTATGGATCCCTTCCCTCGGTTGCCGCCATATCAATCACGTGGACAATAACTCTTGTCCGTTCAACGTGACGCAGGAATTGATAACCGAGTCCGACTCCCTCATGAGCCCCTTCAATCAACCCGGGAAGGTCTGCCATAACAAAGCTTCTCTGATCGCCGGTTTCTACTACTCCGAGGTTCGGCGCAAGCGTTGTAAAATGATAATCGGCAATCTTAGGCTTTGCTGCTGAAATCACAGAAAGTAAAGTAGATTTTCCGACGCTTGGGAAACCGACCAATCCGACATCCGCAATCAGTTTCAATTCTACTTGAATATCCCGTTCTTGAGCAGGCTCTCCATTCTCAGCCAGTTCTGGTGCAGGGTTCCGGGCGGTAGCGAAACGGATATTTCCTCGTCCGCCTCTGCCTCCTTTTGCGATAACCGCTCGTTGTTTATGATCCACAAGATCAGCGATTACTTCACCGGTATCGGCATCTTTTACCGTGGTACCAGGGGGCACCGGGACGACTAAAGGCTCGGCATTTTTCCCATGCTGGCCTTTACTCATTCCATTTTCTCCTCGCTTTGCTTTAAAGTGACGCTGATAGCGGAAATCCATCAAGGTATTAAGCCCTTCGTCTACCTCAAAAACGACGTCGCCGCCATTTCCGCCGTCTCCACCGGCAGGGCCACCATTCGGTACATATTTTTCGCGGCGGAAAGCCACTAAACCGTTTCCGCCGTCTCCACCTTTAACATAAACTTTCACTTGATCGACAAACATGCCCATCACCTCTTTACTTCTACATTCATTTTAGCTGTTACTTGATGATACTGTTCTGACTTATCAATTTCAACTGTCTCAATAAAATCTTTTCTTTGGAGCGTTTCTTTTAACAGAGAAGGATCATTGAAATTTCCTTTCAACACAATCTCAATCGCTGTCCGGCCCTCGTTGTAATTTTCAATGGTTAAGACACCATAATAAAGAGTCGAGGAATCACTGAAGCTTTCCATTACATGGATGACCTCTTCACATTGAGCATACAGCGTAATATCTTTATGGCGTAGATCATGCTTGTCCCCTTTAACCTGATATGTAAGCCTGTAATAAGTATGATACCAGTTGAAAGACATCAACCATAAAGACAAATAGGGCGCATTCAAGTTCATTAACCGGCGTTCTTCATCAGCATGAGCCAATACGTCTGAAAGTTTTTCTTTTACCCGATCCATTTTCCCCATAGAAGCATACCCTTGAATCAGCTGCATTTCGTTCATCCAGTCATGACGCGCATGACGCATCAAATCCATTACTTCATCCGCTCGCATCCAGGACCCTCCCCTTTCCTAATTACGTAATAAAAGAATTATAGCAAATATCAAAATCGAAGGCGACTTTATAACAAACAAGGCCTGAACTGATCCAGATGAGATAAACCGTATCAGGCTTTCCAGTGATCAATCGGTTCCTGACTACCATTAATCTGTGTAACCCATCTACGCCATTAAAAAAACCGCGCTGATGCAAATGCATAGCGCGGCTTTTCGCTTTGTATTTATCTAGATACCAGCGGTTTACGCTTCTTGAGCAGCTGGATAAACACTTACTTTCTTACGGTTACGTCCGTAGCGTTCGAACTTGACAACACCATCAACTTTCGCAAATAGTGTGTCGTCGCCGCCACGACCTACGTTTGTACCTGGATAGATCTTTGTACCGCGTTGACGGTAAAGAATAGATCCGCCAGAAACAAATTGTCCATCAGCACGTTTGGCTCCAAGACGTTTCGCCTCGGAATCACGGCCGTTCTTTGTACTACCTACACCCTTCTTTTGGGCGAAGAATTGCAAATCTAGACGTAGCATGGGTTGCACCTCCTTATCGTTCCGATATCGTTATATATTGATTATAATCTCGTTCAATGGTCTGTAGCGATACCAGCATTCCTTCAAGCAGCAGCTGTGCCTTCCTTGTTGTTTCTGCTTCCAGATTGTCCGGGAGCATGACTCGCAGGAATCCACCTTCACCGCCTTGATCGATGGCTGGCTCTACTCCGCATAACTCCATGACGGCATTGACTGCTCCAAAGGAGACAGCTGATACAGCGGCGCATACAAGGTCATGTCCATAAGGACCGCTCTCTGCATGGCCTGATATCTCAAATCCAGTCACTTCATTGTCGTTGCGGTCTATCAGCACTCTAATCATAATACACAAGCCTTACGCATTGATTTTATCAATAGTTAGCTTTGTGTACGGCTGACGATGACCTTGCTTACGCTTGTAGTTTTTCTTTGGCTTGTATTTGAAGACAGTGATTTTCTTCTGACGGCCTTGTTTCTCAACTTTAGCTGTAACAGAAGCACCATCTACGAATGGAGCACCGACTTTAACGTCATCTCCTCCACCAATGAAAAGTACTTTGTCAAAAGTGACAGAATCCCCATTTTCTCCGTTGACTTTTTCAACGTAGATGGATTGACCTTCTTCCACTTTGAATTGTTTACCACCAGTTTCAATAATTGCGTACATTACTGCACCTCCTCGTAGAACTAAGACTCGCCATCCCAGGTACCACTTGGGTTTAAAAACCTGTTCTGAGCGGTTGTAGCAGTCGGGTGCTACTAGAATAACATAACGATGTTACCATGATTCAAAAGCTTTTGTCAACATGATAGCCGCGACTTGCCACATATTCCTTTACCGTTTCGTCAGATCCAGCCATTTCAATCCGATAATCTCTGATAGCAGGATCGATCCGGAAAAAGACTTCCTGTGGAATTTTACTAGATACCGAAGTAGAAAGCAATTGTTTTTTCAAGTCGGCCACATCTGGAGAAATAGCCACAAGAACTGATTCATGAGAGGAATCTTCGTATGCTAATAATTCTCTTTCCAGCTCATACACTTTGGTGACCAGATTCTTACGCGCCGTTGTTTCTTCTATTAATTTACTTCGCCAGGAGGGCAGTTCACGTTTCCGGGTCAATTCAAAAAGGCCAAGGGCTGTAAAACCATGACACCGGGATGGGATCGGATCCTCTTTTAATGCGTTTGACAGAGCCTTCATAATTTCCCCATCGAGATCCTTTGAATCTGTATTAATGAAATCAATGATGATGATGCCAGAAAGGTTTCTCAGCCTTATTTGACGAGCAATCTCCTTAATAGCTGACAGGTTGACCTGGTAAGCAGTATGTTGTTTATTGGACTTTCCAGTAAACCCCTGGCTGTTGACATCGATCACAACCATTGCTTCCGTTTCTTCTATTGTCAGGCTGATTCCTTGCCCAACTTCTACAACTGAATGAACCATTTGTTCTTGCACTGCCTGGATAGAATGGCGGCTTTCCTTGTGCCAAAGTTTCTTCCAGGTGATACGATCTTTATATGCTGGATACCGGCTTTGCAATTGCTTGGACAAATCTACATCATCCACGACATATTCGTCAATCAAATGGACAGGGTATTTCCTGAAAAGATGATCCGGAACAAGCTTGGCCGTTAAGAGAACCCCAGGACTTTTCTTAGCAGGGACACCGGCACTTTCATTCCACCTCTTTTTCAGAGCTTCCAATTCTCCTTTGATGACTTCTTCATCTTTATATTGGCTACTGGTTCTAATGATTGCCCCTTCCCCATCGTCAAGCCATTCAGTTACAGATTGCTTCCACTTAATCTGTTCTTCTTTAGAAATCTTATTAGAAACAGATATCTGGGCTCTAAGTGGTAAATAAATGATATAAGCGCCTGGAATCGTAATGTCAGTAGTAAGCACAGGCCCCTTATCACCGATCCCATCTTTTTTTACTTGGACATAAAGATACTGTCCTTCGGTAAGTAACGACTCTATCCTGCCATTTCCGGCTTTCACATCCTGCTGACGTAAGAAGCCATTGTTTTTCATGCCGATATTTACGAAAGCTGCTTGCAACCCTTGCTCGATTCTAACAACCTTACCGAGATAGATATCATCCACTTGCGACCGGCTGAAGTCCCGGTCGAAATAGACCTCCATTAAGCGGTTGTTTTCATAAAGCATCGCGACCTTCTCGGTTGTTCTATTGGAAATAAATAACTGTCTCATCTCGTACCTCTTTCTATCTACAATACTGGTTCAATTCACGTACAGGAAGGTGAGGGTTTCCATAAGTGAAAAAATGTTTCAAACAATCACTTTCCTTTACCATTAACTTTTCTCTTTGCTCTTTCCATACATACAGATGCTGTCTATCATTCCGCATCCGAATCAGGACATTCCAAATCGTCTCCTGGGGATCAATCGGCTGTGTCACCACTTTAGATGGCGATGCCGGTTTTCGGTAGCGATGCATCAAATAACGGATAAATAAATAATAACGTCGTTTCCATTCTAGCCGATTTTCTAACAACAGGAAAGCTGCCAATAGGCATCCATGTAATGTAAAATAAGAAGATACTGTCAGAACAAAGATAGCCACAATCAATAATACACAGGATAAAATGATGGCAAGGTGATGGGATTTCCGGTAAGGAAAGAAGCAATTAAGAAGGTAAAACAATAATTTCCCACCATCCAACGGCCAGATTGGCAAGAGGTTGAAGGCAAGAATCAACCAATTGTATGAAATCGCGATATCCAGCAAATTCGATTGGGCTGGTAATAAAATCATCAACGCATAGAGAATACTTAACATCCAAATATGTTGAAAAGGCCCCGCTAATGTGACATAGAGCTGTTCACGTAAAGGACGGCTTCCATGCTCCTCCGCTTCCATTGTTCCCCCGAAAAGCCATAAGGTCACCTTCTTGATACGCCAGTCGAAAGATTTGGCCATCCGGTAATGGCCCCATTCATGAACAGTCACAATGAAAAATAAAATCAGGAGCTCGATAAAAGCCCCTGTAATAATAGAAGTAACAACAAATAAAATCAAAATTGGATGCAGATGAATATTAGAAATAAAGTCACGGAGTTTCATCGACTTTTATCGCCTCAACAGGATCTATATATTTATTATCCTTTTCAACTGCAAAAAAGAAGTTGCCTGCCTGTCCTTGTTCAGGATTAACGCTCCCAATGACATCGTTTGGCTTCACATGTTCATAAAGGTGTACATCAATCGATGATAAGTACCCATAAGTACTTTTACTTCCATCAACATGCTGGATGATAATCGTTTGCTCCGTTTGTGAATCTTTGCCAGCAAACACCACTGTACCTTCATCCATCGCGACTACTTCGGAAGGTTCCTCCGAGGTCATGACGATGCCTTTCCCATGCGTTTGAAAAGTTTCGCTCACGACTCCGCTGACAGGTAATGCAGCTTGATTGGGCTCTATACCTTGATGTGGTTCAACCAATTGTAATGGACTCCCGAACTTATCCTGATACCATGAGGTTACTGCGGCAAACGGGAAATCTTCGTTCATATTATGCACCACCCACGCTTTGGGCTTTTGTAACCATCCTGCTTCCATTTGTACTAAGCTGGCAACAGCAAAAAATAAACAGGCTGCAATAATCAGCTTGAGTAAGAAATAACCTGTTTTTTGCTCCTGCCTTTGTCCCGCTTGTCCAGGTGAAGAATGAGCAAACGGAAGATATCCATGCTTCTCCTCTTCCTGTACCGGATAATACATAGACTTTGGCATGTCCAAATTCTTCTTTTTATTTAAGTTTTTTTCACGCTTACGTGATGCGATATTCTTACGCACTTTTTCAATATCTTTTCCCATAGCAGCCCCGTCCCTTAAATGAGATTTGTACAAGTCTATGTGTAAGATCCCATGAGTATGAACACCCGACAGAAAATCCTCCCAAGTAAGCCACTCAAAACAACTAAATAAAAGGAATTATAGGGCCGAAAAGTCGAAGACTTGATTTCGAGATATTTTTGGAGTAAGGGACTCCGGGAAACGATTCGCTTTCCGTGGGCGTGTGCTGAGTCTCCTCAGGCTTCGCCTGCGGGGCCTCACCTATCACTCCACTCCCACAGGACTTTGAATTTTCACCTTGAGTTAACCCACGCACGAAGGAAATGCGTAGCATTTTCGAGGAGCCTCACCGCTTCCCCATAGCCGTCAAGCTAAGCTCTAAAATTTTTGTATCTCCCCTTATATACGTTATCCTTCCTTCAAGAATTTTCTAAGGAAGGATGATTTTATGAAACTAATGAAACACATTCGGTCCATGGCTCAAGCTATTCATGAAACATTTAACTACAACTTTGTTAGACAAACAGCTAAAGAAACAGGCTTTTTAAAGCGTTCCGGTAAACTTAAGCCGGAGATGTTCTTGAGTCTTTGTACTTTATTAAAAGACTCCGTTGGAAAACATAGCTTACAACATTTATGTAGCGCCATATCCTAT
>NZ_JBIEKI010000029.1:0-18807 GCF_043497085.1 Halobacillus sp. B23F22_5 | reverse complement strand
TAGAATTCAAGGGGAAGTCCTCCTTTTGATGTTTGTATTTGGTTGTACAAATGCATCTTAACGGAGGGCTTTTTTTAATTCAAGGACCCCTCTACTGAATCCCACAGGAATCTCCCGTGGGAGAAGGCGCTAGGCAAGACCCCACAGGTCGTGAAACGACCGAGGAGGGTTGCCAGCTCCCCCACAGGAAAGCGAACCGTTTCCCAGCCTCCCTTCTCCTGATTCGGCGACGGACCCAAATTGTCTTGAAATCAAGTCTTCGACTTTACGGCTTATTGTTGAATAAGCTTAAGATAAACAAAAAAGGACGACCATGATGGTCATCCCTCTATTCTTCTTGATCCGTACTTTCTTCCAGTGGATAATGCTTCAGGAAGTATACCAGGGCCTGTAGTTCGATGGACAAGTCGATATGGTGGACACGGATATGATCCGGCACAGTAATTCGTGCTGGTGTAAAGTTAAGAATTCCGGATACGCCCGACTCCACCAGCCGATCGGTTATCCCCTGGGCAGCGGACGAAGGAACGGTAAGTATCGCAGCCGTGATATCCCCTTTTACCACGTCCTCCAGATCGTCAATATGTTTGACGGGTACCCCGCCGATCTCTGTGCCAATTTTATCAGCGTTGGTATCGAAAGCATACTCGATTTTAGTATTGTTGTTTTTCATAAAATTATAATGTAAGAATGCTGTGCCAAGATTACCGACCCCGATCAATGCTACTTTCGTAATTTCATCCTGGTCAAGTGTCTTTCGGAAAAACGAGAGCAAGTATTCTACATTATAGCCATATCCCTTTTTTCCAAGCGCTCCGAAATAAGAGAAATCACGTCGTATGGTTGCAGAATCTACCTTGACCGCTTCACTGAGCTCCTTGGAGGAAACCCGTTGTTTCCCCTGGCTATGCAGGTTATTGATGAACCGGTAATATAATGGCAGCCGCTTTGCTGTCGCTTGTGGTATTTTATGTTGCTCGATATCCATTTCATTCACTCCTTGCTTTCTCTCTGGAAGTCCCCGCTTTTCCCGCCTGTTTTCTCCATTAAATACGCAGGACCGATGACCATCCCTTTATCAACGGCTTTACACATATCGTAAACCGTCAGCGCCGTCGCTTGAGCGGCCGTTAGCGCTTCCATTTCAACGCCGGTGCTCCCTTTTGTTTTTACAGAAGCATCAATCATCAAATGATAGTCATCTTCCCCTTCTTGCTTCCATTCAAAGTTGATATCTACGCCTTTTAACTGCAAAGGATGACACATCGGAATCCAGTCGGGAGTTTTTTTAGCTGCCATGATGCCGGCAACCTGCGCGACAGACAGTACATCTCCTTTGGAGATTTCCTGATTTGTGATTTTTCGATATATTTCATGGTTGACCTGGACACTGGTAACAGCTGTTGCCGTCCTGACGGTGACATCCTTTTCAGAAATATCTACCATCCGTGCCCTTCCCTGTTCATTGAAGTGAGTGAACTCTGACAAAGTAAAGCCTCCTTTGAAGCAGAATCATACCTTTATGTGTACTTTACATTACTTGTATTTTATCAAAAATGCAAAAGATAGTCGTTAAGTTTTTCACAATCATCCATCATGCTTCTTGCCTGCTCACTTTGATGTGAGATACACTTGATTCATTGAGGTGAACAAACATGATTCTGATGCAAATGAATCAAATTGAAAAACGATTTGGTGCTGAACTCATTCTATCGAATATTAAAATAGAAGTACAAACGAATGACCGGATCGCAATTGTCGGGCGAAACGGGGCTGGTAAATCCACACTATTGAAGATTATGGCAGGCGAGCTGACCCATGATGGTGGCGAAGTGTTTCAACCGAAAGATGTCTCGATCGGCTATCTTGCCCAGAACACTGGACTGGAATCCGATCAAACCATCTGGGATGAAATGGAGAAGGTCTTCAGCCATCTGAAGAAGCTTGAGCAGGAGCTTCGTTCTATGGAAAGCCGTATGGCTGATCCAGACTTGATTGCTGATGATAAACAATACCAGCAGTTGCTGAAGGAATATGACAGTAAGCAGGAGACATTCAAGATGGAAGGCGGGTACCATTACGAAGCGGATATCAAAGCTGTATTGAACGGTTTGAATTTCCATGACTTCGACCTCGCTACACCGATCAATACATTGAGCGGCGGCCAAAAAACCCGGTTAGCGCTCGGTAAACTGCTGTTGTCGAAACCGGATGTCCTTATATTGGACGAGCCGACCAACCATCTCGACATCGATACGCTGAGCTGGCTGGAAACCTACCTCCAGGGTTACCAGGGCGCCGTTGTGATTGTCTCGCACGACCGCTACTTCCTGGATAAAATCGTGACGACTGTTTACGAAATCGCCTTTCAATCGTCCAAGAAATATCACGGCAACTATAGTGATTATTTAAAAAAGAAAGAAGCGGATTTCGAGCTGGAAATGAAGCAATATGAAAAACAGCAGGCTGAAATCAAACGAATGGAAGATTTTATTCAGAAGAATATCGTACGGGCTACGACCAGTAAGCGGGCGCAAAGCAGAAGGAAGCAATTGGAGAAGATGGAGCGCGTCGATAAACCGAAAGACGATAATCATTCAGCCAAGTTCTCCTTCCGTATTTCAAGACAAAGCGGGAATGATGTACTCCGTATCCGCGACCTTGCTTTCCGTTATCAGGCAAGCAGCGACAATGTATTCGAACAAGTTAATCTGAATGTCAATCGCGGGGACAGCATCGCGCTTGTGGGGCCGAACGGGGTCGGCAAAACGACACTACTTAAAACGATTATAGGCGACCTGAGTGCCCATCAAGGAACGATACAGATCGGTACGAATGTACAAGTAGGCTATTATGATCAGGAACAGACAAAACTGAATTCCACTAAGACCGTCCTGAACGAACTCTGGGATGAATATCCGATAGAAAATGAAAAAGATATCCGGACCATTCTTGGAAACTTTCTATTTACTGGTGAGGACGTATTGAAGCCTGTTTCTTCCTTAAGCGGCGGACAAAAAGCCCGTCTTGCCTTAGCTAAACTGATGATGCAGAAAGCGAATCTGCTAATTTTAGACGAGCCGACCAACCATCTCGATTTGGACAGTAAAGAAGTATTGGAAGCAGCGCTTGTCGACTTTCCAGGCACAATCCTGTTCGTTTCCCACGATCGTTATTTCATTAATAAGATCGCCACCCAGATCTTTGAAATGACACCTGAAGATTCCCGGATGTTCCTTGGGGATTATGATTATTATAAAGGGAAAAAGCAAGAAGAGTATGAGCTGGAACAGCTGGAAAGCCAGGATCGTCAGCAAGAAACACAGACCGTTCCAGATAATAAAACCACTTTCCATCAGGACAAAGCTGAAAAGCGTGAAGCACGGAAACGGCAGCGGCGCATTGAAGAAATCGAAACTGAAATCGCGGAAATTGAAGCTAGTATTGAAAGCAACGAGGAGCTTCTCTGCGATCCTGATATCTATCAGGATCATGAAAAGTCATTGGAATTGACGTCAGCCAATGATCAATTGAACAATCAGCTGGAACAATTGATGGAAGAATGGGAAGACCTTCATACGGAATGAATACTTGTAATAGCTTTGCTGATGATTAAAATCAGTAAGGCTATTTTTTTGTCCGCTTCTTCCTTTTTTCCTATTATTTTTTTAAAAATAGTTTTCTATTACTAATACCTCCTATGGTAAGCTAGAGGTATGTAATAGAACAGGAGTGTTGGTAATGATCAAGGTGCTTATTGTCGATGATGAGCCTATGATTCTGGAAGTCTTGGAAGCCTATATGCAGAAAGAGGGCTATGATGTTTATACAGCTGAAAATGGCCATGAAGCCCTGGAGCAGTTTCACCATGTCCACCCTCATTTTATAGTATTAGATTTGATGCTGCCGGACCTCAGTGGGGAACTTGTCTGCGAAAAGATCCGTGAAACGTCAGACGTGCCGATTATGATGGTTACTGCTAAAGGTCAGGAAAACGACCGTATAAATGGCATTGAAATCGGAGCGGACGACTATATCGTCAAACCTTTCAGTCCAAGGGAAGTCATCGTTCGTATGAAGGCTATTCTAAAAAGGACGGGGTCTCATTTAGTTGAGGATGCTTTATCTTTCAACAACGGTGAATTGACCATCTGCCCAGCCCAAAAACTTGTTTATATCCATAATGAACCGGTGACTTTGACACCGATTGAATTTCAATTGATTACGCAAATGGCCAACCGGCCAAGTTATGCCTTCACACGTGCAGAATTATTGAAGGCGATTCAGGATGCCGGCTACTTTGAAGGCTATGAACGAAATATAGATGTCCATATCAAAAACATTCGTAAAAAAATCGAAGAAGATACAAAACACCCGACATACATCCAAACGGTTTTTGGTACGGGATATCGATTTGGAGGGAAAGCAGATGTTCCGAACCCTGCGCGCTAGAACCTTAATTGCATTTATCGCTATATCTTTAATCGGTGTTGTTTTTATCAGCGGGGCCTTCAAATATGCTTTTGAGGACTGCTTCAGTGATTATCTGGATGACAAACGGGCAACAGAAGTGGACAGGGTTACCAGTTTTCTGGAAAAAGAATATGCCAAACAAGGGAAAATCACCGGTGACAGTGTCGATTCGATGCTCCCCTACCAGGCTATGACCGAAAGCTTATTCTATCGGGTCTATGACAGCAATGGCGAACTCGTCCTTGACTCTACTGATCTTGTACGCGAAATTTCCAGGTTGAAAGAGGAACAAGATAACACTCAAAATTATCAGGATATGGATTATACTCAGGAAACAAAGGAATTGACGTATGGTGGTGAAAAAATTGGCACTATCGAAGTCAATTACCATCGCGGTTATGAAAAAGGCGAATTCAAATTTAAAACAAGAATTAATAAATATATTGCTGTTTCGGCACTTGGGATATTCGGTCTTTCCTTCGGGCTGAGCTTTTTGTTCAGCAATCAATTGACCGCAGGATTACGACGGGTCAAGGATGCCGTCCAGGCTTTAAGCAACAATGATATGACCGTTCGTGTCACGAGAGGAAAACTGACCGAAGAAATCCAGCAAGTAGCCGATGCTTACAATGAACTGGCTGACCGGCTTAATAATCAACAAATATTAAGAAAGCAATTTACAGCAGACATTGCCCATGAACTTCGTACCCCGATCACTATTTTAAAAACACAAATCGAAGCCTTTCAGGATGGCATCTGGCAGCCGACACAGGAGCGACTGGCAAACACTCATAATGAGTTAATGCGATTGGTCAGAATGGTCAATGACTTGGAAAAACTACTGGAAGCGGAAAATCCCGATATTACCTTAAAATATGAAAAGTTGAATGCTAATCAAACACTAGGTTATATTAACGACCATTTTTACGTAGAAGCGAAACAAAAGCATCTGCATCTCGATTTGCAACTTCCGGAAAAGCCGATCTATTTCCAAGGCGATAAAGATAGATTCTGGCAAATTATGTTGAATCTAGTGTCCAATGCTATACGGTATACACCAGAAAATGGGACCATTTCTGTTAAAGCAAATGAAACGGAAGATAATGTTTTCATTACAGTTGAAGATGATGGTATCGGGATAGAGTCTGAAGACCTCCCCTATATATTTGACCGGTTCTACCGTGCGGAGAAATCACGCGCCCGTAAGACGGGAGGCGCAGGCATCGGCCTGGCGATCGTGAAGGCACTTGTTCACGCCCACCACGGCCAAATTAATGTACAAAGCACAGAAGGAAAAGGTACAAAAATGATCGTACAGCTTCCTAAAAAAACTTCCACTGAATAGGAGGATGATTGGATGTCGCAGCACAATGAAGTGACCTCCCTGCTTAATATTGAGTTCCCTATCATACAAGCAGGAATGGCAGGTGGTGTTACTACTCCGGAACTGGTCGCCGCCATATCTAATGCCGGCGGGTTAGGGACAATCGGAGCCGGCTATATGACGGCAGAAGATTTACAGACAGCCATCCAGGAGACGAAAAAACGGACGGATAAACCGTTCGGTGTCAATGTTTTTGTGCCGGAGGAAGTCCATGTGGCTAAAGCAGACATCAGCTTCGCCAACGAGTTGTTACGCTCTTTTCATGAAGAATTACAAATAGAACCGACCGAAGAAGTATCGTATTCCTCTTCTACTTTCCAAAAGCAACTGGACGTAATTGTGGAAGAAAATGTCCCGGTTTGCAGTTTTACTTTTGGCGTGCCCACAGAAAAAGTGATTAGTCGTTTGAAATCCCATCAGATTCGTTTAATAGGTACGGCTACTACGGTTAAAGAGGCAATCATTAATGAAGATGCCGGTATCGAACTTGTCGTCGCTCAAGGCAGTGAAGCCGGCGGCCACCGCGGAACATTCGCTGCTTCATTTGAGCAGGGAACGGTCGGCACCATGTCGCTTATTCAAAGGACGGCAGCTCGCGTATCTATCCCAGTCATTGCCGCTGGCGGTATTATGGACGCGCGTGGCTTTGTCGCTGCTACTAAGCTTGGCGCAAAGGGAGTGCAAATGGGTACAGCTTTTTTGACATCGCCAGAAAGTGGAGCAAAACCGCTTCATAAACAAGCAATTCTCGAAAGCAGCGGAGATGATACTGTGCTCACCCGCTCGTTCAGCGGAAAACCAGCACGAGGAATTGAAAATGCCTTCATACGTCAGATGCGACAGCACGAACAAGCGTTGCCGCCTTACCCTATCATGAACACGTTAACGAAAACACTTCGGAAAGCAGCAGCTGCACAAAACAAACCAGAATACTTGTCCCTCTGGGCAGGCCAGAATGCCTCCCTTAGCCGCGAGCTGCCTGCGGGTCAATTAATACAACAAATGGTTGAGGATATAGAAGACCTATCCTAAGATTTTCAAAAAGAAAAAGCACAAAGGCTTTGTCACTGACAAATCCTTTGTGCTTTTATTTATCATTCGATATAAATATTATTTACGTATTTAAATCTTTTTTACAGAAGTACCAATCGACACAATCATAGTTGGAATCTTCCAGTCTTGCTTTTGCATCTTCCGTAGTCTTCGGCGGTGATGCAATCACTTTATCACCTTTTTGCCAATCGGCAGGTGTCGCTACTCCATGCTCGTCTGTCGTCTTCAATGCTTCTACAAGACGGACAATCTCGCTCATATTACGACCGGTCGTCAACGGATAATAGATGACCGAACGCACGACTCCTTCTCCATCAATCACAAAAACCGCACGGGACGTCTCTGTACCATTACTTTCCGGCATAATCATCCCAAACCTAGTTGCTACTTTTTTATCCAAATCAGCAATTACAGGAAACTCGATAGTAGTTTGGAAGTTTTCTTCAATATTGCGAATCCAGGCGATATGGGAAGTGACGCTATCGACACTCAGTCCAATCAATTCCGTATCGAGCTCACGCAACTGATTATAAATCCCCTGAAAAGCGACAAATTCTGTCGTACAAACTGGTGTAAAATCTGCAGGATGGGAAAAAAGAACAAACCATTTACCTTCAAAGTCACTAAGTGAAATTTCTCCGTGTGTAGTCTGAGCAGTGAAATCAGGCGCTTTCTCTCCGATACGAGGCAAACTGTAGGTTTGTTGTTGTTCTTCATTTGTGTGTTCCATTTTTATAAATCCCTCCTTAAATAGTTCCAATATACATATACCGCTAACCGTACATCATTAAACTTCTATCCATAAAAACAAATCATTTTTGACTACTTCATGGCTAACTTATAAAGAAGATATGAAGACCATTTTTTTCGTGATATTTGTCACAGTTGATCATTCACCTCTCTATCTACAATAAAACTAACGACAAGGATGAGAGGTGAAATCAATGCTTAGTAACATGCTCGGCAGTAAAAACATGACGGAAAAAGATTGGAACAACTTGCTCGATACTGCACTACCTGATGTTGAAAAAGAAATGGATGCATCTCCCTTTGATACAAAACTAAGCTTCAATATGGCTGATGATGCCAGAAAAGTGATCAATGGAAACTTGAATATCAAAGAGTTCCATAAAAAATATCACTCGAAACTCCTGAAAGAGTTCGGTGAGGAAGTCGGTCAGGACTTTGCATCTGGCGCAGATGAACCAGCCCAGGAAACAGATGGGGTCAAATGGGGGATGGTCATTGATTTAAGGAAATGTGTCGGCTGTGATACCTGTACCGTTTCGTGCAAAGCAGAAAACCGTACCCCGCCAGGAATCTCCTATAATGTTGTCCTTGAACAAGAGATCGGCGATTTTCCAAATGTCGCTAAGGTCAATCTTCCAAGGCCATGTATGCAATGTGAAAAACCATCCTGTGTGCAGGTTTGTCCGACCCGGGCGACCTATAAACTCAAGAATGGAATTGTAACCATTGATAATGACCGCTGTATCGGCTGCCGCTATTGTATTGTTGCCTGTCCATACGGAGCAAGATCCTTTGATTTCGGTGAAAGCTATGAAGATGAAATGCCAGGCTATAACGATGTTACAAGTCCGGAATATGGAATTGAACGCGGAGAAAGAAAGAAAGGCAAAACGCCGATTGGCACGGTAAGGAAATGCAATTTCTGTCTGCATCGCCTGGAACGTGGGGAAGAACCAGCTTGTGTAGAGACATGTATCGGAGACGCCAGGTTCTTTGGAGATTTGAATGATCCTAATAGTACCGTATCTAAACTTTCAAAAAGCCCACGGGCCTTCCGCTTAAAAAGTGATTTAGGCAACGCCCCGAACGTCATTTATTTAAAATAGGAGGTGGCGCACATGGCAACCACTGCAGTAGCTGCACCAAGTGCCAGAGTAAAAGCAAAACAAAGCAAACGTTTTAAAATATGGATCGGATTTCTATTTCTATTATTAATCGCTGGTGGGTATTTCATCGTTGAACGTCTTGTCCAGGGTCTTCCGGTCACCAACTTATCTTCCATCACCCCCTGGGGCGCCTGGATTGCATTTTATATCTTCTTTGTTGGATTAAGTGCTGGTTCCTTCCTTCTGTCTACCTTGATTTATGTATTCGGCATGATGGAATACGAGCGGATCGGAAGGATGGCTCTTTTTACTGCGATTGTTTGTATGATTGTCGCTTTAACCTTCGTTTTGATGGATCTGGGGCGGCCGGAGCGGATGCTGAATGCCATCATCTATTGGAATGTTACAAGCCCGTTAGCATGGGAGGTCCATTTCTATCTTGTCTATATCGCTTTATTGACAACGGAATTATATATCGCCATGCGTGAAGATCTTGTCCGATTGGCTGGGACAGCATCGTTGAAAGGAAAAGTGGCAAAATGGCTCACTTTCAAAAATAGTACCATAAATGAAAGTACCAAAAAACGTGACCATAAATGGATGAAAATCCTTGGAACTATCGGAATTCCACTGGCAATCCTGGGGGTTCATGGCGGTACCGGAACCATTTTCGCTGTCGTGCAGGCAAGGCCATCCTGGAATACAGGCCTCTTCCCTGTCATTTTCGTGGTATCTGCGATGGTTTCCGGGACTGCTCTGTTACTTGCCATGTATATCATCAAGAAAAAAGCCACGAAACAAAAAATCGACCATGGCATGGTTGTTTCACTCGCTAAAATGATGATCGGCTTTCTATTCATTGACCTTGGTCTTCAATTCTATGAATACCTTGTCGGTGTCTATGGATTGGAGCACCATCACCTGGAAGGACTCGGCACCATGATGGGCAGCGCTTATAGCTGGTCGTTCTGGGGAGTGCAGATGTTCCTCGGGGCAGCGATACCGATCTTCCTTGTTTTCAATAAAAAGACCGGCACCAATGTCAATGCATTGTTGACGGCGGCTATTTTGATCGTAATCGGTATCATAGGAGTTCGCTTCAACATTGTCGTACCTGCTCAAATCGTTCCCTTGTTTGAAGGGTTACCAGCCGGCGACTACTTCCCGACCTTTAACGAATGGATGGTAAGCGTCGGAATTGCGGCAATGGGATTATTGATTTATACATTCGGAGAACAACTCTTGCCGATTGAAGAAATTCAATCATCGGAGAAAACGGAGGGCTGAACATGGAAAACAAACCGATGAAACGAAGAAGTTTCTTAAAAGCATTAGGCGCCTTTGGAGCGGTTGCCGTTGTCGGTCCTGCATTTATCGGGCCTGTAAAGCAGGTTGCCAGCGGAGTCTGGAGCGATGAAGGCCATGGTTATGGAACGGACTACCAGGATTATGGTGCAGAGGATGTCATTTTTACGACCTGTGAACAATGCAACAGCTTTTGTACGATTAAAGCTTATGTGACCAGTGGTAATAAGAATGGCCCATATACATCGATTATCAGGAAAATCGCAGGCAACCAATATAGCCCCATCAATATGGTACCGTATGGAGCCATCGCTTATGGGACTTCTGTCGACGACGCGGTACGAGGCACTGGCGATGTTAAACGGCTTGGCAGAGGATTCCGCGGCGGCCGCACCTGCTTGAAAGGGCAAGCGGGAATCCAGACCGCTTATGATGCATATCGTGTCAAAAAGCCTTTAAAGCGTGTCGGACCACGGGGCAGTGGCAAGTGGAAAACCATCACCTGGGACCAGGCTTACGAAGAAATCATCAACGGCAGCAAAGACCTGCAAACACCAGGTTTGAAAGAACTGTCTGCATTTGTACCCGAAGAAGAAGTGATGACCGACTGGGAAAAAGTAAAACAAAACAAAATGGAATTTGACGCATTTGATGAAAAATATCGCGACGTTTTGATCGACACCAGCCACCCCGATTTTGGACCGAAAGCTAATCAAGTAACGTTCATGGTCGGTGACCGGAGAGACTTTATGGAGCGGTTCATCCAGCAAAGTCTCGGCAGTAAAAACTATTACCATCACGGCGGTGTCTGTGGTATCAGCTCTGTTACAGGAAATGTACGCTCCTACTCTGCAAGTGAAAAGAAGAAAAAACGCCAGTACGCCGACGTTGAAAATACCTTGTTCCTCTTAGTTTGGGGTACCAATCCGATGGTGGCTAATAAGGGACCTACCTGGCTGGCACCTAAGATAACCAATGCCATTGAAAATGGAATGAAAATGGCCGTCGTCGATCCAAGACTCAGCAAAACAGCAGAAAAAGCTGACATGTGGCTGCCGGTCAAACCGGGTACAGATGGTGCTCTTGCGCTAGGTATCGGCCGCTGGATTATCGAAAACAAACAGTACGATGAAACCTATTTGACCAATCCTAATAAAAAAGCAGCAGAAATGGATGATGAACCAACTTGGAGTGACGCTACCCACCTTGTAAACCTAAGCGATCCTAAACGACCTAAACTACGGGCAAGCGATCTTGGAATCGGATCTGAAAATCAATTCGTCGTCATCGAAAATGGCAAGCCTGTCCCCCATGACCAGGCATCCGATGGTCAGTTGGAAGTGGATACGAAAATCAAAGGCTTAAAGTTAAAATCAAGTTTCCAGCTTTATAAAGACAGAGTCATGGAAAAAACACTTGATGAATATGCCGAGATCACTACGATCGATAAACAGCAAATCATAAAGTTAGCTAAGACATTCACTTCTTACGGAAAACGTGCAGCTATCATGGCTTACAGAGGACCGGCCATGCATGTGAACGGCTACTATAATCAACGGGCGATTTCGATGCTGAATCATTTGATCGGCAGTTATGACTGGAAAGGTGGAAACATAACTACCGGTGCTTCGTATCAGGAATTCACCGGACGATATGATTTAATGACCGTGCCAAATGGAAAAAAAGCATGGGGAATTCCAACCGGACGTTACCAATTAAAATACGAGAACTCCACCTTATTCGAGAAAGATGGCTACCCTGCGAAACGGCCTTGGTTCCCGCTGAGCGGTCAGACAGTAGCTGAAGTGCTGCCGAGCGCATTAGAGGGTTATCCATATCCGATCAAAGCACTATTTACACACCGGATGTCTCCTGTCCTTTCTTCACCGAATGGGCAGGTACAGGAACAGGCATTGAAGGATCAGAAGGTTCTTCCATTGTATGTTGCTTCTGATGTCCAAATAGGAGATTCATCCAAGTATGCAGACTTCATTTTACCGGACACTACTTATTTGGAACGCTGGGGCAGAGAATCCATCTATCCGAATATCACCACCAAATTCACTGGAGTTTACCAGCCAGTCACCCGGGTATTCCCTGATGTCCGCTCCTTTGAAAATAGTGTCATTGAGTTAGGAAAACGTATGAACCTTCCAGGGTTTGGTGACAAAGCATTTCCGGATGGAAGCTCCCTCCACCGCGAAGAGGATTTTTACATCAAGCGAGTTGCTAACATCGCTTATGATGAAACACCAGTCCCTAATGCTTCTCAGCGCGAGTTAAACATTTTTGAAAGTGCGCGGAAAAAAGCGCTGGGAAAATACTTTGAGCCAGTGAAATGGAAACAAGCCGTCAAACCGGAAGAGTGGGCCAAAGTGGTTTATGTATTGAATCGTGGCGGGCGGTTTGAAGAAGCAGGCAGTGAGTATAATGGCAACCATATCAAATATCAATATGGTGGGCAGGCCGACTTTTACGATGAAGGAGTGGCAGCCCATAAAAACACATTCAATGGCGAACACTTTGAAGGTATGCCTTATTATCAGGAGCTGAAAACATTCGATCAAAAGCCATTAGAACAAACGAAACCATTGCAGTTCATCAACTGGAAATCAAGGAACTTCGGAACCTATCGTAACGTCAGCAGTGCATGGCTGAGAGAAGTCCGCTCAGATAACTACATTTGGATTAATCCGGTGGATGCCAGAAAACGCGGCTTGAAAACCGGAGATGCAGTCACCATCGATAATGGCAGCATACAACTGACAGGCACAGTTTCCGTGACCGGAGGCATCGCACCAGGAGTAGTCGGCTCTGCCTATAACATGGGTCAGACGGGTTATGGGGTAAACAGACAGTACATTGATGGGGAAAAGACTAAAGAACTCCCGAGCTACAACCACACCCCTTTTGAATTCAACAAGCCGATGCATGAAGAGGCAGGTTTCCCGGGGTCACGTGGAGATGGCTTTATCGTCAACAAATTGACATATGTAGATAAGAGCATGAAGCATGGTGTCATGTATGATGAAATTGGAGGCTCACCAGGCCAATTAGATATGTTTGTAGATATCAAGAAAGCTTAAAGGAGGATATTGGCATGCTTACTGTCGAAGAACGTAACGGTCAATTAGTGTTGACGCAGCTGTTCACCCACATTTGGTTCGGCGACTGGGATAAATATGAGACCATCTTGAAGCAATTCCCTGATGAAATAAAAGACTCGTTTCCTTTTCATCAATACTATAACCGGGAGGACGTGGAACTCTGGTATGAAAACTACTTTTCTATACCGGGGGTCTACTTCATCCCCCCTTATGTTTCAAGCTATACCGAAAAGACAGAGGAAGCCATGGACCGTTCCCGGCAGGACCTGCTTTGTTTGATTGGCACGTTCGAGAATATGGGCTTTTACTATCCAATTGAAAAAGGAGAATTTCCGGACCATATTGGAAGCCTGACCGCCTTTCTTTCAGCTGCCTCGGCAGAAGAAGTAAAAGCGGATCAAGATGGAAATATGGAACTTGCTCAAGAATTGCATCAAGCACAGGTAGATATGTATCAATCCCATATGAAGCAAGGGTTGAAGAAAATTGCTAAACATAGCAAAAGAAAGCTCGAAGACCCGTTTTTCGCAAGTTTCATCCCTTACTATCTGGAAACAATGAAGGATTTATACGATTTACAAAAATGATATAGGAGTTGGTACTTATGTTATCAAATATCGGCATTCCGGGATTAATTTTAGTATTAGTGATTGCACTCATCATCTTTGGCCCATCTAAATTACCTGAAATCGGCAAAGCTTTCGGCAGCACGTTAAAAGAATTCAAAAAGGCGACCAATGAATTAGTGAACGATGACAACAGTTCCAATGCGGAACAAAAGAAAGATCAATAGCACAAAAGAAACGACTGCAAAAAAGCGGTCGTTTCTTTTATACATCTCAACCAGATTACCAACTCACATCATCCACATAGTTATTCACATATAAATAGCTATTTTAATACTTTTGCACAAGTTTATTCACATTATCCACAAAACACCGCTTAATTATCCACAAAATACACAGATATAATCAACACTTCTATCTCAATGCATAACCAATGATTATCCACAGTATATTTATGCAACTGTGTGTAACTTGTTAGATTTCCACAAATAGTTATACACACAACCCATATTATCGATTAGAAAAACCTGGCTTGTCTCCAAGTACCTATGGGGAAAAAGAAATAAAAAAACTCCCCTCATAGCGAGGGAAGTACTACTTACAATTATTTGACCGATCTTTTCGCATAACGTTCCAGGCTCAACGACGGGTCAGCATTCAAATCCCACCCGGCACGATGGCCTTGTTGATAAGCGACTGCTCCTGCCGCAGCAATCATAGCTGCATTATCTGTACACAGTCTTAACGGAGGAATCAATAATTCGATATCTTCCCCGTCAAATTTGCTTTTCAGTGCTTTTCTAAGCCCCTGGTTGGCCGCTACCCCACCAGCCACAATCACTTGTTTCACCTGATGTTCCTTGGCAGCCTGGTAAGTTTTTGTGGATAACACGTCCACCACACTCGCCTGGAAGCTTGCGGCTACATTTTTTTCTTCTAATGTTTCACCTTTTTGCTTGGCATTGTGCAGCTTGTTGATAACTGCTGATTTCAGTCCACTGAAACTGAAATCATAGGAACCGTCTTCAAGCCAGGCGCGAGGAAAATCGATGGTTTCCTCTCCCTCCTGTGCAAGACGGTCGATATGAGGGCCTCCTGGATAAGGAAGCTTCAGCGTTCTGGCCACTTTATCATAGGCCTCGCCAGCAGCGTCATCCCTTGTTTCCCCGATGACTTCAAACGACCCATGATCTTTCATCAAGATCAATTCCGTATGTCCCCCAGAAACGACTAAGGACAGTAATGGAAATTCGAATTCCTTCTCTAATCGGTTAGCATAGATATGCCCGGCAATATGATGGACACCAATCAATGGCTTATCCTTGGCAAACGCCAGTGATTTAGCGGTATTCACACCGACAAGCAAGGCACCGACAAGTCCCGGTCCTTCTGTTACAGCAATGGCATCCATGTCATCCAGCTGCATTCCTGCCTGGGACAGTGTTTCTTCAAGGGTAATGGTAATCTGCTCAATATGGTGGCGGGAAGCTATTTCAGGAACTACTCCACCGAAACGTTTATGGCTTTCGATTTGAGAAGCGACAACGTTCGCTACCAATTCCCGGCCGTTCTTCACAATTGCTGCAGCTGTTTCATCACAACTTGTTTCAATTGCCAGTATATAATTATCTTTGATCATGAAAATTCACCCACATCACTAATGCGTCCTCTCCGTTATCCGTGTAATAATGCTTCCGGATTCCACCAGGAACCAAGCCGAATTTACGGTACATATGCTGAGCTCCCGTATTTGAAACACGTACTTCGAGTGAGAGCATGATCGCTCCACTCTTGACAGCTTGTTCGATGACATGACCGAACAATAAAGCACCATAGCCTTTCCCACGATGACTCGGTAAAATGGCAATGTTGGTTATATGCGCTTCATCAATGATCATCCATAACCCGCAATAGCCGAATATCCCGTTATCATCTTCAATCACATAGTATTCCGCATATTCATTCTGCTCGATTTCTCCGACGAATGCTTCCCGTTTCCAGGGGATAGCGAAGGAAGCTTCCTCTATCTGTAACACCTGGTCGATATCGTCTGCAATCATTTCCCTGATTGATACGCTTTCCATTTCACTTCTTCCCCTGTTGTTCCAGCCATTTCGCTTCTGCTTCTACCAGTCTCAAATAGTTAGGGACCAGGGCGTGCAGCGGCCCAGCCTCTTTCTCCTGCCCTGCTAATGCCAGAGCACTTGGACGAGGCACATGCAAGGGCTTAGGAGGTATTACCGCCTTATCGTCCATCATCTCTACTATGACGTCCTCATGGCTCTCAATATCCGGGCTTAAAAATAGCACAGGCTTATCGCTTGCTTTGAGTTCTTCCAGCCAATCTGTCATCAGCAGATTCGTTTCTGCTTTTACCAGCTGCATCTCTTGATTATACAGACCTGTGTACACTAAACCTCTTCTCGCATCGAAGAATGGACAGATGTAACCATCGAAAAACATTCCTTGATAAGCTAATACCTCTAAGCTTGATACACCGACTACAGGGATGTTCAACGCCCACCCCATTGATTTGGCTGTAGTAAGGCCGATTCGGACACCTGTATAGGATCCAGGTCCTTTAGCTACGATAATTTTGCTTAAATCTGACGGAGTAATGGCTGTCTCCTTCATTAATTGGTCGACAGCGGGCATTAAACGGACCGAATGATTCTTTTTAATATTCGTTATCAATTCTCCGGCCACTTCTCCGTCTTTCATAACAGAAACCCCTAGTATCTGATTAGATGTATCTATTGCTAATACGTTCATAAAAAAAGCTCCTCGCATAACTTTTCCAGATAAGGATCTTCTGTCTTTCCTTCAATGAAGCGACCGCTCTCATCGAGATATGTGATAGTGAGATCCAGCCTTCTTTCAGGCAAGTATTCCTGAATGAACTGTGCCCATTCCACTACCGTGACCCCATCTCCCTGAAAATATTCTTCGAAACCAATATCCTCTTCGCTATCCTCCAAACGATAAGCATCGATATGATAAAGGGGAATCCGTCCTTCATATTCTTTTACTATGGTGAACGTCGGGCTGTTGATCGTCCGTTTCACTCCAAGCCCTTGTCCCAGCCCTTTTGAAAATGTCGTTTTACCAGCGCCTAAATCCCCTTCCAGGGTCAATACATCGCCAGCCTGTAACCGCTCTCCAAGCTTCCTGGCCAGCTCCATTGTCTGTTGCGCGGAAGTTGACGTGATTTTAAAAGATTTCACCCTTATCACCTATCCTGTCGTAAATGTATATAGCCTGATTTCGTCAACAGTGACTTTTTGTTTTCTTCATATAGGTAAACAAATGGTTCTGTATCATTTGTTTCTAATACCGTACCTATTTTCGTTACGCGTGTGGCAGAGGCTTCAGCAGCCTGTTGAACGGCCGTCCAATCTTTTTCCGGGACAGCTCCGAGCAGCTCAAAGTCTTCTCCTCCTGATAACACCCAAGGTTTACAAATCGCTTTGTCCAGCTTGCCCAAATATTCGGTTTTAGGCAAGTCCTCATAATTGATATGTAAATCGACATCGGAAGCTGCAGCTATCTCATTTGCCTCACTTGCGATTCCATCACTGACATCATTCAGGGCAACACGCTCGAGCGACTGTAGCTGAAGAGCAAACGCTACCCGTGGATCCGGCTGTCTGTGACGACCAATAAAATAAGAAGCTGCTTCCTCGTCGAAATGATACTTGCCTAATAAATACTCCAATCCAGCCTGTGCATCTCCCAAAGTGCCCGTCACAAATAATACATCCCCCGGCTTGGCCGAACTACGATACCTGCTTTTATCAGGGGGTACCAGCCCAAACACCGTAACAGATACGACCAGCTCTTTTCCTGACACCGTATCGCCACCAATCAGATCCATCCGATATTCCTTAGCAAGCTGTTTCATGCCCGAATAAACCTCATCAATTTCAGCAGCAGACCAATCATCGGGAATAACGATAGATACCATAAAAAAGGCAGGGACGGCCCCCATAGCAGCTAAGTCACTGATATTGACCGCGAGAGCACGATAACCTACATGGAAAGGGTCCATGGTCTCCCTGGAAAAATGCACACCTTCTACCATGGTGTCTACTGCTGTGATGATGTCCTGGTTATTTGCTCGAAACACTGCTGCATCATCACCAATGCCTTTCAACACAGTTGGCTGGTAATAAACATCCTGCTTGATGGAATCGATGAAAGAAAATTCATCCATAGATGGCGAGCCTCCTACGTTCCTAAAAAGATAAGTTCATTATATCAATAACTTGCCCAAAGTAAAAAAAATGCATAACAATCACAAATGCAGAAGTCCCCGACTAGTGTAGCTCATTTCGTATATATAGGCTTTATTAAATGAAGACACAACAAAAGCCTTAGGATTTACCTAAGGCTTATTATATCGAATGTATAATGGCGGTCCGGACGGGACTCGAACCCGCGACCTCCTGCGTGACAGGCAGGCATTCTAACCAACTGAACTACCGGACCATTTTATCAGAACAATTATGTAAGTGAAAATTAATTGGTTGCACTTCACAGTACACGATTTTCAACTAGCTAAGATGATTGATCGACGATGAAAGTGAAAATTAATTGGTTGCGGGGGCAAGATTTGAACTTGCGACCTTCGGGTTATGAGCCCGACGAGCTACCAGACTGCTCCACCCCGCGGTAATGTAAATGCTTTGAGCACTTACGATAAGTATAAAATTGATAGCCTAGCGGCGTCCTACTCTCACGGGGATAAACCCGACTACCATCGGCGCTGGAGAGCTTAACTGCTGTGTTCGGCATGGGAACAGGTGTGACCTCTCCGCCATCGCCACTAGACCTTTTATATTAGCGACAAGATTAATTATATTAACTTTCCGCTAAAAATGCAAGAGTTTTTTTGTAAACCCTCAAAACTAGATAAGCAACATTCAACGATCCAACCTCTTCACGAATTATATTAGTTAAGTCCTCGATCGATTAGTATCCGTCAGCTCCACGTGTCACCACGCTTCCACCTCGGACCTATCTACCTCATCGTCTCTGAGGGATCTTACTCACTCGAAGTGATG